>JANPMI010000082.1:0-14590 GCA_031422725.1 Chitinophagaceae bacterium | reverse complement strand
AAACTGATCTGACAGATTCCATGAGGGTGGCAGTCGGGAAAGTGGGTGGCAACGATATTGTAATTGCCTGCATGGATTTTGAATTTATTGGCGGTTCGCTTGGAAGTGTGATGGGTGAAAAATTTTCCAGGGCAGTTGATTATTGTTTGGAACATAAGATTCCATATATGGTCATCAGTAAAAGCGGTGGTGCCCGAATGATGGAAAGTGCTTTCTCTTTAATGCAGTTAGCAAAAACGAGCGGCAAGCTATCTCAATTAAGTGATGCCAAACTTCCGTATATCTCTTTATTAACTGACCCTACGTTTGGCGGTATCTCCGCCTCCTTTGGAATGCTTGGCGATTTAAATATTGCAGAACCAGATGCACTCATAGGCTTTGCTGGCCCACGGGTTATTAAAGAAACGATTAAAAAAGATTTACCACCCGGCTTTCAACGCAGTGAATTTGTGCTGGATCATGGCTTCCTCGATTTTATTGTGCCAAGAAAAGAGTTGAAGGATAAATTGGCGACTGTATTGGGCTTATTTAAGAATTAATATCAATCACATAATCAATCAATAAGAGGTATTTTTGCCTCTTATTTTATTTTATAGATGACAGAAATAAAAAATCGCTCCATCTACCACGAATACTTCATAGATACAAAATATGAAGCAGGCATGGTATTGCTTGGCACAGAAATAAAAGCCATGCGAACCGGAAAGGTTAGTTTTAATGATAGTTACTGTTTAATAGCCGATGGCGAAGTATGGCTTAAATCTCTCAATATTGCCCAATATACCCATGGCAATATGAACAACCACGACCCGGTAAGGGATAGAAAATTACTTTTACACAAAAAAGAAATTACTAAAATTGTAGCCAAGTTAAAAGAGAAAGGCTACACCCTGGTACCGTTGCGCATTTTTATGAATTCAAAAAATATTGCTAAAATTGAAATTGGTCTTGCCAAAGGCAAAAAACTACACGATAAACGGGAAAGCATCAAACAAAAAGATGTGGAAAGAGAAATGAAACGATTCCTGAAATGATAATTAACTTACAGTAGCATTAATCAGCTATATTTTTGGAGTTCGTTACAAACCTTCTATGAAGAAAATACTGGCACTTACTCTTTTACTACTCTCCCTTCACTCCCATTCCCAATCCGTATTTGGCTACTGGTATGGCGATGCCAATGTAAAATCAAATAGCTCTGCGAATAATTACCTGGTAGAACTAGTGTTGCAACCGGAAAAAAATTATGTAAAAGGTATCCTTAACTATTATTTTAAAGATACCTATCGCAGCCTGCAGGTGCAGGGAAATTATAATGCCGCCACCCGGCAACTAAGCCTCTATAATATCCCGATAGTTTATCATGGTTCTATCTCCAGTTTAGAGGTTGATTGTATGATGAATATGCAGGCCACCTTACGGGTGTCGCAGACTGGATCTGATATTGTAGGTTCATTTGTTGGCTTGCCGGATTATAAAAATGTTTGCCCCAACATCAATTTCAGTCTGCACCTTAATGCAGATGCCAGCAAAAAAGATTCTGTACTAAAAGCTATCAGTGAATACAAAGAAAATGTGCAGGTGTGGAAACCCTCTGCCACTGACACACTTCCTCCTGTTAATGTCTATCAACGCAAAGTGATTAACTATGTAATTGAAAAAGAATACACCCAACGGGAAAATGTGGTGAGTAATGAAATTGAAGTATCATCCGATTCGCTAAAAATAGACTTCTACGATAACGGCGAAATAGACGGCGACTCTGTTTCTTTTTTCTTCAATAATAAACTAATTGCCTTTCACCAAAAACTAAGCACCCGGTCTATTCATTTCGATATTGTACTTGATTCATTGCTGAAAGTAAATGAGATGACCATGTTTGCAGAAAATCTTGGATCCATTCCGCCCAATACGGCATTGATGCAAATTTATGATGGCAAAAAAAGGTATGACATTCGTATTTCCAGCACCCTGGAAAAAAATGCCACCATCAGAATTAAGCGAAAGAAAGATGAAATAAAAGTTCCGAAATAAACGGTATATCAACGTTTATATAGCAATTGAATCATACACAACCACTTTTTGCCAGAGGGAAGAACACTCTTCAACAAACTTTAAGTGGATAGGGTCTGTCTGGTAACTATCCTGATCTGCCTTGTTATTAAACAGTACCAACCAGGAAACAGCATAAGAACCATCTATCACTTCCCTACTCGTGGCGGCAGGTTTACCTATTTGAAACTGTTGTATTGTTTTAACAACAGATAATTTTTTTAACCCGGCAACCAATTTGCCACGGTCTTCTGCACTATCGGCGTTCTTCAGCCAAAAATATACATGATGAACAAATACGTTTTCCATCTCCTTTTCTTGTTGAATACTGACAGCGAATATAAATGATCCTGCTAAAGCTGCCTTACTGGTCTTTTCAACAAATTGGCGGCGTGAAAAATTATTCATATAAAAAATTTATTCAAAAATAATACAAACAGTACAATTTTAAATTACATCTGTTTCTTTAATGATGCCTTCTGCAATTCTTCAAAAACATAGCCTATCTTCAAAACTTAAAGACGATTCAATGTGTTTTTCAGCAACAGCAAGTTTTGGAGCTAGCGCAGTATTGGGTATTTTGGGTGTCGTAACTGTAGCAAAAGCTAAAACACATCCTCAACGGGTATTTGCAACCATTCCACTGTTTTTTGCTGTTCAGCAGTTTACAGAAGGGATGTTGTGGTTGTCATTAAAAAATTCGAACCTCGCTGACTGGCAATCCAACCTTACCTATATTTTTCTTGTGTTTGCCATGGCCATTTGGCCCTTCTGGATTGCATTTTCTGTTCGAGTGATGGAAAAAGATCAAAAAAGAAAAAAAATATTGAATGTGATGGTTGCTATTGGAGCCATAGTAGCTATTGGTGTTGGTGTTGTGCTTTTTCTTTATCCGGTTGAAGTAATAACTCCGTATTGCCCCAGTTGCCCATTGCCTTCGTCGTCGCCGTCATCATCGGTTACCAATCATCTTCATTATGAATTTGCCATACCAAAAATGGTTAAAAACCTTGTTGTATTTTTCTCAGTTTTATATATCATAGCAACAATCATTACGCCGTTTTTTTCCAGTATAAAAAAAATGAAATGGCTGGGCATTGTATTTCTGGCATCCTATCTTTTTGCCATCACCTTTTACCATGGATTTGTAATTTCTGTATGGTGTTTTTTTGCCGCCATCTTAAGCTTTATAGTGCTTTGGATAATTATGGATTTTCGAAAAACAAGTACTGAGTAAACATTTTTGCATAGACCGCAAAGAAGCAACGGCGCCGTGAATACAAAACAGAAAAGCCACAAAGTATTTCTCCTTGTGGCTTTTCTGTGAAATATATCAACAAAAATTATTCTATCTCTACGTTACTATTCTTATTAATCTTATTCACTTTAATAACATGAAACCAGCTAAGAAACCGGATAATAGGATACGTTGGGTCAAACTCATACCAACGTTTTCCAAAATTGATAGCTGACGGTGTTTTGTGATGATTGTTATGATAGGCTTCTCCCATTAATAATAAATCCATTGGATATAAATTACGAGAGGTATTGTTTAGTTTGAAATTAACTGTACCATATTTATGGGCAAACCAATTAATAACTGCTCCGTGCAATGGCAACATTACAATGTGAATAGGTATCAGCAAATACCACCAGGCAGATGGGGCAAAAAGAATATAAAAAGTAATATAGAAGGCAATCCATGCCACTCTGGAAATCCAATTGTGTGCTATCTTATCCAACGCTGGCCAATCAGGAAGATTCTTTAAAAACCGTTCTTCAATTTCAATTTTATTATTAAAAACTCCCGAAGTAAAATTGCGACTGCGCCACATCATTATCCAAAGGTTGTCGTCATACTTTGGTGAATGCGGATCTTTTTCGGTGTCTGTGTAAGCATGATGCATCCGATGCATGATGGCATACACCCTCGGACTTACATACGACGAACCCTGGCCTATATAAGCCACCAGATAAAAAAAACGTTCCCAAAATTTGTTCATGCTGAAGGCGGCATGTGATGCGTAACGATGTTGGAGAAAAGTTTGAGAAAAAATCGCCAGGTACCAGTGGCACACGAAAAACAATAGAATTACTAACATTAAAAAAGTAGTGGGTAATTAAAACAAAGATGTTGACCTGAAAGGTACGATTTGTTGCCTTATTAAATGATTTTTGTTTAGCTCCTCTTTGTTAAACTAATCAATGGGAATATTTATTTCAACTAATTCTATTTAACTGCCGTTTGTTTGTAGTTACTTTTCCAAATGCCTGAATTAATCGTTTATCCAAAACTCACTTTTAAATCGCAGCAGTTTATCGCTATATACTCCTATTTCGGGAGCAGCCTCTGCAGCCCTTTTGTAATGGAGATAAGCATCTGCCAGGTAGTGCCGTTGCTCCAGCATATACCCTATACGGAAATATTTAGCCGCAGCATCTTCCGGGATAGTAACGGAAGCTTCGAAACCCCTGATTAGTTCTTCAGTACTTTCTGCAGTTACATAATTCAATATTCGCTTCCTGATAACACCGGCTTTTGGTGCAGTCACCGTCCAGGAATATCGTTTCCCCTTTTCCAAAAGGGTTATAAATTTTTCAACCGGTATAAAACTTCTGTGCAGGCTGTCTTTATAAACCTCCCTGCCTGTTCCTGTTTCATATAATATAAAAAAGTATTTACCTGAATAATCATAGCAGGTCCATGATAAGGGGAAATTACCTGATGCATAATTCAATGTATCCAGGCCGGGGTTGAATTCTATTTTTATTTTATTAGGATTAGATTTATAGCGGCGTGGTGCATCACTGCGGGTAACAGCACTTACATTTTTATCTTTTTGTTCGTCCTGGTATTCTTTACTGCGGGTATAAAATTCACTCCATATATATTTGAAGTAGCTGGAAGTTATCGAGTTACTGGTTGTTTTACAGGAATCTTTCCATTTGCTCAAAAAAAAGCTTCCTGCTTTAGTCACAGACAGTGGCTTGCCTTGTTTACACAGCATCGTCATCCCGGCTCCCTGCATGACATTAATCGTGGTTCCGGGTTTTAAAACTTTTCCAATCTTAACAGCAGATTCCTGGTTATTGTATTTTGCCGTCACCGTACCTTTTACAGCATACACCAGTAATTCATTTCCCTGCTGTGCATGAGAAGAACCTACAAGCAACAGGCAAACAAGATATAAACCACCCTGTATGCAGTTCTTCTTTATCATAAGCTTTTTTAATTTTATTGCCTGTAAATCAATGGCAGTTTAAAGATACAAAAATGATATGTGCAGAAATTTTTATAAAAAATTTCCCCATCAAAAAAGCAAACCTGTAAATTGTTGCTTCATTCACAAAAATTTTATTTGCAGATGGGTGATCTCCAGGTTAAGAAACAATCCAAAAAATATGATGCGGTAATTGTCGGCTCCGGCGCCGGGGGTGGTATGGCAGCTTATATATTGGCCAATGCCGGATTAAAAGTTTGCATCATTGAAGCCGGGTACATGTATGATCCGCAGAAAAATGTGACCCAGTTAAAAAATCCCTGGGATTCACCACGCCGCGGGGCCAGCACCAAACTTCGCCCCTTTGGTGATTTTGATGCCTGTTATGGCGGCTGGTCATTAGAAGGAGAACCTTTTACCAAAGAACCCGGTACCGATTGGGCCTGGTGGCGGGCAAGAATGCTCGGTGGCCGTACCAATCACTGGGGAAGAATTTCGCTTCGCTTTGGCCCGAAAGATTTTAAAAGAAAAAGTATTGACGGATTGGGTGATGACTGGCCCATCGGTTATGAAGATGTAAAGCCTTATTATGACAGGGTGGATAAACTCATCGGCATTTTCGGCACTAATGAAGGTTTGGAAAATGATCCTGATGGATTTTTTCTAAAACCCCCTAAACCAAGATTGCATGAATTGTTTATTAAAAATGCAGCCATACAGGCAGGGGTAAAAGTAATTCCTTCCCGCCTTTCCATTTTGACAGAAAAGTTGAATGATGACCGGGGTACTTGTTTCTTTTGTGGTCAATGTAACCGCAACTGCAGTATGGCAAAAGCCGACTTCTCCTCTCCCAACGTATTAATTTATCCTGCCATGAAAACAGGAAATGTGGATGTGGTTGCCAATGCCATGGCAAGAGAGGTACTGACGAATAATGAAGGTTTAGCTACCGGCGTTTCATACATCAGTAAAGATGATATGATGGAGTACCAGGTGGAAGGCAAAGTGGTGATTGTAGCAGCCAGTGCCTGTGAAAGTGCAAGATTGTTGCTCAATTCAAAATCACAACGGCACCCGAATGGATTAGCCAACAGCAGTGATGTAGTCGGCAAATACCTGCATGATTCTACCGGTGCCGCAGTGGGGGGAATTCTGCCACAACTGTTCGACAGAAAAAGATATAATGAAGATGGTGTAGGTGGATTGCATATTTACTCTCCCTGGTGGTTAGATAATAAGAAACTTAATTTTCCAAGAGGGTATCATATAGAATATTGGGGCGGCATGAGTCAGCCATCCTATGGTTTCAGCTGGGGCATAGAAAATCTGAATGGAAAATATGTAGTAAAAGGAAAACAAAAAGAAGCTGGCGGATATGGTGCTTCACTCAAAGAAGATTATCGTTATTTCTATGGTTGTGGTGTTGGTATGGCGGGCCGGGGTGAAGCAATACCTATAGAGAGCAATAACTGTTCTATTGATCCGGATATGGTGGACAAATTCGGTATCCCTGTTTTAAAATTCAATGTAAAATGGACGGAGCATGAAATAAAACAGGCAAAACACATGAAGGAAACTTTTAAAGAAGTGATGCACAACATGGGAGCCGTCATTACCTGGGGTGGCGATGATGATGAAAAAAATCAATGGGGACTGGCGAAGCCAGGAGAAATTATACATGAAGCCGGAACAGTACGGATGGGTAATGATGCTAAAAAATCAGCCTTAAATAAATGGAGCCAGGCGCATGATTGTAAAAACCTTTTTTGTGTGGATGGCGGACAGTTTGTATCACAGGCGGATAAAAATATTACCTGGACTATATTAGCTTTATCAATGAGGGCATCAGAATATATCGTTGATGAAATGAAGAAACAGAATCTTTAATCTCACGCAAAGCCACAAAGTCGCAATGAAAAACTTTGCGTCCTTGCGCCTTTGCGGGAAAAAAACAAAATATGGACAGACGCAAATCATTAAAACTAATTGTCACGGGTGCTGTAGCAGTTCCGGCTGTTTTAGCCGGTTGCAAAACGGATGATAAAAAAAACGTTGACGCAAAAGTCAATGAACCTGTTTTCAACCTGGACCGCAGCCCCGACGAACTGAAACATGAGAAAGAACTCCTGGCTCAGGAAAAATTCTTTACGGATCATGAAATGGCCACAATAACTATTCTTGCAAACATCATCATCCCTAAAGATGAAATAAGCGGAAGTGCTTCCGATGCTAAAGTGCCGGACTTCATTGAGTTTATTGTAAAAGATATGCCCACTCACCAGGTGCCGATGAAGGGCGGGCTGAAGTGGTTAGATATGCAATGCCTGAAGCGGTATGAAAAAACTTTTAAAGATTGTACGCAGCAACAGCAGATAGAACTGGTGGATCAGATTGCTTATCCCAAAAAAGCAACACCCGAAATGAGCCAGGGAGTTCAGTTTTTCCGGCTGATGAGGGATTTAACTGCTTCGGGCTTTTACACTTCTGAAATTGGAGTAAAGGATTTGGGCTATGATGGCAATAAGCCTAATCAATGGAATGGCGTTCCTGATGATGTGTTAAAACAATACAATGTAGCTTATACAGAAAAAGAATTGAAAGAATCTGTAAGCTTTAAAAGATAAATGGATGAGTAAACTATGGTTATTAGAAAATATTCTCCAAACTCCCCGCACTTTATCTGCGCTGCTCAGCAATGTAAAAAAGCAACATCAATTTATCCGTGAACATCTGCAGGAAGAATTAACAGCTGCCAAAAATAGTAATGACGGTAGCCTCGAAGAAAAAGATTTTAAAAAAATTACTCATTACTATGGGCTTGCAGTTCCTGCTATTCTTGGTGAAGAGATTTGTGCATTGCGGGGAAGCAACATGTCGCTAAAGGAACGCCTGGCACTAACCTACCTGGGAGCTTTGACCGGCCTGGGAGATGATTTTGTTGACAGGCAGGGTACTTCTCCCGAAAAAGTAAAAACATTTATAGAAACTCCCGAAAAAATTAACGGTCATACGTCGGGTGAACAGTTGTTTCTTTCGTTTTATAAAAAATCGCTGCAGTATGCCCATGATCCCTCATTGGTGAAACAATACTTCCGGAAAGTTTTTGCAGCACAGTTAGAAAGTAAAAAGCAGGCAGTGCCCGGATTAAGCCGGGAGGAAATACTGAAGATTACGCTGAACAAAGGAGGTGTTTCTGTATTATTTTACCGGGCTGCCATGTCTCATCCCTTTCTGCCGGGAGAAGAAGATGCGCTGTATAAAATAGGCGGACTGATGCAATTTGGTAACGATATATATGGTGTGTATGATGACTGCAACGAAAAAATCAATACCCTTTTGACCACAACAAAAAAAATAGACGAGGTACGGACAATTTTCCGGTCGGTGATGGACAGCAGTTTCCAGGCAGCTTATGAGGCCGGTTACCCGGTAAAAAATGTGAAGAAATTTCTTCGCCTTATTTCTATGAGTCTTTGCAGCAGGTGCTTTGTCTGTTTGGATCAATTGGAAAAAAAGGAAGTTTCCACCGGCCATGTTTTTTTACCGGCACAATATTCCAGAACTGATTTAGTATGTGATATGGATAAAGCCAGCAATAAATGGAAATCGGTAAATTGGCATATAAGACACAGAATAGACCCGCATTAAAACAAAAATTTCTCTACAGAAGAAATTTTCTTAACTTTCTTACTGTGCAGAATAATCTATGGCAAAGAAGTTGAATGCTAACCAGCAACCTTTAAAATAAGCCTTATGTATAAAAAATCATCCCTCCTGGCCTTTGTGCTGCTTTTCTGTTTGGTGGTTTCCTCACAGAATTATGTAACTGTCTTTGAAGACTGTAATTATTCGGGCAAAAAACATTACCTCGAAGCAGGCAGTTACCGTGGCTATGATATGAAGATAGGTAACGACATGCTTTCAGGAATGCAAATTCCGGCAGGAATGAAAGTGACTATCTACGAACATGATGAGTTCCAGGGCAAATCAAAAACATATTATTCCAGTATTGCCTGTCTTGATTATGGGTGGAGTGATGTTACTTCTTCCATCGTAGTTGAAAATCAATCATACCAGTCCGGCTCCGGGCAAAATGATTATGTTACCTTTTATAATGACTGCTATTCCCGTGGCTATGCGCAAAGTTTACGGCCCGGCACCTACACCGGCTACCAGCTGGGTCAGTTAAGATATAATATTTCTTCCTTTTCTATTTATGGTAACCTGAGAGTAAGAATTTATTTAAACAATGAGAATAATGCCGGTTATTCTGTCAATTTTGAAACGAGCCAAAGCTGTCTTTCAGAATCATACAACGATAAAATAGGATCAATGATAATAGATTACAAACCATCACTGCCAAATAATAATCCAGGAACAGGAACCGGAAACTATGCTACCATTTACACTGATTGCAGTTACCGGGGCAATAGCCTCCGGCTGGCACCCGGTTATTACCAGGGTGATAAACTGGGTCTATTAAAATTCGATATATCATCTATTGAAATTCCTTCCGGGCTGAAAGCCAAAGTATATATTAATAATGAATACCTCAGCGGCTCTTATTATACAATTTCAGAAACAACGAATTGTCTTTCCAACACCTTGAATAACAGGATAGGGTCACTGGTAATTGAGGAAAACTACACAGGTAATAATAATAACAATTATCCTTCTGACAATTATGAACGGGTGGTAATTTATACTGATGGAGATTACAAAGGTCAGTCAGCATCCCTCCTGCCCGGCACTTACAGCACCATGGCGCAGGCAGGTTTCCCCAACAAGGCTTTAAGTTCTTTAACTGTTCCGGCCGGCTACAGGGTAGTGATATATGAACAGGAAAATTTCAGGGGAAAGAATTATACCATTACGGCTTCAAAAAATAAGTTTTATATGTCAGGTTGGAATGATAGAGCTTCTTCCATTGCAGTTTACAGAGACAGATAATAAAGACAAATTATATTAATCATTAAATGAAAACGGCACCCATAAGGTGCCGTTTCACACATCAAACCTAAGCCCGAAACACATATTTAAATATTTTTCTCTTTAGTTTTTTCACCACCGACTACACTTTTCTTCTTTAGAATGCTTCCGTTTTCAGCTATCAGCATCTTCACTTTATCTTCTCCTTTCATCAGCTCCACTTCATAAGCTGTTCTGTTTTTATCCACTTCTTTATCAACAGAAACAATGGTGTAACCGGAATAGTCCGTTTGTATTGTTTTATTAACAGCCGCAGGCAAACCTGCATAATCTTTCATGGTAGTAACCGTACCTATCCAGTTACCATCGTCGTACCATTCCCAATAATCATTACCATCCACATTAAATCGTACCATATAGTCGGAACTATCCATTCTTGGCCAGCCAGACCAATCCCAATCTATATTATCCATTGGTTCATAACGGCTCCAGGATGGATTAGTGACATTTGGATATTTGGTTTGAAAAGTTATTCTTGTCTGATCCGGGACAACGATAGTTTGAGTAACGGGAACTGTTTCAGGTGCTGTGTTATCCATTGTTGTTGTTACTGTGTCAGCAGTATTAGTTTCTTTTGTGGAACTTTCTCCACACGATGTGGCAATAACAGCCATTGCGGCCATAGCTACCCAGCTTTTTAAATCCATGATTTAGTTGATTAATGTTTAATAATAACCGTTTACCGGCATATTGACGGGTATAGTATTAAATTATTATGCCAGTAGATGTAATGGGGAGATTTTTTTCAAAAAAATCTACATGCTAAATTTTATGTTTACCAGTTTTCCTGTTATCTGTAAATTCTTTATAGATTGGGCTTTCAGTTTTTGTTATTTTATCCCACCAGGTAAAATATAAGCCAAAGTTATATTTATAATGCTTATGGTGGAGTGAATGATGTGTTGCTCCGATCACCGATCTTCCAAAGAAATTTTTCAAAAACCATTGAGGGTATATTTCGATATTAAGATGATTGATCACACTGCTGACAGACATTATAACCAGCATCATTACCAGAACATATATATTCAACGGAAGAAAAAGAAGTAATAGCGGAAGAAAAATAGCCTGTATCAATCCTTCCAGCGGATGAAAAGAAAAAGCCGTCCACGGCGAAGCAATATGACTGTCGTGATGCCACTTATGAACCACTTTGAAAATTGCAGGCAGGTGCATCCACCGGTGTAACCAATAGTAATAGGTTTCCTGCAAAACCAAAGCGATGATGAGGCTGGCGGGTAACCACCACAATGAGTAGTCATGTATATTTTCGTACAGCTTTACATATCCATTTTGCCATAGTAACAGGAATGCAGCCCCTGAGATGCCAAACAATACCGCTGTAATATTACTCCTGATTATTTCTTTTTTAAACTGGCCGGGAGGATAATCCTTGGGATTAACCTTACGACTTTTCCACTTGTTGGGCCGCCAGACATAAAATAAAAAATAAAATAACCCTGAAAGCAGAAAATAGCGGACTGCCACCACTGCATAAATAATAACTGCAACGGCAAGAAACCAAAATGGATTTGAAAGGTCAGGAAGTTGATGCACTATGTGTTAGTTTAAACTCTATTACCCGCAAACTTAAAAATACCCGGCATTTAAAAAAAATAAGAGGCTGCAAACGACAGCCTCTTTTGTAATGCAGTTAGTCTTGCTCTATTATGCAAATTCCTCTTTTGTATTTTTACTGTAATCATCAATCAATTTCCGTTGTAGTTCAAACGGTACAGCTTCGTAAGCTTTAAAATTCATTTTGAATTTTGCCCTGCCCTGTGTAATAGAACGAAGTGATGAAGAATAACCCTCCATTTCTGCCAAGGGCACTTTAGCTAATATTTTTTGAAAATGACCTTCGCTGTCTATACCTTCCACAATGGCACGGCGGCTTTGCAGATCCCCCATTACAGCCCCGGTCAGGTCATCAGGACAAAGCACTTCCACCTGGTACATGGGTTCTAATATTTGCGGATCTGCCTGCTGAAATGCCTGCCGGAAGGCCTGCAGGCCTGCAATCTTAAATGATATATCGTTGCTGTCAACCGGGTGCATTTTGCCATCATACACACATACCCGGATGTCCCTTGCATACGAACCCGTCAATGGTCCGTTGTGCATTTTTTCCATCACTCCTTTTAAAACAGAAGGAAGAAATCTTGCTTCGATAGCACCGCCAACAATGCAATTATAAAAAACCAATTTGCCACCCCAGTCCAATTCATGTGTATCACGGCCCCTTACATTCAGATCCGTTGGCTCGGGCATTCCTTCATACCACGGTTCAATCCGCATATACACTTCTCCAAACTGCCCGTTACCACCACTTTGTTTTTTATGCTTGTAACTCGCATCAGCCATTTTACGGATCGTTTCCCGGTAAGCTATTTTGGGCTTTACAAATTTTACTTCTAATTTATGCTGATGTTCTATTTTCCATTTGGCAACAGCGAGGTGCATATCTCCCTGGCAATGTATCAGGGTTTGTTTAAGCTCAGGTGAAACTTCTACCAGCAATGTCGGGTCTTCTTCCCGCAACTGGTGCATGGCCTGTGAAAGTTTTTCCTCCTCTCCTTTTTTCAATGTTTCTATAGCGACCGTCATGTTATGCGGCGGAAATTCTATAGGGGGCAATTCATAATTTTTCCCCCGGGCATGCAGGGTATTGTTGACATGGGTGTTCCTAAGTTTTAAAGTGGCCCCGATATCGCCGGCTACCAGCTCATGTGTGGTTGTCCGTTTATTTCCTTCCACTAAAAAAAGCTGGTTTATTTTTTCGGTAACACCGGTGCTTTCATTTTCCAGCTCCATACCAACCTTTACCGTGCCGGAATATACTTTGAAGAACGACATCTCACCAACATGTGGTTCAGAAATTGTTTTGTAAATGAATACACAGGCAGGACCATTGGCATCGCAGTATAATTTATCACCGCTCTTAGTAATTTGCGGAGGCATTTCATTGGCACTGGGACAAACATTATCTATAAAACCCATGAGCCTCCCGCTACCCATATTTCTTTCGGCGGATAAACAGAAGAGCGGAAAAAGGTCATGGGCGATCATAGCTTTTTTCAATCCCATTTTCATTTCATCTTCCAGCAGCTCCCCTTTATCAAAATAGGTTTCCATCAATGTTTCATCATTGCTGGCAATAGCTTCAATCAGTTCCTTGTGCAGTGCATCTGCTTTTTCTTTTTCATCATCCGGTACCGGCAGCTTTTCCGGCTTGCCGCCACCGTCTTTAAATTTATACATGGTCATGCGCAACACATCAATTATCTCATGAAAACCGGCGCCTGCCTGGCGGGGGTATTGCACTACCACCACATTGTTTCCAAAATGCGATTTAGCATCCCGGACTGTTTTATCAAAATCAGCATTGTCATCATCCAATTTATTAACAGCAAATATCATCGGGGTTTTAAATTTCTCCGTGTATTCCCAGATAATATCTGTACCCACTTCCACCCCCATCACGGCATTCAGCAGCATCACACCTGTATCTGCCACTTTTAGGGCAGAAATTACTTCCCCCGTAAAATCATCATAGCCGGGTGTATCTAATATGTTGATTTTATAACCCCGCCATTTAGTATGAAGCAGTTTGCTAAAAATGGAATTTCCCCTTTCCTGTTCCAGTTCATGATAATCCCCGGTTGTGGTTCTTTCTGCTACAGATCCTCTCCGGCTTATCAGACCGGCTTCAAATAGCATACACTCCGCTAAAGTGGTCTTACCGGAGCCGGCATGGCCCAGCAAGACAATATTTTTTACATGTGAAGTATCAAATTCAGGCATGGCAATCTGTTTTAGAGATGACTGGATAATTTGTCTTTGAATTTAATAGGAAGAAAAGATAATTGGCAATATGCAACTGGCAATTGCCCATTGCCAATTGTGTATTGTCTGTTATCTTACAGCGTTCGTTTTAAAAAATTGCTGAATTCATTGCGCAAATCCATTAATGTTTGCTCCAGAGCCTTATATTCTTCCAGCAGACTTTCATGACGTACAAGACTGTCTTCATTCGCCCTGCCGTTAAAAGCCACCATTTCAAAGTTCATTTTACGGTCATGAGCTTTTATAGCCTGCTTTAAATCGTGGATGTTGATGAGCTGAATGTGAAATTGGTTGTGGAGATGTTCTACGTCCTGGAGTTGTTCTTTGGAGAGTTGCTGGCTGGCTACTTGCCGGAGTTTTGTTTCGTCCTGAGTGAATTCTTCACGATAATTGCGAAGTTGTTCTCTCCAGCCGTTACACTCTCTGGTGAGCTGTGAGATGTCTACCTGAACCATGGGATTTAAAATTTTGAGGTTAAGAAA
>JANPMI010000081.1:0-3282 GCA_031422725.1 Chitinophagaceae bacterium | reverse complement strand
CAGGAATGTAGCATCCTGTTCCGGTGATTACTGTTTTCATACTCATAACATTATTTTTTGAAAACTGATAACAGAGGCAATGATAAAGTTAAACTACAAAATCACTAACAGGTGTTTGAACAGGTGAAATTTACAGTCTTCTGATTCAAAGATTTATTTTGCTGCCTTTGCCACAAATGCTGTTTCGGGGAGCTTGCAAATATCTTCTTATTTTTACGCCGGAACCACCAACGACTAATTACCAACTCTAAACTAATTTATATGGCTTACAATCTTTTAAAAGGGAAAAGAGGAATTATCACCGGGGCACTTGATGCTAATTCCATTGCCTGGAAAGTGGCGGAGAAAGCATACGAAGAAGGGGCGACTTTTGTTTTAACCAATGCGCCTATCGCTATGCGGATGGGTGAAATAAATAAACTGGCAGAAAAAACAAAGTCAGAAATTATTCCGGCTGATGCTACTAATGTGGAGGAGCTGACTCACCTGTTTACCAAATCACAAGAGGTACTTGGCGGCAAGATTGACTTTGTACTGCATTCTATTGGCATGAGTGTTAACATAAGAAAAAAAATTGCCTATACAGAATCTAATTATGAGTATTTCATGAAGGGGATTGATGTATCGGCCATGTCGTTTCATAAAATGCTGGCAGTGGCTAAAAAATTAGATGCTATCAGCGAATGGGGCAGTGTAGTGGCATTGACTTATATGGCGGCGCAACGTACCTATCCTTTTTACACAGATATGGCCGACATTAAAGCGATGCTGGAATCCATTGCCCGCAGCTTTGGTTATCACTATGGAGTAGATAAAAAAGTTCGCATCAATACTGTTTCCCAATCACCAACAAAAACAACTGCCGGTACAGGTATAAAAGGTTTTGGTGATTTTTTTGACTTTGCTCAGTCTATTGCACCGCTTGGAAATGCTACTGCAGAAGATTGTGCGAATTATTGTATTACGCTGTTCTCTGATCTTACGAGAATGGTGACGATGCAGAACCTTTTTCATGATGGCGGGTATTCTTCAACAGGCGTAAGCAACGAAGTGATGCAGAAGCTTGGGGTTATGGAATAAAAACTTAATTAAAGAAAATACTCTTTTATTTATCCGCAGGCTATAGTAGCTTTCTAAAGAAAAATGTAGTATGCAGGCTGTTTATCACATTGTGGAATTGTATATTTCTATCGGGGCTTGTTTATTTGTATTATCTGAAAAGAGAAAAAGGGCACATGAACGATTTGAAAAGGATATTGTTCATCTTCAAAAGAAATATGGGAATGCAAGGAGCCTGTTGATTTATGGGGTCTATGCCGTACTGGTATTTCTTACCTTTATTGCCGTTTATTCTGTAATCTACACTGAGGAATTTTTCAATTCTCGTATTTCCAATAAAAAGAATGACGATTTTTTAAAACAGTTTCTAAATTAGAAAAGTAAATCAGAAGATTTATATCTATTAATTTTTTCTAAATCTTCTTCAGCCTCTTGTAAATTTCCAATTGACTCGTTTATTTTTTTTCTCAAAATATAGAGACCGACTAATCTTTCATAATTTTTATTTTCATTCGATAATTCATCTCTGATAATTAAATCCAGGAGTTCCATAGCCTCCTTATTTTTATTTAATTCAAAAAGAAGTTGGGATTTATTGATTAAGAGTTCATTAATTGAAACGTTTGGTAAAAAAGCAGTATTAAGGATTTCCAAAGCTTTTTCCTTTTTATTCGTCCGGCACAAAATTTTGGATTTAAGTATTCTGAAGTTCGATAACCATACAGTATAATCATGAGCAGTTGATGGAAGTGTACTTATTGCTTTATCGTTATTATATTGGGCAGATTTTAAATCGTTAACATCAAAATAGATTTCAGCCAATTTTGAATAGAAATAATAACTTGAATCAGGGGAAGTTTGTATTTCATTCGAACATTCCTGTATTTTGAGCTTGAGCGGTGGTTTTATGGTCTTCATAACTTTATAAACATTGCCATATTCGTCAATGGGGTAATAAGCCTCATTACCCCGATAAAATAACTCTTTTGCCGCTTGTTCAATTGGACTTCCATCGTGTTCCAAAGAAACGCAAAGAAAATTTTGATACCCCGTATCTGGGTTACTTATGAGAACTGCTCTAAACTCATGAATTTGCCCTAGAAGAGTTTGATTGAGAAAGACACTATCGTAATATTCATTCCCATGGAGGTTTTCTGTAATCTCAAAACCATCGTCATCATAATTATTCTCCAAAGGCCCCCAAATATGTTTTTTAGCCTCAATTCCCGTTCTTATTTCTCTATTACCATCAAACTCATATCCCATGTAAGTAACAAGCTTATATCTTCTCTGAGTTGTTATTGTAATGCCATTTTCAATATTAATTACTTTCAAGAAAGAGCTGTATTCGGGATTTGATGGGACTATTAACATGGCTCAAAGTTAGTTTTCTGACCCCTAACAAAAAACCTCCGATTTGGAGGCTTTGAAATATATAAACTTTCTAAACACTCCGCCAAAGGCGGACTGGGGGTTTAATACTCATCTTCATTAAACAGGAAATCTTCCTGGGTAGGATAGTCGGGCCAGATGTCTTCGATGGTTTCATACACATCACCTTCATCTTCCAGTTCCTGCAGGTTTTCCACCACTTCAATGGGAGCACCGCTACGGATAGAGTAATCTATCAATTCATCTTTGGTGGCCGGCCAGGGAGCATCTTCGAGGTACGAGGCTAATTCTAAAGTCCAAAACATCTTCGCAGGGGTTTAATTATTTAATGGGAATAGTACCCTAATTTCCGGCAAATGTAGCTTTAATAACGAATTTTCCAAATCCTTAGTTGTTCACGGGTTTTTTGAAGGATTTTTAAAAAAATGGGCCGGGCAGAAATTTGAGGTTTTGCTGGCGGATGCTATTTGCAGATATTTGATTTATTAAACCCACATTTGCCTGCATGATTATTGGAAAAAATATACATAAACGATACGGCACAGTTGAAGTTTTGAAAGGTGTGGACGTAGAAATTAATAAAGGGGAAGTGGTTTCCATTGTCGGCCCATCCGGTTCGGGGAAAAGCACTTTACTGCATATCCTTGGGACCTTGGATAAGGCTGATATAGGTGCAGTAAGTATGAATAATACTTCTATCAATTCACTCAGCGGTAAAAAACTGGCTGCTTTCCGGAATAAACATATCGGCTTTGTTTTTCAGTTTCATCACCTGTTGCCGGAATTCACTGCCTGGGAAAATGTTTGTATTCCGGGCTGGTTGGCGGGAAG
>JANPMI010000080.1:0-22369 GCA_031422725.1 Chitinophagaceae bacterium | reverse complement strand
CGGGTTGGTTTGTAGTGAAGCATAGGAAGGAGGATGTGACCCTGAGCTTGTCGAAGGGTGAATTAGCAGAAGGATAATTTTATTAGCTAAGCTGTATTGCTACTATCATCGTCTGTTGTGTCACTCACTTCATCGTTCGGTAATTCTATTGGGCATTTTGGGGAGTTTTCTTTTGTTTTGTAGTATCTTTAAATTAAGCTGTTGGTGAAAGAAAAACACCAACAGTGGCGTAAAGACAGCCAGGCTAAACCTTAGTTATATGAGGTGTTTTATCTTATTTCTTATTACCATCCCTTCATTTTTATATGGGCAATCTTTAAGTCCAGAAAGGGTTTCAAAAATAAAATCCGCCACTGTTCGTGTAATAGTAGAAGGTGGCATATCAGTAGGGAGTGGTTTTTTAATAAATGAAGATGGTTTAGTCGTAACCTGTCTTCATGTAGTTTTGCCAGCCCTTCAAAATAAAAAACGAACCTATATTCAGTTTAATAACGGGGATACTTTGGAAATGGGTTTCCCGGACATTCTAAATTCTGACACTTTATATAACAGAAGCGCAATTGCTTATGATTTTTGTGTGATTACACCTCTTAAGCCCGGTAAGAAGACTCCATTTTTAAAAATGGGGAATTTTGCCAATATTTATGAGGGGGATGAAGTTTATACTTGTGGGTATCCACTGGGCATGTCTCAGCAATTTATTTCTAAAGGCATGTTATCAACTAAATATTTGAATAATAATATTGCTTTCGAGCATCTTGGGAAACCATATTCTATGCCTAGAAACGAAGCATTGATGGATATAACTTTAAATAGGGGGAATTCAGGTGGAGCAATTGTAAAAATTGGTAAGACTTTGAATGATGACGAAGTTATTGGTATAGCTAATTTCATTATTAATCCGATTGGAAACTATGCAGACTCAATTATTAATTCTACAAGTGACCCAGACTTTAAATTTCAACTAAACCAAGTACAAGACTCAACTGGTAAAATAATTTCTGGAGGTGATATGAATGGCTGGTTACGTAAAATGGCAGAAGCGCATAAAAGTACTTCTATTGGAATAAGCGGCTGCGTATCCATCAATCACTTAATGGCAGTACTTAAAAAATATGGGGTAAAATAATGGGTTGTCCAAAACGAAGCATCAATTTCTCAGCCATGGTTCTTGGAGTGAAACCATGGCTATGAGAATCCCTAATCATGAACCCATTAACAAACCACCTTCAAATACCTTAGACTTAATTCCAAAAATTTGTAGTTTTACTTTATGAAAGCAGCAGTTCAATATGTAAATGACCACAAAGGCAATACCCAGGCAGTACAGCTTTCAATATTTCAATGGACACGGCTAATGAACAGATTAAGCAAGTATGAGCAAATGCTCAAATTAAAATCTGACCTGACCCAGTCGTTTGAAGAAGTAAAAAAAATGCGGCAGGGGAAAATCAAAAAACAATTTCTAAAAGATTTTTTGAATAGGCTATAATGTTTTTCCGACACCGAATTTCAAATTTCAGGCAAAAATATTAATAAAGAAGTTTTCCTCTCTAAAGAAAGAGTTATCCGAACTCCATATTACTTTGCCCATTTCCGGCAGGGTTTCGCTGTCCGGCTTTGTACATAAAGTGATACTTTCCTGGGATTATCTAACCTTCCGACAAATTATTACCTTTGAAAGATGAAATTTTATGTTGACACATCTGTTTGGGGCGGACATGAAGATGAAGAATTTGAAGAATGGACTGTGCCTTTTTTTGAACAGGCAAGACAAGGAAAATTTTCAATTGTACTTACAGACCTGACACTTAGGGAACTAATGCCAGCCCCCGAACGGGTACGTAAGTTAACAGAAACAATACCTGAGCAATTTTTAGAACTGGTATCCCTAAATGAGGAAGCTGAATTGCTTGCAGCACATTACATTAGTGACGGAATACTGACACCAAAGTTTGAAAGTGATGCACAACATATTGCCATGGCTACCATTTTAAAAGTTGACAGTCTCGTAAGCTGGAACTTTAAGCACATGGTAAATTTCTTTCGCATTAAACAATACAACTCAATTAATCTTAAATTTGGATATCAAACAATTGACATCAGAACACCTAAAGAAGTTATATATGAAAACGAAGATTAAAAACAGTTTTAAAGCTGTTGACTATATGCGCCAGATTCGCAATGAATTATCGGATTTATTTCATAGTGATAAGAAAAAGTATCACGACGAACTGAAAAAGTCTATGGCCGACTTCTTAAAGGCACGGGAAAAAAATGCTGCAAATATTGTATTACCACAAGCCGGGCTGACAGGTAAAGGGTGAATACTCCATAGCACAGCCTGCCCCGCATTTGCGGGGGCGAGTCCGCCATTGCCACTTGCCAACGCTGTAAGACTTGCCTAAAAACAACTACGCCGCCAAGAGCATATACAATATATGCTTCGATTCCTCACAACCTCTTTATCACATCAATAAAAATTTCCCTCCGGGTACGAAAGCCGATTGATTCATATAATTGAATGGCAGTAGTGTTGCTGGTCAACACATGCAGAAAGGGAGTAAAGGAATTATCAAGGATTATCTTCATCACCTGCAGCATTAACGCTTTGGCATAACCATGCCCCCGAAAATCAGGATGGGTGCATACGGCACTTACTTCCATATACGGCACCGGGTGCATTCGCTGCCCCGTCATAGCTGCCAGTCTTCCATCCACAAAAATGCCGAAGTAGTTGCCGAACAAAATAGTTTTGCTGAAAAAAGGGCCGGGCTTTGTCAGGGCAGTTAGCTCCAGCATCTGTGGCACATGTTCATTGGTCAACGGAACAATTAAAGAACTGGCAGCGGTGGCAAAGGCAGCAACAGGTATTTCATACATCATCTGGCAGCATTCCAAATGTTGTACGGTCTCCCATTTGTTTTCATCCAACGCAATTCTATTAAAGTAAGAAATAGCCACTCTCCTGTTCGCAGGAATAAAATCATACAACTTATCCAGGTTTGCTTCATTCAATTCCTTTAATCCAGCAAAGGGTGCAATATCGGGCTGGTAACAACCCACCTCACCATCCACAACAGCAATATCCCTGTTGCCGGTGGTAATGGCGTTCCATATTATGTTGTCGAGAACATGAGGCATACTGTTTATTTAAAATTTCCCTTCGTCCACATCCTTAATAAACTTAATCACCCCATTCATAAAAACCTGCTGATCGTCCCACATAGAAAGATGGCTGCCGTTGGGGCAATATAGATAACGGCCTTTCTGTACCATCTTACTTTGCTCCTCCATAGCTTTTGGATCCATCGTATCATGCTTCGCCCCGATCATCAGCGTTGGCACTTTTATTTCTTTCAGCCGGTTCTTTATATCCCAGTTGGCTAATCTTCCTGCTATTCCAAACTCAGACGGACCCTGCATCATCGTATATATTTCGCCATTGGCATGTTTCATGGACCGGTTAAAACCATCAGGCCATTCTTCTAACCTGCATAAATGCTTATGATAAAAATTGGGGATCAGTAACTCCATATAACGGGGGTTGTTAAAATCTTTTTTTGCCTCTATGGCTCTTACTTCTGCCAGCACTTTGGGATCCATTTGTTTTGCCAGAACTTCATCCGCATATTTACCATACTCTGGTGCACTGGCCACCATGTTTGCCACCAGCAATGCTTTCATATTGTTTTGATATTTCAGTGCATACTCCATTCCTAATATGCCGCCCCATGAATTGCCCAGCACATAAAAATTAGTTGAATCAGCACCAATAGCCTGCCGCACCTGTTCCACTTCCTCTACAAACCGTTCTGTTGTCCACAGGCTGCTGTCTTTGGGCTGATCACTGTAATAAGAACCGAGCTGATCATATTCATAAAACTCAAATCCTTCTTTTGGAAAAAAACTTTCAAAACACTCCATGTACTCATGCGTCATGGCGGGGCCGCCATGCAGCAATAAAATTTTGATACGGGGATTATTACCAAAACGTTTTGTCCAGACTTTAAACTCTCCAACAGGAGTTTTAATGGGTATCATTTTTACTCCTGCTGATTGTACACCACTGTCGGCATAATTAAAATACTGCGAAACAGGCATGTTGCCGGAGGCCGTATTTTTTTTAGCCTGGTGACAGGAAACGAAAAACAGGAAAGCAGTTAAACAAAAAATAATGATTCGCATGGCTGTTTGATTTGTGCAAAAGGTAGGGAATTTCCTTAATTTCAATTTCTGCAAAACCACTTTGTATGCGACTATTATTAACTGCTTTACTTTGTACAACAATTATTACTGCACAGGCACAGATAAGAGCTGATTCCATTCAGCAAATCCGTAATACTGTAAACTGGTATGACCTTGAATTTACGGAGGCTGAAGCCGATTCGATGATGGGCAACCTGAATAATTACCTGCTGCTGTATAAATCCATGCACAAAACATTACCGGCAAATGATATTCCGTATCCCTTTGCTTTTCACCCGGCACCATTGGGAATGAAAGTGGCCACCAAAAGAGAAAAAATTTCCTGGGATATTCCTTTGCGGACAGAAGTGCCGGTCAACAAAAATGAACTTGCCTTTTATTCTATTCCTCAATTAGCCGCCTTAATTCTGAATAAAAAAATCAGTTCGGTTGATCTCACCAAATTTTTTATTGAACGGCTAAAAAAATGGGGCGACACATTAGAATGTGTTGTTACCCTGACGGAAGAACTTGCGATGCAACAGGCAAGGCAGGCTGATGAAGAAATAAAGCAGGGTATTTACCGGGGGCCTTTGCATGGCATTCCCTATGGATTGAAAGACCTGTTTGCTGTGAAAGGATATAAAACTACCTGGGGCAGCACTCCGTATAAAGACCAGGTGCTGAATATGGATTCGTATGTCTATAAACAATTAAAAAATGCAGGTGCTGTTTTATGTGCCAAGCTTTCGATGGGTGCATTGGCCAACAACAACAAATGGTTTGGTGGCGAAACAAAAAATCCCTGGAACCTGAAACAGGGATCCAGTGGTTCATCAGCAGGTTCTGCTTCGGCAACAGCCGCAGGTTTATTACCCTTTGCTATTGGCACTGAAACATTAGGTTCCATTGTATCTCCTTCTACCCGTTGCGGGGTTACAGGTCTCCGCCCAACATTCGGAACTGTAAGCCGCTATGGTGCGATGGTGCTTTGCTGGAGTCTTGATAAAGTGGGGCCCATCTGCCGCAGCGCTGAGGATGCAGCAATTGTATATGCTTTTATTCATGGAACCGATGGTAATGATCCTTCTGCTATCAGGCACACTTTTAATTATACCGGCAAAGCGGACTGGACAAAACTCCGTGTGGCCTATGCAGAAAATTTTTTCAAACCATTGAAAGCTGATGCACCCGAATGGAAAGTGCTGGATGAATACCGTTTACTCGGCGCAAATGTAAAAGCTATCAATTTTCCGGATTCAGCCATGTACCCGGTCAATCTTATCAGCCTTATATTAAATGCGGAAAGTGCTGCAGCCTTTGATGAACTCACCCGAACCAACCGGGATGATTTGATAGAGCGGCATGATAGAAATTTCTGGCCCAATAGTTTCCGGGCAGCCAGAACTATTCCTGCGGTTGAATATATTAATGCCAACCGGTACCGTTACACTCTTTGTAAGAACATGAATGATTTTATGAAGAATTATGATGTGCTGATTGTTCCCAGTTTTTCAGGACGGCAATTATCTATTACCAATCTTACCGGTCACCCTGTTGTTTGTATGCCCATTGGTTTTAATGCAAACGGTTCACCAATCAGCATTACTCTTATTGGTAATTTATATGATGAAGCTACTATCTTAGCGGCTGCGAAAGCCTTCCAGGATAGAACGGAACATAATAAAAAACATCCGGAAAAATTTATGCAATAGCAATCCCGAAGGGATGTTATTTTTATAGAATAACAGAACAATTAAAGGATAAACCCTGAAAGGGTGACATTAATATCATCCCTTCGGGATTTCAAATGCTGAATATCCCTGATGCTATAGTAATTTCAGTCCTTCGGACTTAATAAAACATTTATGAAGAAGATATCGTTTGTCATTTGCCTTTTTGTTCTGTTTGCCTGTTCTCAAAAAAAACAAGCAGACCTCCTTGTTTATAATGCGACCATTTATACAGTTGATTCATCTTTCTCTACTGCCGAAGCAATGGTGGTTAGTGATGGAAAGATTTTAGCAACAGGCAAAACCGCTGATCTCGAAAAAGAATTTGACAGCAAAGAAAGATTAGATGCTCAGGGCAAATTCATCTATCCCGGCTTTATAGATGCCCATGCACATTTTGTGGGCTATGGTTTGAGTTTGCAACGGGTTGATCTAACCGGAACTACCAGTTGGGATGAAGTAATTGAAAAAGTAAAAGCATTTGCTGCTACTAATAAAGAAGGCTGGATAACCGGCCGTGGCTGGGATCAGAACGACTGGACAGAAAAAGAATTTCCTGTTAATGAAAAACTGAATGAATTGTTTCCAGACAGACCCATTCTGCTAACAAGAGTGGATGGACATGCTGCCATTGCCAATCAGAAAGCATTGGATCTGGCAGAGATAAAAGCCGGAGATACATTAACAGGCGGTGAAATAGCAGAAATGGAAGGAACACTCACCGGTTTATTAATTGATAATGCGGTGGACCTTATCTCAGCCAAAATTCCAGCGGCATCCGAAGAACAGTTTAAAAAAGCATTACAGGCAGCAGAGAAGAATTGTTTTGCCGTTGGATTAACGACGATTGATGATTGCGGACTGAGTTATGTTTCCGTAGATATGATCAGGGAAATGCAGGACAGCAATGAGTTGAAAATGCGGCTGTATATAATGCTGAGCGATGAAAAAATGAATTATGATTATGCGGCTAAAAACGGAATGATTAAAACAGACCGCCTGAATGTAAGAAGTTTTAAAGTATATGGTGATGGGGCATTGGGTTCAAGAGGTGCCTGTTTACTGGAACCCTATAGCGATAAGCCCGGTCATTACGGATTTCTATTAAGTAACCCTTCGCATTTTGACTCTGTTGCTAACTGGATTGCTGAAAAAGGGTGGCAGATGTGTACTCATGCCATCGGCGACAGCGGCAACAGAACCATGCTGAATATTTATGCTAAATATTTAAAAGGTAAAAATGATTTAAGATGGAGGATAGAACATGCACAGGTGGTGAATGAAAACGATTTTGATTTGTTTGGAATGAATTCAATTATTCCATCTGTACAGCCTACCCATGCCACCAGTGATATGTACTGGGCTGGCGACAGGTTAGGTGCAGAAAGAGTGAAAGGAGCTTATGCCTACAAACAATTATTACAGCAAAATGGATGGATACCGTTGGGTACAGATTTTCCGGTTGAAGATATTTCTACATTCAAAACATTTTATGCTGCCGTAGTAAGAAAAGATGCCAAAGGATGGCCCGCAACTGGTTATCAAATGGAAAATGTATTGACAAGAGAAGAAACATTAAAAGGCATGACCATCTGGGCTGCCAAATCCAACTTTGAAGAAAAGGAAAAAGGAAGTTTGGAAAAAGGAAAGTTTGCTGATTTTATAATTCTTGATACAGATATAATGAAAGAAGCTCCGGAGAAATTATTGGGAGTAAAAGTGATAAAAACTTTTTTGGGTGGGGAGAAAGTTTATGAAATGAAATAACCGCAGAGCCGCAAAGACGCAGAGATAATACAGTTCTATAAATAATATACAGGCTTCATCGTATCTGTCTAATCAAATTGCTATTATAAAATAGCCACTACTGACTACACAATTTCCCTTAACGCTGCGCCTCCCCGCCTCTGCGGTTAAGTATTAATCCACATTTGTGGGTAATCAGTAGCCCTCACGATAAAGCTGTAAATTAAATAATCATTATTTTTGTGAATGAGCTGGAACGAAAGAAGGTCTGTAAAAGTAGCCATCCTCGATCTCTATGAAGGCTTCCCTAATCAGGGTATGCGTTGCATCCGCACCATCCTGCAGGAATGGGCTGATAGTAATGACCTCGAATTACAGTCAGATGAGTTTGATGTGCGCCTGAAAAATGAACTTCCTGATACTTCTTATGACATTTATATTTCCAGTGGTGGGCCCGGCGATCCATTAGTAAGCCGTTTTGAAGACTGGGATATTGCCTGGTGCCGCTGGCTTGATAAAATGGAACGGTGGAATGCCAATCCTTCCAACTCTCAAAAAAAATACATCTTCTTTATCTGTCATTCCTTCCAGTTAGCCAGCCGTTATTTTAATGTGGGCCTGGTTTCTAAAAGAAGATCAACTGCTTTTGGTGTATTTCCCCTTCATATGCTGGAAGCAGGAAAAGATGAACCGGTATTTGATGGTCTCCGGGATCCTTTTTATGGAGTGGACAGCCGGGATTACCAGGTGATACAACCCAACCATGACCTGCTGAATGAGATGGGCGCCAAAATTTTGTGTATAGAAAAAAGCCGGCCCCATGTTCCGTATGAAAGAGCACTCATGGCTATTCGTTTTAATGAATATATGATCGGTACACAATTTCATCCTGAAGCAGATGCACCTGGTATGAGTCTCTACCTGCAAACGGAAGAAAAAAGAAAAACGGTGATTGAAAGTCATGGTGAGGATAAACTGATCAGCATGCTGAAACACCTTAATGATCCTGATAAGATAATGTGGACATATTCTCACATTCTGCCTAATTTTCTTAACCATTCTATTGGACAACTGCAGGAAGTACTGGCTTAGAAATCCTTTATACTTTTTTGCTGCCCGCCGTGCATTCACTAACTTCCGCTTACTAAAAAAAGGAACACCGGTTGCGTATCTGTAATAGTCCAATTGCATTGGCCTAAACAGCTACTGCACTGGCATTATCCTAAAAAATCAATTGGTTTAAACAATAAATCAAATTAGTATAATATGATACCGGCTATCCGCAAGGCATACAACGAAGCATTTACAAAAGAAAAATATGAAGCTTTTTTAAAAGAACTGAATGAGGCACATTCAGGAGCTTTGGAATTCAGGGTGGCTGAAACACCCATCTTTGTCCCCAAAGATTTTACCAAAAAAATGATTGATGCCTGCGAAAGTATTGTTGACATAATAGTTGACCCGAAATTCAAAGAGCTGACAAAAAATGCAATCCCTAAAAACCTGCAGGTACCCGGAGAAAATGAGCATACTCATTTTATTGCTTTTGACTTTGGTATCTGTACCAACGAAGCAGGTGACTATGAACCGCAGTTGATAGAAATGCAGGGCTTCCCTACCCTGTTTGCCTACGAAATATTATTAGATGATGTTTTCAGAAACCATTTCCCTGTGCCGGAAAATTTCGACTGCTACCTGGGTGGGCATAACAGGGAAACATATATCCAACTGCTAAAAGAAATAATCATCGGTGATCATAATCCGGAAAATGTAATCCTGCTGGAGATATTTCCCCGGAAACAAAAAACAAAAATTGATTTTTATTGCACAGAAGATTACCTCGGTATCAAAATGGTTTGCCTGACTGAGCTGATAAAGGAAGACCGGCAATTGTACTACATGAATGACGGGAAGAAAACTGCCGTAAAAAGAATTTACAACCGTATCATCTTTGATGACCTTCAGCAGCAAAATCCGGAAGTGCAGGAAAAAGGAAAAATTCTTTTTGAAAATTTAGAGGTGGAATGGTGTCCGCATCCTAATTGGTTTTACCGCATCAGCAAATTTACCCTGCCACTGATTCGTCATCCCTATGTGCCGCAAACATTCTATTTAAATGAAGTGAAACAAATGCCCACCGATCTTGAAAATTATGTGTTGAAACCATTATTTTCTTTCGCAGGCCAGGGAGTGGTAATAGATATAACACAGGCAGACATTGATAAAGTAAAAGACCCGGAAAACTGGATACTGCAGCGGAAAGTAAAATATGCCGAAGTAATACCGACACCTGATGTGCCGGCCAAAGCAGAGATCAGGACTTTTTATTTCTGGAAAGATGGAGATGCCAGACCCGTTGCCACTAATAATCTTGGAAGACTAAGTAAAGGAAAGATGATTGGGGTGCGGTACAACAAGGATAAGGAATGGGTGGGAGGTAATTTTTGTTATTTTGAAAAGTAACCTGCTCAATAATAAACTTAAGGGCTTCTCTAAAAACCCTGTCAGTCTGAGTTTATCGAAGACTGAATGTTAATAAAACCGATGTCTGATAAGGCTTCGATAAACTCAGCCTGACAAACAGTACGTTTATATAGCGGTTTTTAGAGAGGCCCTTAATTAAATTCCGGTTCTTATGACCGTATTAGCAATACATGGTCAAAATAATCGCTACTTTTATAAATAACTACTTTAAATGCCCAACATTTTCCATGATGATTTTTCAAAGCTTGAGCATGAAGGATGGTCACGGGTAGCAGGAGTGTATGATAAATCATGGGCCCATCTTACAAAACAATTTATTGAACCGTTGCTCAAAGCAAGTGCCATTCGTCCTCGTATGAAAGTGCTGGATGTTGCATGCGGCCCGGGATATGTTTCGCAAAGTATTTATTTGAAAAAATCTGTGCCTACCGGTGTTGATTTTTCAGCGTCTATGATACGCCTGGCTAAACAAATGTATCCTCACATTGAATTTATCGAAGGCGATGCGCAACAACTAGATTTTGATGATGCCTTATTCGATGTTGTTGTAATGAATTTTGGCATGCTTCACCTGGTAAAGCCTCAGCTAGCCATTGCAGAATCCTGTCGTGTTTTGAAAAATGGCGGACGATATGGATTTACAGTTTGGGCAGGTCCGGAAAAAAGCCCTACCGCCAAAGTGATGCAGGATAGCATCATGCAGTTTGCTGATCAAAATATAAAAATGCCTGAAGCGCCGGATTCTTATTTATTCAGCGATGAGCAATTATGCCGGCAAACCCTCAAAGAAAATGGATTCGATATGTCAAGTATCCGTTTTAAATATCATCTTGCAGAATGGATAGTTCCTTCCTCAGAATTTCTTTTTGAAACAGAATTAAATGCAGGGGTCAGAACAGCCTCTTTCCTGAAGCTTCAAACTGAAGAAACCCTCGCAAAAATCAAAGAAGCAGTAATACAAGGTATGCTGCAGTTTTATGATGGCAGGCAATATCGTTTACAATTTTGCGGGTGCATTATTTCTGCAAAAAAGGAATAATACTGAAGCAGGTTTAAAAGCAAGTCAAAAAATAAAAAAAATAAATTATGCTGTCAATCAGGAATATCAACCCCAAAGAACTCGTTCCCGGAATCACCGGCTATTATGCTCATGGGGATAGTATGACCTTTGGCCTTGTAGAACTAAAGGCTGGAAGCAGTGTACCCATGCACCACCATGCACAGGAACAAATCACTTATATTATTGAAGGGGAACTGGATATGGTGATTGGCGGTGAATCTTGTTTGTTAACCTCTGGCATGTATCATGTCATTCCCTCTGATACGCCACATTCAGCCATTGCAAAAACAGATTGTAAAGTAATAGATGCTTTTAGCCCTGTACGGGAAGATTATACCCCCAGCCCCTAAAGGGGAGTTAATGGCGTTCTTAAAATTGATCTTAGAAATAAGTTGAAATCCCAAATTGAAACCCCGCCAGTTTGGAAGGAGGATTTCCTAAAATATCTTTTTGCCAGTTATAACGATAATTAAACCGTAAAACAGTTTGTGCAGTGGGCCGCCAACTGAGTGCAGGCACCAGGGTGAAAATTTCATCCGCAATATTGCCTCCCGTAGAGTTGAATTTTCCTTTGTTCCAATCCACATATTCTATTCTGAATGCTGCATTGATCACAGATTTTTCAAAACCAAATATACTTTTCTTGATAACTGGCTGAACAAAATCTATAAATCCGCCCTGCTGCTTTTCTCCAAACTGTTCTGTGTAAGTGTCCGGAATATCTACACCCACCCATGCCCACTCACCGTTGATAAAAGTTTTCGTTTTTGCAACTGTAGAATTAAAATCAACTGCAAAAATATTCACCCGTCTTTTTTTATCTAATACTAAACCATCATCCTGGTATTTATTATACACACCGCCCATATAAGAAAGACCCAACTCCCCCACCTTATTATGCCGAACCGCAACTTTACCCGTCAATAACGGACTGCCATTAAAACTTTCTTCAAATCTGTCAGGATTTTCCTTGCTGGCCGGAAGAAATGTTTTGTTCTCCAAATTTGAAATGATTTTGTCATCAAAGCCATTGGTGAGATAAGCTTCATACGCATACACCCAGTCCTTAGAGAATTTTTTTCCGTACAATCCAAATCCCACATTGCTCCAGGTGCCAGGCAGCATTTGTGTGGCGGAAATGGGCCTGTCAACAAACTCCCATTTTGGTCCATCATGATTTTGATTAAACGCTCCGATTGGATTTACCACTATACCTCCTCTTAAATTTAACAAGGGATTGAATTCAATATCCAATGAAGCAAATTCAATACTTATCTCTTTCGCCCCGTCTTCAAATTCTATCTCACTTAAAAACTTTATCCGGTTGGCAATGGAAGATGAGATAAATATGGATACCCGCCGCATCTGAAATTGATGCCCTTCCGTTACACCATCCTGTTGCAGATACTGGTAGTTAGCTTCGGCATAACCACCTAAAGCCACCGGCAATTTACCAACCTGCAAAAAAGGGCGGTTGTACATGGCGTCCATATTCAATGCTGGTTTGCTGGTATCTTTTGGAATACGTCTGAGCAATGATGGGTCAATCTGTGCGATGGCAGTTGAAGCAGTTAAAATAAAAAGTATCAGAAATATTTTTTTCATATTGCTCTGAGGTCAATAAAAAGTTGATTGTTGGAAACAGTCACAGGAAAATTCCGCAGGTTCCTGTCAGCAGGACCATTTTTCACCGTGCCCTTGTTGTCAAACTCACTGCCATGTGCTGTGCATTGCAGGTAGTCGCCTGAGGCCTGCAACTCTGCACCCTGGTGTGTGCAGCGCATCCAAAGAGCAGAATATTCTTTTTCGCTGAAGCGATATACACAGATAGGATATTGCAGGGCTTCATTCCTGACAATTATAAATGAACGAAACGCTGTTTTACCACTTTGTTTGGTAACAAATTCGTTTGTATCTACTGTCAAACCATCTTTACCCAATACACCACCAATATAACGGGTGGGTGCACAGGAGGACAGGACACCCGCCACTGCTGTAGCGGATAAACAGGCCGTGCAGCTATTTTTTATAAATTTTCTTCTGTCCATTTCTTTAAAGTGATTCCAGGAATTTTATAAGCTGAGCTTTCTCCGCAACGGTTAATTGCTGAAATCTCGTTTTACTTTGAGTGGCTTCTCCTCCATGTAATATAATTGCTTCTTCAATAGTTTTTGCCCTGCCATCATGCAATAAAAAATACTGACCGCCCTGTGAATTTTTGGACAAGCCCAATCCCCATAACGGAGGTGTTTTCCATTCAGCAGTGGCGGCAGAACCTTCGGTATAACCATCATCTAATCCGGGGCCCATATCATGCAGCAACAAATCTGTATATGGGAAAAAAGTTTTGTTAGATAAAGCTGCGATGGATGAAACCCCTGTTGTCAGTTGCGGTGTATGACAATCCCCGCAACCGGTATTCAAAAAAAGTTGCCGTCCATTTTGTATATCAGCATCGCTTTGCTTTCGCTGAACCGGGGCCTTTAATGTTTGTAAATAAAATACCACATCGTTTACTGTTTGCGTAGAAACTTCCGGGTCAATGGATAATCCGCTATAGGTATCAAACGTTTCGAAGACAGAAGTAATGCCGATGTCCTGGTTGTAGGCGTTAGCCGTTTGATGGAGTAAGTTATACGCTGCCGCTTTCTTTCCAAAGCGGCCAATATATTTTCCGTTTTGCACTACCGGCGCAGTACGAATCGTTACATAAGAAGGTGCATTAATCCAGTTGGGTCGTCCGGAAATACCATCGCCGTTTGTATCATTTTCATCGCTTAATGCGATCAATGTTGCATCAGGAACAAAATCCAGGAAACCAAGCCCTGTATTGGCCGGCGGCATAAATTTTGAAGAAGTTGCTCCGGCAGGTATTTGTTCCGGCTGAAAACCGGGGATAGCCCGGTGTTGTAATTGTGGTCCTCCCTGGTTTAAAAATTGATTACCACCTGCATTAGTTTGACCAAAACGGGTAAGCATAGTAAAGGGATGACCCTTTCCATCACCGGCATGGCAACTGCCGCAGGAGGTGGCGACAAATATTGGCCCAAGGCCATTGGCAGCAGTAAATACCTCATCATTAAAAGCTATGTCGCCCCTAAGAAACACTGCATTCTGCTCAGGTGTTAATCCGGGAACTGGTCCATCTAATATCTCATCATCACCCGGAGGACCTGGTAACAGTTTTTGGCAGGCAACAATGCCTGTCAGAAAAGCAGCTATAACAATTATTTTTTTCATTATTCAGGTGTTCTAAATATATTTTTAGTCTTGTCTAAAAATATATTTAGTCAAATGTAATAATATTTTAATTGCCGGCAAATAAAAAGGCAGCTTTTCAGCTACCTCCCGGAAATTTTATTGACTCCCTAAAAACTACCAGCCGAGGAGACTGGCCACCCTGATTTCTTTTTCCTTGTCATCTGTCCAGGCAAAAATCAACTCCTTGCCGGCTTTTGTCATTTGAGGAAAGCCACTGGATCTTGATTCCGAAGAAGAAGCAACAGTAATGGAAGCTTCTTTTTTACCATCCCTATAAATTCTTGCCGCTTTAATTACAGAACCTTCCATCCAGCTGATCATAGCACTTTTTTCATCTAACATCACCACATCTACCCGGCCAATTCCTTTTCCTTCATCAATGCGGATGGGAGCATCAAACGTAGCTCCTCCGTCTTTGGAGAAAACAATATTTACCTGTGCCTTTTTTTCGGGTGAGGAAAACCAGGCCACAACAAGATTATTGTCCAGCGCATCAGCCCTTGGGCCGTTTACAGGGCATCCTTCAATTTTCCAGTTGTCTGAAAAAATAGGCTTGGGTGATGTCCATTTATTATTCACCATACGTATAATTGAAATATCCCTGATCTCGTCATCCGACCTGTCACGGTACACTACAATGGGTCCATTAGAAGTTATGGCAGCACTTGTCTGGCAGCAATCACAAACCCGGTTGTCCAGTTCCCACTCACCAGATTTATTTCCCTGTTTATCAACTATACAAGCCCGGATGGTCATTTGTCCATGATGTCCTTCATGTTTTCCTTCTCCACTCCCCATCACAGCATTTCTTCCATCAAGCCATGAAATGAAATAGTTTTCTCCATATGGTATCATAGAAACAAAACCATGCTCAGCTTTCTTTCCATCATTATGGAGAATCTTTGGATCACTCCATGTTTTACCCTGATCTGGAGAAGTCGTCAATTTAACATCGTATGTATAAGTACCCTTTTCACTTTTCTCCAAAAAATGTGCTAGTATGTTCTTGCCGCCATTAGCAGCCAATACCGGATAATCAGCCCAGTTGACAAACCAATTGTCACCAGAACTGATTAACAGGGGTTCTGACCATTCCTTATTATTAAGCATAGAAAATTTCAGCGAATTGTTTCCTTTTCTTTTTTCAATCCATGACAGGTAAACCAACCCATTTTTGTCAGTAAATAAATATGGTTCTGCACTTCCGGTATCAGCAGGAGAAGTAAGTGGTTTTAAATTACTACTTATATCATCAGCAGCCTGACTGGTTTTATTGCCTGTTTCTTTCGGGGTATTATCACAGGAGGCCATCGTTAATATGAGCAACAAAGCACTGAATAGCTTATTCATTTTTGTTTATGATTTTACGGATCATGTCAATATTGATGCTATCATCCCATTGGCGGAAACCCATTTCTGAGAAAACCAGTTTCCCTTCAGCATTAAAAATAAAAGTTGTTGGCAGGGCCCGGATATCTAACTCTTCGCTGTTTTCGATCCGGATATAATTAAATTTATAATTATTATTGATCTTGAATGCTGCAATTTCTTCTAAACTTTCACTGGAACCCATCAGGAATACAATATTTTCATCTTCCAGTATATTTTGTGCTCTTTCAATTGAAGGCATTTCCTCTTTACACGGCTTGCACCATGTAGCCCAAAAATTGAGTAAGATTGTTTTTCCTTCATACTGTTTCAGGCTGAGTGGTTTATTCTGCAAATTCGTTAATCTTACCTTATCAAATGGCCGTTCAGAAGGAGCAGGTTTATCCTTTTCTATTCCTTTGCACCCCATTAATAACAGTAGCAAAAAAAAGCTGATTCCCCGGTAACTAATCACTTATTATTCTGGTATTTAAATCCGTAATTAAGGATGATGCAAGTTATGTAATTGATGTAATGAATGCATTGTATGGTGATGACAGATATGATGCCCCGGGTGATGTTCACAATTAGTGTGATGATGGTTATTTGTAGTAATAACCAATGAGTCATTCAGGTGACCGGGATAATGAGGATGGTGATGACCGTGATGATTAACAGCAGGATCGTAGGGCACCCACTGGTGACTATGGTCATCATGAGAGTAGGTACTGTGGTGGTAAATATTATGATGATGCCAGAATAAAGAATCATGATGATGATATGCACTGTCCCAATAGAGGCGCTGCCCCTGATTAGGTGCTGCTATTAAATTATTGAGAGCTATATTCATATTACTAAGGCGTGATGTCATAGTGCTGGATGCAGTTAAGTCATCCGATGCTATTGTTTCAGCGGAATTATTGCTTTTATTACAAGCAAGCAGGAAATTAATGGCCAAAATTAGAAAAATGTTGGTTTTCATAATTTTAATTTTTCTTTGAGGCTATAAATGTAATTTTTTTTCAATAGAATCGGAAATATACATTCTGAGACATTTTCTCTGCCTGATTTAAGAATATTCTCTAAAAAAAATTATGCACAGTTAGTTTTGATGAATAAACAATCAATATAATCAGTTGCCATGTGCATTAATACACCTATTGCTATTACTCTCAGTTTTGGATGCAACAGCAGTAGTGAATATGCTATAATGGCCGGGTAACTATGCAATGGATGAAACCCGATACTGCAGCGGCAAGCACTAAAAAAGGGATTAGCCAATAAGTGATCAGCATCCACCAGCATGGTCAAAAGGAATACCAGGTACACCTTTTCCCATTTTTTTCTGAAAAATACAAAAGCTATTCCTAAAGGGAATATGAAATGAAAAAAATAGTGAATGACTTGCTGAATAATTGGCACCCTGTTTTATTATTTGGTCGCTTATTTTCCATTCAACGAATCGTAGAATTCCCTTCCAGCACTTCAATCGTTTTCTTTGCTGCTTTTAAACGTATTCTTTTATTTTTCTCCACCAGCCTGGCTCTTAACCATTTTTCTAAACGATGGTGAACTGGAACTAAAATAGCAGCAATACAAACCATGATCAATAACATTAATACAGGTGAATAGTGTGTAAGATTACTCAGATAGGGATGTAAAACAAGGTTTATAAATTCAAAGAGAATTAATAACCCAATAACGTTAAAATATCCAATTATCTGTTCATTGACAATAACACTGTGACTTAACAGGAGAAATAATACGAGAAGCACAATGATTCCTATTGCAATAGCTGCATATTGAATGCTCTGTTTTCTTTCAGCCCTGGTTCTTTCTTTTTCCAACACAATTTCTTTCTGCCTGAAATCTTCTTCAATACTCAGGGCCTGCACCCGCTGAATTTTTTGGGTACTATACAAGCTATCCTGTGCTGCCATATAAATTTCATGGTACTTCAATGCGCTGTCATTTCTACCCCGCTTTTTATAATATTCATAAAATATTCCGGACGGAGTAATCATCCACCTGACAGGGCCATTTTGTGCCAGCCTATAAATTTTTTGAGAAAAATGGATGACTGAATCCATGTTAGCTTGCTTTTGATAAAACTGCACTAAATGATTGTAAGCATTATAAAGTAAAGGATCAGAATTTTGGACTAATGCATCATTGACAGCTAATTTATAATACTCCAATGCCAGTCCTGGATTTCCAAGTTCCAGTTGTATAGTGCCTAAAGAGCCTAATGTGTAACCCACGTAAGTCTTATAATTACGTTGCTGAATCAATTTATAAGCCCATTGAGCATAAGTCAAAGCTGAATCAGGATTATGTAAACGGAGATAATCAATTGTTATATCGTTTAATGCAATTAAAAGTTCTTTGTATCCATTGGTATTCTCCAGGTACCTGATAGATTTCTTAAGATAAGGTATAGCCTTTTCATCTGTTTGTACACTGGCTAACCCGATATAAATAATTCCGATGAGCCTTTGATTACCCGTCTTCTCTGCAAGCCTAAGTGACTGCAAGGTTATTTCGAGACATTTCTGGCGGTTATCTATTCTATAATAAACATAGCCAATTTCATCCAGTGCCCTTGCTTTAATCAATAGATTATTCGTTTGCTTTCCGATTTCTAAAACTTTATTGGCATAATACATATTAGAGTCAACCGAAAAGTTCTCATACAGATCGAATAGCTCCATCAAGATGTCCTGGCGTTCGTCATCTGTTTTTGCAGACGATAAAACTGAAATCAGCCTATCCCCCTGGGTTGGCTGTGCAATAATCTGTTGAAATACACTGCTGATCAGTAAAGCAAAAAGTGCTATTTTTTTCATAAGCGTCAGGTAGCTATTGAAAATATGAAGATAATTTACTTTTATCCAATTTTCAAGATCGTCTTAAATTACTGGCACTTACATGGGTTATCATATAATAGCAAAAGATATTAACTGGCCCGGATCACTTCCCTTAGGAAACACTTTAGGAGTGGGTAAAATATCTGATCGCTTCGGGATAATGAGAATCGGGAAAAGGTAATTTATAACCCTCACAGCGGCATTGCGGTAAGGGTTATATTTATTATTTCTTGGCTAACCAATCCTGGAATTGCTTTATCTCGGCATTCTGATCCTCAATTATTTTTTGTGCCATCTTTTTCAGTTCGAAGTGTTTTCCGTGAGATATTTCATTTTGAGCCATCATTACCGCACTTTCGTGGTGAGGAATCATCATGGTTGCAAAATCCTTATCCGCATCACCTGACATTTGCATACCCTTCATTTTATCCATCATGGTATTCATGGCCGCCATTAATTCATTATGCTCACCGTCTCCATGACCTTTATCTGCATGTGGTTCTTTCTTTCCTGCGGTGTTATGATTTGCTATCAATACCTTTAATTCATCTATTTCTTTCTTTTGAGAGGCAATAATGTTTTGAGCCATTGACTTTATTTTTTCATCTTTCCCTTTGGGCAAATACATTTCGGCCATTTCAACGGCGCTTTGGTGATGTGGTATCATCATCGTAGCAAAGTCAAGGTCAAAGTCTCCTGTCATTGTCATTGTGTTCATCTCCTCCATCAACTCCTTCATCATCTTGCTATGTTCTGCCATAGCATCCCCGTCAGGTTTGTTAGTCATTACATCATTGTGTGTGGCGGTATCCATAGTTGTTGTTTTTGAATTGCCCGAATCATTACAAGCCTGGAAGGATGCAACAGAGACAGCAATAGTTGCTATTACTAAAATGTTCTTTTTCATACTGCTTATTTTTATTTTAAAAGATTACTTCCTGTACTGGTGATATTCATTCCGGTTTGCTTTATTGTAACTCATTTTAATAAAATTAAAATGGATTACTGATGCTTTGATTATTCTTATTTTGTTCTCACTTTTAACAGGCCCGCATTAATAGCTACAATTACTGTGCTAAACGTCATTAATACGGCACCGGAGGCCGGGCTGAGTAAAATGCCTTGTTTGTACAAAACCCCTGCTGCCAGTGGTAAGGCTATTACATTATAACCGGTAGCCCAAATAAGGTTTTGAATCATTTTCCGGTAAGTAGCTTTACCAAATAAAATAAGGTTCACTACATCTTTTGGATTGCTGTTTACCAAAACAATTCCTGCGGTTTCTGCTGCAATATCGCTGCCGCTCCCGAGTGCAATGCCAACATCGGCCTGTGCCAGTGCCGGAGCATCATTAACACCATCGCCTGTCATGGCCACAAATTCTCCTTTTTCCTGTAGCTCTTTTATTTTCTCTAATTTCTGGTGGGGTAATACTTCCCCAATAAAGCTATCCATACCCAGCGTTTCACTTACACTTTTTGCCACTTTGTTATTATCTCCGGTAAGCAATATGGATTTGATATTATTTTGTTTCAACGTTTGAATGGCTTCTGCTGATTCAGGACGTATTTCATCCGACAATGCAATGTATCCTGTCAATTGATCATTGATAATTATAAACACAACTGTTTCTGTATCATTAGCAGTAAAGCCTTCCGGCATCGCTATATTTTTTTCTTTTAAATACCCCGGACTAACCACTAATATCTTTTTGCCTTCAACCGTAGCTTCAACTCCTTTGCCCGTGATGGCATTAAAATTTTCTGTTGCAGGAATAGTGATTGAAAGTTCTTTTACTTTCTGCAGAATGCCTGTTGCAATAGGATGTTCTGATTTTTGCTCCAGCGCAGAGGCCAGGCGAATGAGTTCATTGTCGCTTATATCTTTTTGCAGCGAAACAATTTTTGATACTTCAAATTTTCCAACAGTTACCGTACCTGTTTTATCAAATACGATGGTGGTGATTTTTCTTGAATTTTCAAAATCAGTTCTGTTCTTGATCAGCAAACCATTTTTCGCAGATAGTGCCGTTGATTTCGCCACCACCAAAGGCACTGCTAGTCCCAGGGCATGAGGACAACAAATAACAATTACTGTTACCATTCTTTCCATAGCAAAGGCCAAAGACTGGCCTGTAAAATACCAATATAAGAAAGTAGCTATACCGGCAACAATGGCAATTCCTGTTAACCATTTTGCGGCCTTGTCAGCAAGTAATTGAGTTTTAGATTTTGATTTTTGTGCATCCTGTACCAACTTTACTACCTGTGATAAATAGGAGTCTTTTGCACCGTGCAATACAGAAACTTTAATAGCTCCATTGCCATTGATGGATCCTGCAATTACTTTGTCCCCTTTTCTTTTCTCTACTGGTTTTGATTCGCCGGTAAGCATGGATTCATTCAAATAACTTTCTCCCTCTGTTATATTACCATCGGCAGCTACTTTTTCTCCGGGCCTGATGAGTACAATATCTTTTTCTTTCAGCGTTGCAGTTTTTACATCCCTGGTATTATCACCCTCCACCAGGTGAGCATCATCGGGCATTAACTGCACCAGCAATTCCAACTCCCGGGATGCACCGGCTACAGATTTCATTTCAATCCAATGCCCCAGCAACATGATTAAAATAAGTGTTGCCAGTTCCCAAAAAAAGTCCATGCCTTCCAATCCAAACACGGTGGCTAAACTATAGATGTAAGCCACCGAAATAGCAAATCCAATCAACGTCATCATGCCGGGGTTCTTTACCCTCACTTCACCAACCAATCCTTTTAAAAAAGGCCAGCCGCCGTAAAAGAAAACAACAGAGGATAAAGCAAGCAATACATATTTTGAGCCGGGAAAAACGATATGGATATTCAACCAGTGCTGAATCATTTCTGATAACAGCATGATGGGAATTGTTAATGCCAGTACTACATAAAATCTTTTTTTAAAATCGTCAATGCCGGATGAGTGTGCACTATGTGAGGAACCATCTTTTGATTTTGTAAGTGGCACCAATGTCATGCCACATAAAGGGCATTTGCCCGGTGCATCCTGCACAATCTGCGGATGCATGGGGCATGTATATCTTTGAAAACTTTGTGTGTCTTTATTAAAACCAGTGTTTACCATTGCATGATCACTGTGGTTTTCATCACTATTTGATGAAGTATGCTCGGTATGCTGTTGATGTGAAGCGGATTCATCCGCTTCCGCTTTTACAGGAACTAAGTTCATTCCGCATTTAGGACAGTTGCCCGGTTTATCCTGTTTGATTTCAGGATGCATGAGGCAGGTGTAAATGGCAGCTGTTTGCTCACTGATATGATTATGTTGATGTTCCATTATTTTGATTTTATACAATTTCAAAATTCAGCATCATGCCGCTATCTTCATGCTCAAGGTTGTGGCAATGCAAAACATATTTTCCTTTAAACTGTGAGAAGCTGGTTATTACTTTTACTTTTTCGCCGGGCATCAACATTACAGTGTCTTTCCATCCTTTTTCTGTAGCAATTAATTTTCCCCTGCCGCCTGTTCTTTCTAAAACCTGAAAATGATTGCCGTGAAAATGCATAGGATGTATTTCATCCCCTTTACCATTATCAAACTCCCATATTTCTGTTGCGCCTGCAGTAACCGTTTCATTCATAACAGCAGCATTGTAAGAAATA
>JANPMI010000079.1:0-8649 GCA_031422725.1 Chitinophagaceae bacterium | reverse complement strand
CTTTTGTATTTTCTTTCAATATTACACCTGCGTCACTTGCCAATTTTGCAAGTACGGAATCCAGCCGGTAACGGCTGATGCCGAAACCACCGAGTGGCAGTTGATGCTGTAATAATTTACCATTCGCCGCCGACACCTCTAGCCTGGTGATAACAGGTACCTTCATGCCGTCTAAATCAACCCCCAACTCAATCAGGAAGTCCCAGGATTCCAGGCTGATATATTCACCGCATACTTTATGAAATGGATAATGTTCTTTTTCAAAAAGAATTATGTTGTGTCCACGCCTGGCTAATTGAATGGATAAAGCAAGACCTGCAAGACCCCCGCCAATAATAGCAGCATCATATACGTTAGTATCAGTCATTATTAATTCCTTGAGACAATCAGCCACCGAAAAGCCCACTTCCAGTTAATGTTGTACCGGGCTATTCCTTCCTGCTGAAGTAATTGTTCCCAGTCGTTTTTTTTAAAACAGCGGGCTACAGATAAACAAGCATCATTTTTAAAGAGGTATGATTTGCTGAAAAAACTTGTGATATATTTTATTAAATAATATGCCAGCCAATGGCGGTGCAAATCATTAATAAAAAAGCCAGTGCGGCTGTTTGACCGCAGCCATCGTAACATCTTCACCAATTGCTCATTAGTAAAATGATGACAAAAAAGTGAAGAGAAAATTATATCCGGTTTGTTGTTTCCAAACTGCACTACCGCATAGTCACTGCATATCCATTGACAAGGGAGTTGCGGATATTGCTGCCTGGCAAAGGCAATACATTCTGCATTCATATCAATGCCCATAAAATTAATAGGGATATTGTTTTTGCAGCAATACTTATAAATAGCATCAAGATTATCACCTCCGCCACAACCGATTTCGCAAACAGTTACTGGTTGATTATTATTAATTAATTGCTTTACTCCGTTTATGGTTATGGCATGACCTCCCAACCGGGTGTTTACGATATTTAATTCTTTTAAGGTTTGTGCCATTGCCTCAAAAGAAATATCATCCCCGTCCATCAACTCTTTCTGGTAACTACGGTGGCGAAGGTTTATCATGAAGATAAAATAATTGTTTCCATTGTTAAGCCCGGGCCAAAGGCTGCTCCAAAAATTTTATTTGCTTCCTGTTTGTTTAAACCATTCATTATTCTTTCCAGCACAAATAATACGGTAGGGGAAGACATATTGCCGTACTCTCTTAATATATCATAGCAGGGCTGCAACTGGCCATTAGTAAAACCAAGACTGTTGTGTACTGCTTCCAATATTTTTCTTCCGCCGGGGTGTATGCACCAATTAGTAATATTTTCTTTACCGAGATTTGCTGCTGTTAAAGCATTTTGCACCAGGTTATCAAAATTTTCTTCAATCATATCGGCCACATAGCTGCTCAGTGTCATCAGGAAGCCTTTGGAAGAAAGTTCCCAGGCCATATCCTGCTTAGCTTTTAAGGCTACAGTAGAATAAAAATTATTGATGGTAAGTCCTTCCTCTTCTTCATTACCACTTACTAATACCGCAGCAGCCCCATCAGAAAATAACATGCTGCTGGTGATATTGTCCACCGTATTTTCTTTTTGAAAATGCAGGGTACACAATTCGGTGCAAACAATTAATACATTCGTTTCTTTATCTGCTTTGCAAAAAGCATCAGCGATTTTCAGTGCATGAATGGCAGCATAACATCCCATAAAATTGACAGAAGTGCGGAAAGTAGTGGCAGGTAGTTCTAATAACTCCAGTAATTCCAAATCAAGCCCCGGTGCACTCATACCGGTACAGCTTACAGTAATGAGATGCGTAATCTTTTTGTGAGGAAATTTTTCTACACATTTATTGATGGCTTGTAATGAAAGCGGTGCTGCCTCCTGCTGAAACCACTTCATTCGTAATTCGAGTTTTGGAAAAGGCTCCAGATTTTCTGACGGACTATAAAATTGCCACTGTGCAGCAGGTAAACTATAATCTGGTATAACGGAATACCGGGTATCAATGCCTCCCTGGCGGTACAGAAACTTGAGTTTTCGTTTGTCGGTTTCATTCAACGCATAAACTCTTTGCATAAAGTCAAGAATGTCTTCCTGTTTATGCCGGTGTGCCGGAACGGCTGTGCCAATTGATACTATTTTACTCAAAAAACCTCCAGGTTAATAAAATTAAAAATGCGGTATTCGTACAGATAGCTGCCAGCCAGTTCATCCGCATGGTATTTTTAAAGTTGGCAGCAGCAACATCTTTTTTTACCTTAAAAAACCATTGTATAAAATAAACGATGATTGGCACAAAAAAGATGCTAACGACCAGCAATTTATTCTCTTCCCCTTTACTTATAAAGAATTGTGCCATGAAAAACCAGGCCAGCCCGTAAACGATTGCACAAAAAATAAAAGTACCTGTATAGCCCAGCTTATAGCTGATGGTGGCTACACCATCATTCAAATCCTGCTTATGCTGATATATTTGTGTAAGCGGATAAAAGCCCCCAATTAGTAATGCACAAATCACCATTCCCTGCCAGGGGATATAAAACCGGGTGTCCGCATTGCTGCCGTAATACACCAACGCAAACGTCAAAGCCCCCTGGAAAATAATCACCGTGAGATAACCAATGATGGGAAATTTCTTCAGCCTGATGCCCCGGTAACTATATGCTTTGGAGGCGCCGATGTATAAAATCATAAAGACCGGGAACAAAGGATGTATCAGAACACTCAGCAAAATGGCTGCTGTATCTAATATAATCGTCAGCCAGTAAAGCTGGCGGGAAGGTGGTGGTGGTTTTTCAATACCGCCAATGCTTTCAGTATCCCGGTCCATATAACTGTTGTATCCGTTACTGGCGGGATAAATTAAGAAGTGAAGGATAATAAAAATCAATGCGGCTTTCCACCAGTTAATATCCGGCACCTGAGATAAGGCAAAAAAATACAACGGTGACAGAAAAATAGAAAAGGGTATGCGTAATAGTTTGATGGTAGAAGCTGAAAGCATTTAAACGGAATGGTTTTTCGTAAGTTAAGATGTTTGCCTGTAATTGATAATAGCGGATTAACTATAAATCCACCTCATTCATAAAAACATTAAGGGTAAATGTCTGCCACCCCCCGCAGTAGCGGGGCAGGCTCTCCCAGGAGGGGATGGAAACCCTGATGGTTTAAAACTATTCTCCCGGATGATAAATTTTTTTAGCCGTTCTCAATACTTCCTTTTTATCCAATGTCATAGGTTTTGTCTGCTGATTTTGAAACATCGTCATCTGGTCTTTGTAATGCGGCGAATCAGGATGCATGGAAGCACCAAAAGTATTTACTGATTCTATAACGGGCAATCCACCGTTTTTTGAATAACGGACAAAACAGATGTAAGCATCGCCACCAGTTACCTTGCGCATTCCGCTTTTATACGGTTCAGAAAAAGAAGGTGTCAGTACATCCGGAAAGCCCCAGGCGGGCCGGGCATCATCACCTCTCACTAACTTTTGTACATCACCAAGCATCAAATCTGTTTTTCCAAAATGCTTCATCATATAATCATGCACATACTGGTATGTTTCGATAGCCTCCCCTTTTGTTATTTGTCTTGCAGGCACTCCTTTCAGTTTATCTGCCAGGTAATAATAAGTAAGTATGAAAACAGCGGCTCCTTTGCTGGTAGTAACTGATTTTCTGTTCCACCCTTGAAAATTTGTAATCACTTCTTTCCATGCAGGATAGTCATTGACATTTAAATTCAGCATCGTATCAATGCCATAAGTATATTTTAATTCTTTGGGTAACTGCTGGTCAAATTTGATTCTTTTGAAGCTGCTGTAATCAAACTTGCCCCCGTTTATTAATTCCGTTACCCGCTGGCTACGGTTGTTATGATACGTTTCATATCCGTCCGTCCTGTCAAACTTATTTCTGTCAAGATTATACTTTACATCCGTAGCCAGAAAAGGAGAATGGTTGGTATTAAATAAATAACCTGATGGTGGATTTATATACTGCGGCAATTCACCAACCGGTTTAAACTGTGTCCACAAGGTTGCTGAAGTATTTCCCGGTAATGTACTTTTCCAGTTATACTTTGTATCGGGGTTTCGTCTCGGCATTTTTCCATTACTGATATAAAAGATAGTATCGTACCTGTCAGCATATGTAATATTGAACATCGGCAGGCTTGTCATACTGAGAGCCTGGTAAAATTCAGTAAAGTTTTTTGACTTGTTCATTCTATACCATTGCTCTAATGCTTTAATGTCCATCGTAGCCGGAACCCGAAGAGAAAAAACTCCTTTGTCTGTCTTAAGTGTTGCACCATATTTACTCCAGTATATTTTTTTACCAATAGTTACCGGGATCCCCTTCACTTTTAGTTTGGCTTTGTTTTCTTCGAGGTTTATCCATTGCCCGTCAAATTTGTATTGGTTTTTATTCGCCGGATTCATCTCTAATTGATAAACATCTGCTTTATCCTGGTAGTTAACGGTATGTGCCCATCCTAAATTTTCATTAGTGCCATGAAAAATTAAACAACCTCCGGGAAACAAACCGCCGAGCATATTCCATCCCTGTTCGCTTTGCAGGTGTGCTTCATAAAAAGCCACCGGCCCTTCATTCGGCTGATGTGCATTGATGGCCAAAAAGCTTTCCCCTGTTGTTGTTTTCACCGAGTTCATAGCAAAAGCATTAGAGCCTTGCGGATTAAACCCCGGAATAGTCGCCACTTTACCACCCAATATTTGTGGCAACACCTGGTCAACCCCGCAAAAAAGACTGGTAGAAAAAACAACGGCTGTCATGTAATCTTTTTCATCAAAAGGAAAAGCTTTTTTATATTTCACTTCATGGTGATGGGCTTTTGCATAAGCATTTAATCCCTGCACATATCCTTTTATCAATGCAACAAAGTCGGGGCTGAGGGTATTCCATTGTTCTTCTACTGTTTCTCTTATTCGCAACAGGTTGATTACATAATCACCTTCAGCACCCTTCTTCCCAAGACCGGTTCCGAGTTTTGCTTTGCCGCTAAGCACCACTAATTGTAATGTTTCAAAATCATCTTCAGCATGTGCCCAGGCAATGCCATAGGCTACTTCAGGGTCGGTGGGAGCAAAGATGTGCGGTACACCAAAACTATCACGGGCAATAGTGATGTTGGCGGGGTTTATTTGGGCGGAGGCCTTGAGATGTATAATTAGTAAGAAAACGAACAGCTTTTTCATACTGAAAAGTAAAGAAAACCTAAATGCTTTTATTGGTTTATTTTGCTGTAGCTAAGCTGGAGAAGAGAGTTCAGCGACAATGCCGCATAAATTCACAGAATAATAATTTACAAACAATCATTTTGCTGACATCCGCAAAATGATAAAGGCAAGAAATAATATGGCAAAAGAAATATCAAAACAAGCATTAACTGTTTTTGAACAGATAAAGCAACGGGATGAAAATGGAAATGAATTTTGGAGTGGCCGTGATTTGGCTAAAGTATTGGACTACGCCGAATACCGCAACTTCAAACCTGTAATAGATAAAGCGAAAGAGGCTTCTGCAAAAAGCGGACAACCTAAAGAAAACCATTTCGTGGACTTCCACGAGATGGTCAGGATTGGCTCCGGTGCAGAACGGGGTTTTGATGATGGTGTTAAGCTTTCAAGGTATGCCTGTTACCTCATTGTACAAAATGCCGACCCTGCAAAAGAAGTAGTCGCTTTGGGTCAAACCTATTTTGCCGTGCAAACCCGTTTGCAGGAAATACAACAGATGGACGAGTATAACCGGCTGAGTACAGAAAATGAAAAACGCATCTTTCTGCGAAATGAATTGGCAAAGCATAACACCAACCTTGCAGCTGCGGCCAAAAGTGCAGGGGTGATAGAACCAGTGGATTATGCCATTTTTCAAAATCATGGATATATGGGTTTATATGGCGGGCTGGATGCCAAAGGCATTCACAAAAAGAAAGTGCTTAAAAAAAGCCAGCACATTCTGGACCACATGGCAGCACCGAATTAGCTGCCAATCTTTTCCGTGCCACACAAACGGAAGAAAAACTAAAAAGAGAAAACATAAAAGGCAAACAGCAAGCCAACAAAACACATTTTGAAGTAGGCAAAAAAGTACGGCAAACTATAAAAGATATAGGTGGCACCATGCCCGAAAACCTGCCTGTAGCCGACAGTATAAAAAAGCTGGATAATAAAACAGCTAAACCGAAAAAGATTAAGAAGAAAAATAGTTAGAAGCTATAATCAATTAGTAAGGAAAGCAGAGCTACAAATGGTTGCCAACCATTTTCCTGATAACGGGAAAATGGTATCGTACACCCAGCACTTAAAAAACCTACCAATTAAAAAATAATCAGGAAATTTGATTTCGCAGACCAAACACCCATGCAGATTACCCATAAAATAGACGACTTCTTATATACCATTTTTCCTGAATTAAGGGGGGGGGGGTAAAGACCTATTAATCAATAAGTTAGAAGAGTATTATAGTTTTTGCCCTTACAAACCTACCGTTACTATTACTGAAGATTGGGTATCGATTGAAATTGATACCTCCGCCATCATCTCCCAGGAAGCTGACTACCGAAAAACGGTAGCCCTTTGCGAAAAAGGAAAGTATGCCGAAGCAAAACCCATTCTTAAAAAATTAATAGAGAAGAACCCGGCCAATTCGGAGTACCACCGGATAATGGGGCAGATACTTTCTGATGAAGGCGACCCGGAAAAAGCCATCAACTCATTAATAGATGCACTCCGCTGGAACTCCAAAAATGGATATGCACTGCTGATGATGGGAAACATTTTTGCCAAATCCAAAAATGATGTGCCCACGGCCATGCAATACTATGACCAGGCATTAGTTGCCAACCCAAACGATAACATAGCCATAAATAATATTGGAGCTAATCTCATGCAACAAGGGAAACTTGAAGAAGCAAAAAAATATTTTTTGGAGGCAATAAAAATTAATGACCAATACCCAAATACACATTTTGCATTAGGAATGATTGCAGAAACAGAAAATGATTTACACTCTTCTTTTTACAGTACCATACGGGCAATTAAACTCAACACTTCGGCATCGCTCAGTGTAAAAGATGTGCTTTATCAAAATTCTGTAAGGCAGGCTTTTGATATTGCAAAGAAAATTATTGAAAAGGGCGAAGGCAAAAAAATATTCAGTGAATACAGGCACAAACTGGAATTTGATGGTGGCAAAGAAATAGATATTATAGAAGACACAGACATTCCAACCGCAGCTAAAATAGAATTTGCCGAAAATTATAACAGGCCTAAACACATAGTAAAATACAAGCCAAAATATTTAGCAGTAGAGCATTTGATAATGCATGAATTGGTTCACTTAGATTTTGTAATTGAAGCAAGAAATAAAGAATTAAACCAACTATTTGTTTCTACGCAACAACAGAAATCAGAATTTATTAAAAGTCTTGATTCAACTATTAAGAAATTTTTGAAGATGGGGATTTCTGAAAATGGAATAGCAAATTATTGCTCAAGTCTTTTTGAAGGAATTAATAGTCAAATTTTTAATACCCCTATAGATTTATTTATTGAGAACTTCTTATTCACTGAATATTCAGAATTAAAGCCCTATCAATTTATTTCCTTGTACACTTTAAATCAAGAAGGGTTAAAGGCAGTTACTGACAAACGAACTATTGAACAAACACCGAAAGAAATTGTATCAAAAAGCAAAATATACAATTTGGTAAATGCTATGCAATTCAAAGAATTGTTTGGCATTGATTTTATAAAGGATTTTCAGGCATCACCAATTGAATTAAAACATGCCAATGAATTTTACAACGAGTATTTACAATACAGAGATGATAAAGGACCTGCCGAGGAGTATGAAATGGTTTTGCATTGGGCAGAAGATTTAAAGCTTGATAAAAATTTTGAACTCGTTAACGAAGTTGAATACAGAACAAAAAGAACTGACATTGATAACCTGTTAAGCTCCATAGAAAAAGACCCGTTCGATTTAGAATCTAAAGACCCGTACAAAGAAAGGGAAATGGATAAGTTCCAAAAGTCACAGGAAAAAATTGGGACGAATATGGCAGTTGTGATGTTTATGGTAGACGCATTGCAATACTTTGAAACAATACCTAAAGAGAAAATAAAAGAAATAGCTTTTGAAATTGCCATGCAGGGAACACAGGGCTACAGCCCGGACAAGACTGATTACAGGATTAGCTCAATATCAGGCAAGTTGTTTTCGGGCTATCATATTTTGGCATACTACTATGTGAGTTGGATGCTGGCAATACCCGAAATGGTTTCACAGCTTCATTTGCCGTATGATGATGAATACAATTTGGCAGTATCAATGCATAAACCACAATAGCATGAACGATATCAGGGATATAATCCAGGAACTAATAAAGTTCAGAAACGAAAGGGATTGGGAGCAATTTCATAATCCCAAAGATCTTGCTTTGGCAATAAATGTTGAGGCTGGAGAATTACTTGAATTGTTTCTTTGGAAAAATGCCGCAGATGCCAATAAGGAAAAGGTAAAAGAGGAATTAGCCGATGTTTTTGCGTTTGCATTTTTATTGGCCGATAAATATGGCTTAGATGTTAAACAAATTGTTCTTGACAAAATAAGATTGAATGGAGAA
>JANPMI010000078.1:0-13896 GCA_031422725.1 Chitinophagaceae bacterium | reverse complement strand
CACAGCGTATGATTCCAAGATCGGCGTTTTCAGCGGCACTTGTGCTTCGTTGGTTTGTGTAACCGGCAATGATGATTTTTGCGGACTTCAGTCGCAGGTAAACTTCGACACTACAGTCGGTACTGATTATTTTATATTGGTCACAGGTTTCAGTACTGCTACCGGTGCCTTTTCTTTAACCAGGACCTGCACTTTTCCAAACGATATCTGTACAGGGGCAATTACTATTAACTGCGGCCAAACCATCAGCAGCAGCACCGTTGGGGCTACCATTGATGCTGTGAGTGACTGCGGTACTCCTTTGAATACAGCACCGGGAGTATGGTACAGATTCGCAGGTGATGGGTCAACTGTTACTTTGAATACCTGTACCGGCACTAACTTTGATTCCAAGATCGGCGATTTCAGCGGCACTTGTGGTTCATTAGTTTGTGTAACCGGCAATGATGATTTTTGTGGTCTTCAGTCCCAGGTAACATTTCCGGCCGTTATAGGTACAGACTACTTTGTTTTAGTAACTGGATTCAGTACTGCCACAGGTAATTTTTCTTTAACAAGAACCTGCGTACTTCCTCCTTGCAGCGGCGTTCCTTCTCCGGGTTCTATTTCAGGACCGGCAGCTGTTGTTTGTGCCGGTACTGTTGTTAATCTGTCTGTTTCAGGCTACAGTAATAATTCGGGTCTGACTTTCCAATGGAAATCATCGCCAACACCTGGTGGCCCATACACAAATATTCCGGCTGCTTCCGGCATTACTTATTCATTTACTGCATCGGCTACTGCTTATTATATAGTAACAGTTACTTGTACAACTGCCGGCGGAGGTTCTGCCAATACAGTTGAGTTCCCTGTAAGGGTAAGCAGCCTGGTTCATTCTAATGTGCTGGCTACGCCATCTACTGTATGTTCACCCGGTGCTACTGTAATTACTGGTACTGTTTCGGGTTCAGCAGCAGTGGGTAACTATACCCATACACTTACAGGACCGGGTACAATTGGAGCAGCCGTTCCTTCGGGTACTAATAATTCTAATGTAAGCTTTAGTGTAACAAATATTCCGGCCGGTAATCCGACCTATGTTCTTACTTCCACAGATCCTGCCGGTTGTACAGTTGTTAGTAATGTAGCAGTTACTGTAAACCCAACACCGGTAATTACGCTGAGTACTACGCCTGCCGGAACACCTCCAGCACCTCCGGGTACGAATTATATTTTCACAACTTCAACTGGCAATGCGATTGTTCCGGGCACTACATTGGTACCGGGTAGCCAGGGTGATGATGTGACAGCAGCGGTGGCATTACCATTCCCCTATTTCGTTTACGGGACCAGTTATAATTCTTTAAGGGTTTCCAGCAATGGTAATATCCAGTTCTCCGGGGCAGGAAACGCCGCATTTAGCAACGTATGTCCGTTGCCCAGTTCTACTAATCTGGGGGCTCCGTTCTTTATGCCACATTGGGACGATTTATGGACTGCTCAAGCTGGAGAGGGAATATTTACATCCGTTTCCGGGGTTGCTCCTAATCGTATATTCAATATTGAATGGAGGGCTAGTTATTTTCCTGGTACTGGTTCCGTAAGTCTTGAAGCCCGGCTTTTTGAAGGGCAAGAACGGGTTGACTTTATTTATGGAACAATTACAGGCTCACCCGGAGCCAGTGCCTCTATAGGTGTGCAGGGTGCGGCAACGCCAACCACTTTGTTTACACAATACTCCTGTAACACGGCGTCAATAAGTTCCGGATTGAGAATTTCGTTTGTATTGCCATCTCCTGTGACCATTTGTAACGGTGATATTGTTCGCATTGATGCCAGTGTGGTTCCAACTATACCTCAAACATTTACCCAGTTACTTAACACCAATATTCCGGTAGGAGGTAATACTGATGGTATTGCTTCACCTTATCCTAATAATTTAGCTGTTGCCGGCTTACCTGTATCAGGTGTTACTGTTAAATCAGTAAACCTGAATACCTATCATCATAGTAACCCGGATGATGTGGACGTCGTTCTTGTATCCCCAACAGGCCAGGCTGTAATACTAATGTCAGATGCCGGCGGAACTACACCTGCTACAGGACAAAGTTTTGTATTAGATGATGCAGCCGCTGCAACATTAGCAGATGCTGCGTTTAATGCCAGCGGAACATACAGACCCACAAACTTTGGGGCTGGCGATAACTGGCCTGCACCTGGTCCGCTTGGGGCGCCAGTTTCTACAACGTTGTCAAGCTTCACCGGTAATGCAAATGGAAACTGGAGTTTATATGTGGTGGATGATTTGACAGGAGGAACCGGAGTTATTTCTACATGGAGTATTACATTCAATGTACCACAACCGGTTACCTTCAGTCCGGTTACGGATCTGTTTACAAATTCTACAGCAACTACTGCTTACACAGGCACACCTGTTTATACAGTTTGGGCAAAGCCGACAGTTACCAGGACTTATACAGCTTCAAATACCCAACTCAGTTGCACAGGCACATCAAGTGTAACTATAAATGTAAATCAGCCTCCTGCTATCACGGTGCAGCCAACTCCGGCAACGCAGACAATATGCCCGGGCTTTAATGTAGTATATAGTGTAACGGCAACCGGTGCCGGTCTTACTTACCAGTGGTTTAGAAATGGAGTGGCAATGACGGACGGTGGTTTTATTTCCGGATCCACTACTAATACACTAACACTATCTACAGTTTCCTCTGCTAATAGCGGAAGTTATCATGTGGTAGTAAGTGGTACATGTTCTCCATCAGCTACCTCGAATACCGTTGTGTTGAATGTGGCTACAGCACCAACGATAACCACACAGCCGTTGAGTGTTACAGTTTGTCAGAACGGCAATGCTGTGTTTAGTGTGGTGGCTACAGGTGTACCTCCGCCAACAATTTACCAGTGGCAGGTTAGTACCACCGGTCCCGGCGGGCCATGGATTGATCTTACAACGGGTGGTTCTTATACACCTACATTTACTATTACTGGTGTAACGACAGGGCTAAGTGGTAACCAATACCGTGTAAGGGTAACTAATAGTTGTGGTCAGTTCATAATATCCAATGTGGCTACGTTAACTGTTAATCCACTACCAATAGTGGTAGCAACGGATCTCTGGAATCGCAGGATATGCCTCAGTGATACATTGGTTCCGCTGGTAGGAACTCCTGTTGGTGGAAGCTGGAGCGGTATTGGTGTATCAGGATTCAACTTTGTGCCATCGGCAACGGGAGTAGGAACTTATACGCTTACTTATACCTACACTAATAGTTTTGGCTGTACTGCCAGTGATACAACTAAAGTTATTGTAGTTGATTGCGGAGAACGTATCAGGCTGCTGAGGGATGATGCTGTTGTATTGTTCCCGAACCCGAATAACGGAAGGTTCAATATCAGGATCAACAGTACACTTTATAATTACCTTGGTATGAAAGTGTTTAATTCCTCAGGCCAGTTAGTAAACGGTAGTATTGTCAATAAAGTGCTTACCTCACCGGTTTATAACGGATTGGTGTATGGCCGGGTGATTCCGATAGATATTTCACACTTGCCTTCGGGAGTTTATCTCATCAAGTTCTATTATGATGATGGCATAAGAACTTCTGAAAAAACCTTTAAGGTGATTATGCAACATGATTAATAAAAGGGTATCAATGTAATACAAAGCATCCCGTCTCATTCAAAACGAGACGGGATGCTTTTTTTGGGTGAACATAGTTCACCTCCTATCTTTAGATAACCATGGCATCATCAGAAATTATATCAGCATTAAAAAAATCCGACCTGTCGTTTCATCCTGTTATTTCATTTGATCCTGATAATGACAAGTTGTTGATGCTGAATTTTACAGATAAGAATAAGGACATTACCGGCGATACACTTAAAAACACTAAAGAGTTTACAGCTTATATTAATGAGCAGCTTAGAAATACCGGTGCCAGGTATGGAACAGGAGGGTATGCGGAGCACAGAACTATTTATAACAGCAGTAAAGTGTTTGATGGAGGGAAACCAGGCGAAGAACCAAGACGTTTACACCTTGGTACGGATATTTGGGGCAAACCGCATACTGCTGTAATGGCGCCATTAGATGGTATAGTTCACAGTTTTGCTTTTAATAACCAGTTTGGTGACTATGGAGCAACTATTATTCTCACTCATTCATTGGAAGGGATAACCTTTTACACTCTATATGGCCATTTAAGTTTGAACTCCATTAAAAATATGCAGGAAGGGGACAGGATCGCCAAAGGCGATACGTTTGCAGAATTTGGTATCCCTTCAGAAAATGGACAATGGCCTCCGCACCTGCATTTTCAAATCATTGCAGATATGGGAGAAAGGAAAGGTGATTATCCGGGTGTCTGCAAATTTTCTGAAAAGGAAAAATGGCTGGCCAATAGTCCTGACCCGGATATGATACTGCAAATGAATCAGTATATATCATAAAATTATACGCTTATGCTTTTAGTAATTTAAAAGCATGGGTCCATTGATTTTTGATAAAACCGGGAATACACCATAAAATACACAATGGTTCAATGGCTCTTGCAGCTTCCGCTCTGCCCATGTCTTCTGTTTCCCAGCCGAATGAAGTCAGAATATCTGTCACTACTTTCTTTGCCTCATCATCGTTGCCTGAGATAAACATTGTAGGGATGCCTCCCTGAAGTTGTGGTTTGTACATTAGTCCATTGCCGACACTGCTGAAAGCTTTTACTAGTTTGGCAGCAGGTAATAATGCCTGAATTTTTTCCATCAATGATTCATTGGGCCCCGTAAAAAATTGCAGTACACCGTTTACAGGTGGGGCAGCTGCAATCGGGTTGGTAGCATCAATAATTACTTTACCCGAAAAATTTTCTATGCCAGCCAGTTTGATAGCTTCTTCCACTACCAAACCACCGGTTGCCAGCACAATTAATTCGCCAAACTGCGACGTTTCAGTAAAAGTGCCAATGGTAATGGCGGGATTTTCTTCTTTATACGTTACCAATTCTTCTTTTGAAACATCCCGGGTACCCAATTTTACCTGGTGTCCTTCGCTGGTAAAAGCTTTAGCCAGCACCTTGCCAACAATACCTGAACCTATTATACCGACTTTCATAACGCTGAGTTTAATTGATTAATAATTAGCTTTACAAATATTCAATTAAATAGTTCATGTCCAATCCCAATCTGAGTAGTGATAAACAAGACTTAACGGCAGCTGATGTGGTATTTGAAAATAATATCCGCCCTTCCCAGATAGCAGATTTTGCCGGCCAGGAGAAGACTATTGAAAACCTCCGCATATTTATTAAAGCTGCCAAAATCCGTGGAGAGGCACTGGACCATGTGTTATTTCATGGCCCACCCGGTTTGGGGAAAACAACTTTATCAAGAATTGTAGCCAATGAGCTGGGTGTAAATATTAAAGAAACTTCAGGACCCGTTATTGAGAAGCCCGGAGACCTTGCAGGACTCCTTACAAGCCTGGAACCCAATGATGTGTTGTTTATTGATGAGATACATCGCCTGAGTACAGTAGTGGAAGAATACCTGTATGCGGCTATGGAAGATTACCGGATTGATATTATGATTGACAGCGGCCCCAATGCAAGGAGTATTCAAATCAACCTGAACCCCTTTACTTTAATAGGCGCCACTACAAGAAGTGGTTTATTGTCTGCACCATTGCTTTCAAGATTTGCCATCAAATCAAGATTAGAATATTATACATCAGCCGTGCTGAATAAGATTATTCAGCGTTCGGCCAATATTCTGGGAACAAAAATTTCAGATGAAGCGATTGTAGAAATTGGCAGACGAAGCCGCGGAACACCCAGAATCGCCAATGGATTATTAAGAAGAGTAAGGGATTTTGCACAGGTATTAAATGATGGTGAAATTGATTTCGGTATCACCCAACATTCTCTCAAAGCACTGAATGTAGATGAATATGGGTTGGATGATATGGACAACAGGATTTTGCAAACCATCATCGAAAAATTCAAAGGGGGCCCGGTTGGTATAAGCACTATTGCCACTGCTGTTGGTGAAGAATCAGGTACTATTGAAGAAGTGTATGAACCATTCCTGATACAGGAAGGTTTTCTGCAACGAACGCCAAGAGGAAGAGAAGTAACCGCAAAGGCTTATGAGCATCTTGGAAAAGCTAAGCCAGGTGGAACTGGTAACTTGTTTGCGGATTGAAATGTAATACCGGGTATAAAAAGTAAATAGGGTATATAAAGTATTACGGTCACTTTATATACCCTATTTACATATTTACTAAAATCATGGTTGTACAACAAGCCGGAACCCATTACCATGTATATTCACAATCTCTATTTTTTCGTCATCTTTTAAATACTTGCGGAGTTTAGCAATGTAAACATCCATGCTGCGTCCGTTAAAATAAGTATCACTGCCCCATATTCTTTTCAATGCCTGTTCTCTTGGTAACAGATCATTGAGGTACTCCGACAGCATTTTCAGCAACTCATTTTCTTTGGGAGATAAAGTTTGTGTAATACCGTTGTGTATTAACTGGCGGAGTTTAGGATTAAAATGATAACTGGCTAAATCAAACTCCTTGTTTTCACTTTCTTTATTCTGCTCTTCATTTCTTTTCAGGATTGCTTTTATTTTCAGCAGCAACACTTCGCTGTCAAAAGGCTTGGTGATGTAATCATCAGCACCGAGTTTGTAGCCCTGTATCACATCTTCCTTCATTGTTTTGGCACTGAGGAAGAACAAAGGGATATCGGGATCCACATCTCTTATTTCTTCGGCCAGCGTAAATCCGTCCATATTGGGCATCATTACATCCAGCAGGCAGAGGTCAAATTTTTCCCGTTGAAAAGCAGCGAGGCCAAGCCGGCCATCCCTTTCCAGGGTTACATCATAATCATTTAATTCAAGGTAATTCTTCAATACACTTCCGAGATTCGGGTCATCTTCGCACAACAAAATTTGGGGTTTCTTAGTGTCCATTGATAAAAGTTTTAATGCTGATTCATTCTTAGTTAATAATCTCATCTCCGATACACCCTCTTCATGCATGGAGAGGGAAGGGGTGAGGTTGGTGACAAATAAAGTTAAAGCATTTCGGGGGTTAAAGAATATAGAACGAATATTTTGTTAAAACACCGTTGTTTCATTCCCCCGGCTATCTACTTTTGCTTAATATATTAAAAACTGTGCCATGCATTTAACAAACGACAACCGGCTCAAAAAACTTATTGTTATTGGAGACCGGTTACTCATAAAACCCACCCGGCCGGATGAACGAACTGCCAGCGGACTTTATCTGCCGCCAGGGGTGCAGGAAAAGGAAAAAGTGCAGCAAGGATATGTGATTAAAACAGGTCCGGGGTATCCTATTCCCATGCCGGTAGAAAATGAAAGCTGGAAAGGCGAAGAAGAACAAGTAAAATATTTACCGTTACAGGCCAAAGAAGGAGACCTCGCCATTTTCTTACTCAGCAGCGCTACGGAAGTAATGTATGAAAGCGAAAAATACTTTATCGTGCCCCAGGGGGCTGTGTTGATGCTGGAGAGAGAAGAAGATTTATAAACAACTAAAACTTTCATTTAACTTTCAAACAAATTTATTGTAATGGCAGACAGTACAAAATTTATCGAAGCAGTAAAAATTGGCTATGATTTCAAAGGCGAATGTTTCAAAATCGGTGGTGCTATGCTCGATGGAGCTATCGTACCCGGAGCAGATGTATTGATTCCATTAAAAACAATGAACCGCCACGGCCTGATAGCCGGCGCAACAGGTACGGGTAAAACCAAAACTCTGCAAATGCTGTCAGAAGGATTAAGTGATACCAGTGTGCCGGTGCTGCTGATGGACATCAAAGGCGACCTGAGCGGTATTGCTGCTGCCGGAACAGTAAATGATAAAATAGCTGACCGCTGCCAGAAATTAAATATTGAATTCAAACCCACTGCTTACCCGGTTGATTTATTAACGCTAAGTAATCAGAAAGGTGCAAGGCTGCGGGCAACGGTGAGTGAATTTGGCCCGGTACTGCTTTCAAAAATTCTGGAATTGAATGATACACAGGGTGGATTCGTCGCCATGATATTCAAATATTGCGATGATAATAAATTGCCACTGCTGGACTTGAAGGACTTTATCAAAGTATTGCAATTTGTGAGTGACGAAGGAAAAGCAGAGTTGGAAAAAACATATGGTAAAATATCCACCACTTCTACAGGGACAATTCTCCGAAAAGTAATCGAGTTGCAGCAACAGGGGGCTGATGTTTTTTTTGGTGAAAAAAGTTTTGAAGTGGATGACCTTCTTCGCATTAATGCTGAAGGAAAAGGAATGATTTCTATTGTTCGGGTTACAGATTTGCAGGACAGGCCTAAATTATTTTCAACATTTATGCTGCAACTGCTGGCAGAATTATATGCTACGCTGCCCGAAGAAGGAGATATGGATAAACCCAAATTAGTAATGTTTATAGACGAAGCCCATCTTATTTTCCAGGAAGCGAATGACGCCTTGCTGCAACAAATAGAAACGATTATCAAATTAATTCGTTCCAAAGGAATTGGTATTTATTTCTGTACACAAAATCCGATGGATGTGCCGGCCTCAGTGCTGGCACAATTAGGATTGAAAATACAACATGCTTTGAGGGCTTTTACAGCGGCAGACAGAAAAATAATTAAACAAACATCGGAGAACTATCCTGAAACAGAATTTTATAAAACAGAGGATTTAATTACTCAATTAGGGACTGGCGAAGCTTTGGTAACAATATTAAATGAAAAAGGTATTCCCACGCCGCTGGTGCATTGTATGATTCGTCCGCCACAGAGCCGGATGGATATTTTAACCGATGCTGAAATTGATGGCCTTGTAAGCAAATCAAAAATAGCGGCTAAATACAATGAAGTGATTGACAGTAAAAGTGCTTATGAGATGCTTACTGAAAAATTAGAGGATGCTGCAAAACGTAATGAGGAAACAAAAGAAGAAAAGAAAACACCTGCAAAAAAAGAAAAAGGATTTTTTGATGACCCTGTTGTTAAGAGTATGACCCGGACAGCCGGTAATTCTATTGTAAGAACATTATTGGGTGTATTAGGTTTGGGTGGCAGAAGCCGCAGCCGCAAAAACCTATTTTAATTTTACCCAGCCACCTGCATCCATTTCAATCTTATTTTCAGCCTGGAGGAATTCAATCACTTTCCAGGCTTTTTCTTTTTTAACACCATTCAGTTTTAATAAAAGTTCTTTGGTGTGCAGTGATTCATATTTCACCATATTAACTATCCGGTGGTGGAGGGTTTCGAATTCTTCTTTGGTAAGATTAGCTGCTTTTTGTTTTAAGCAATTATCACAAATACCGCAAGGTCTTATTGCCGAATCACCAAAATAAGAACCTACGATACGGCTTCTGCATGCACCGGTTTCTTTTACAAAGCTTACCATCTGTTTCACTCTTCGCTGAAAGTTCTCTTTTCTTTTATTGTACTCCACCATATTAATAGTAATGTCTTCAGTTTTGATTCTGTTGCGGAGTAACAATAATTGCGGACTGTCTTTTTGCGGCTCGTAGGAGATAATCCCCGCCTGCTGTAACTGCGCCAATTGTTTTTTTACTTCTTCTGCATCTTTCTTCATCAGCCCTGCTATCATTTTTTCAGAAACGGAAGTTGGCTGGTCAAAAATTCCTTCATAAGCTCTCAGTAAAGTTTTAATAACAGGTTCGAGTGAGGGATGCTCCTTTTCAAAAGAATATAAATAGTGCTTATTGGTAGTAAAACTAACAAATGAAGGCAGAAATACCTGTTCGTTAAAAGCCAGCCAGCTTTCCTGTTCAAGAGCTTTTAAGGAGTATAAGGTGGTATGACCAGTGAGTTTGAATTTTCTCAAAAAATCTGAAATATCAAAGTCATAATATTGACCTTCGCCACTGCCGGTGGGTATTTGTAAATAATTAGAAACGGACTGGTAAACATTCCTTATCTCATCTTGGGAGGGAAAACGAAGAGCTGCCAGTTCTTCCAGCTCATGTACATCTCTGTCATCATATAAAAGGACAGCATAGGATATTTTACCATCTCTTCCTGCACGACCGGCTTCCTGGTAATAGTTTTCTAAGCAATCCGGTACATCAGCATGTATAACTGTTCTCACATCCGGTTTATCAATCCCCATTCCAAAGGCATTGGTGCATACAATTACCCTTGTTTTATTATTAATCCAGGCTTCCTGTCTTTTACTTCTTTCTTCCTGTATCAATCCGGCATGATAGAAATCGGTTGAAATGTTTTGCAGGCGGAGCAATTCGCTAATCTCTTTCGTTCTTTTCCTGCTTTTGCAATAAATGATACTTGCTCCCGGAACTTTCCTCAAGACTTCAATAATCTTATTGATTTTGGAATCCACTTTAAAAATGCTGTAAGAAAGATTGGGTCGTTCAAAAGACTGGCGGAAAACTTTCCAGCCAATGAATGAATCTTCAGGTTGCGGATTCTGAAAACCCCTCTTCGGTGGGTGGGTGGGGGTTAGCTTCTCACAAATGTCTTTTTGTACATCGGGAGTCGCCGAAGCAGTCAATGCAAGCACAGGAATGTTTGGTAATTCTTCTCTCAATGCAGCAATCCGTAAATAAGGAGGACGAAAATCATAACCCCATTGAGAAATACAATGTGCTTCATCAACAGCAATCAATGAAATATTCAATCCCGGCAGGTATTCTTTAAACAAATTTGTTTCTAATCGTTCGGGAGAAACGTACAGAAACTTGCAATTACTTTCTGAAGCCACTTTGAAAGTATTAATAACTTCTTTACGGCTCATACCAGAATAAACAGCAAAAGCGGTGATGCTTTTTTTGCGGAGATTCTCCACCTGGTCTTTCATCAATGCAATTAAAGGAGATATAACCAAACATATTCCATCTTTCGCCATGGCAGGCACCTGGTAGCATAATGATTTGCCCCCCCCGGTTGGCATTAATGCTAATGTATCTTTTCCCTCCAATACAGCAGTAATAATATCTTCCTGCAAAGGACGAAACGCATCAAAGCCCCAGTATTGTTTTAATATGGAATGAATATCCTGCATCGTAAAGTGTGAATTTACACTACTTTCTTTACGAAGAGCCGGACAGAGTTGATGGCTAAAACAACATCACTCAGCCCCATTACCAATGCGCCAAAAGTGGGAGTAAGAAAACCAAATGCAGCCACAGGAATAGCAACAATATTATACGCAAAAGCCCAGAAAAGATTTTGTTTGATGGTGATATAAGTGTGTTTTCCTAATCCTAATGCCGTCGGCAGGTTTTTCAATCCATGATTCATCAATACCACCTGTGCAGATTGAACTGCTATTTGTGAAGCATCATTCATGGATATTCCAATAGTGGCTTTTGCCAGTGCCGGAGCATCATTGATGCCATCACCAACCATAGCGGTTGGGGAGGCAGCACTCAGTTCCGTAATTTTATTTAACTTTTGTTCCGGTGTTTGTTCTGCTATTACTGTGTTAATTCCTAATTGCGAGGCAAGGTCATTACATTTAGCCAGCCTGTCGCCGCTCAATAAAATAGTTTCAATGTTTTTGGAATGCAGGTAATCAATTACTGATTTTGCTTCGGGTCTTATTTCGTCTTTAACATCAATCCATCCCATTAACCTGTCGTTTTTGATGATGTAAACATTGTGTGTATCATCATCAGTCATTTTCTCTGCTATTTTAAAGGAAGCTGCCCACCAGGTATTACCTTCTGCATCTTGGGCTTTCATACCCAAACCTTTTATTTCTTCTATTTTCTTCCATTTGATTTCATCTTTCGTTTTCCACTCGTTTGTTATAGCTTTTGCAATAGGATGATTCGAGTACTTCTCAAGACTATAAACGGCCTTCTTAAATTCAGACTCTTCCAAAACTCCTCCTTCGGCTCCGCTCAGGATTTCAAAACCCGAAACCACAAACTTTCCCGTTGTCAATGTTCCTGTTTTATCAAACACTACTTTTTTAATGTCTTTAAATGTTTCCAGGCTGGTGGCATTTCTAAAAAGAATACCTGTTTTTGCCGCACGGCCCAGGCCAACAGCAATGGCCGCAGGTGTTGCCAATCCCATAGCACAGGGGCAGGCAATTACTAATACGGCAATGCTGCGCATTAGAGCAGGAGTAAAATCTTTTAATACAATCCAACTAATAATTAATGTAACCACGGCAATTCCCAAAACAACGGGAATAAATATGGCACTGATTCTATCTGCCAGCTGTTGTACCGGCGGTCTTTCTCCCTGTGCCTGTTTTACCATATTTATTATTCCGGATAACACCGTGTCATTTCCTACGGCAGTTACCTGCGCCTTTACAGTTCCATCGCTGATTACACTGCCCCCAATCAATTTGTCTTTGGCAACTTTATGCACTGGTGCACTTTCGCCGGTAACGATGGCCTCATTTACATGAACATCACCCCACAGAATTTTGGAATCAATAGGTACTTGCTCACCACTTTTTATCAGGATTAAATCCCCAACTCTTAATTGTGTATTCTCTATCGCAAAAATTTGCTCCTTATGTTCATCATCAAAAGCAATCATGTTGGCCATCACTTTTTGCGATTTGGCTAATTTGTTTAAAGCTCTTTGTGTGGAAGCAATAGAAGCTTCTTCTAAATAGTTACCGAGAAAAACCAGGGTGATAATGGTGGCAGCCGTTTCATAAAACAGGTATTGTTCAGCCTGTCCCGTCAATGAGCCATAGAGACTATACACAAATGCTGCGGTGGCACCTACGGCTATCAGCACATTCATATTTGGCATGCCGTTCCGAATACTCTTCCAGGCACTCTTGCCAAAAAAACTCATACCAACAATATAAACCGGAATAGTAAGTGCCAGCTGCACCCAATGATTCATCAGCCAGTGAATGTGGAGACCCGGAATCATGTGCAGCATTAACAGGGCAGTAAATGGCAAACAAAAAAGGAATCGTTGTAAATGTGTCGAAAGAAATTTTATTGAACCTGGTTCATCGTGACTATGTCCATGTGAATGGGCATCACTATCCACTACTTTATAACCAAGACCCTGTATGCCTTTACTGATTTTTTCTTCTTCAAGGATTGCTTCTGTATCAAACATCACATCTCCCGTGGCAAAATTCACTTTCACATTCTTCATACCTTGTTTTTCCAGGTATTTGTGAATGTTGAGTGCACAGGTGGTGCAATCCATGCCTTCCACCTTCCATTGAATTTTTTCCATCCTGCAAATTTACCAAAAGACCCGACCCCTTTTTTACGGCAAAGGGAATATGTTTACAACACCGTTGTATATCCTGCTAAATTTGCAGCATGGAATGGAGTTTTTCCCTTGAGAATATCAACAGCGTTGCAAAAGATTTCTGGAAAGCAACCGATGGTAAAACTGTTTTTGCTTTTCATGGAGAAATGGGTGCAGGCAAAACTACTTTCATCCATGCTCTTTGTGATGTAAAAGGAGTGAAAGATGTAGTCGGCAGCCCTACTTTCTCCATTATTAATGAATACGAATACGACTGTGAGGGGACGAAGAAAGTATTATTTCACATAGACCTGTACCGGCTGAAAGATGAAGAAGAAGCACTGCGGGCAGGTGTGGAAGATGTTTTATTCAGCGGTTATATCTGCCTGGTGGAATGGCCTGAAAAAGCTCCCGGCATTTTCCCTGATAATGTCATTCATGTATATATAGAACTGGTTGATACCAAAACCAGGAGGCTCAAAATCGGCAATAAATAAGTACATTTGGATAACCTTTAAAGCTGGTTAAAAGCAACGACTCCGTAACCGGCAACCAACAACCAGCAACAGAAAAATGAGCCAGCAAAAACCAAAAATAAGCACTTCTTTCAGCTACGAAACATTAGAA
>JANPMI010000077.1:0-5783 GCA_031422725.1 Chitinophagaceae bacterium | reverse complement strand
TAGCAATTGTATGCAACACTTCATCTGTAATATCTTTGGGATGTGAAGTGGAGAAACGGACACGGAGCAGGGGAGAAATAAGAGCAACACTTTCTAAAAGATCAGCGAAAGTTATCGGGTTGTCTGTTGATTGCTGACCGTTGATTGTTGACCCCGTATAATAATAACTATCTACATTTTGTCCAAGCAGTGTTACCTCCCGGTATCCTTTCTCAAACAAGTCGGTGCATTCTGCAATAATACTTTCTGCACTACGGCTTCTTTCTCTTCCCCTGGTAAAAGGAACCACACAGAAAGAACACATATTGTTGCATCCCCGCATAATACTTACAAAAGCACTTACACCATTGCTATTTAATCTTACAGGAGAAATATCACCATACGTTTCATCACGGCTTAATAAAACGTTTACCGCTTTATGCCCGCCTTCAGCTTCAACTACCAAAGCTGGAAGTGAACGGTAAGCATCAGGGCCAACAACGATATCAACTAATTTTTCTTCTTCTAATAATTTTGATTTTAATCTTTCGGCCATACAACCAAGGACACCTACCAGCAACCCCTTTTTTTCTTTTTTTAATTGCCGGAACTCTGTAAGACGTTTGCGGATAGTCAACTCAGCTTTCTCCCGGATGGAACAGGTATTGACAAATATGAGATCGGCCTCCTCCAGATTTTTTGTAGCACCAAACCCTTCTTTATTTAATATGGAGGCTACCACTTCGCTGTCGGAAAAGTTCATGGCACAACCATAGCTCTCGATATAAAATCGCTTTTTGTAAGGAATGGGGTCTTCAGCAAAAGGAGAAAATGCTTCGCCCTGCCTTGCCTCATCCTGCCTGTCCCGATTATTTCGGGGCACTTTATCTGTCACGAAGTCAAGCATAAAAAGTCCGATTGGATCCGCCAGTAATAGGGCGGACGGGCTGCAAATATACTGCTAAGCCCCGAATTGGTGACAGGATGGCAGGATGAGAGGAGAGAAATCTTAGGTACTAAAAGTGGAATCCATATCCAAAAAACACCGATTGCATTCCAAATATGCTTAAGACTCCGAACATTACGCCGAATAAAATCATAACAAAGGGTAAAAAGCTGATAACCCTTGTAATTCTTTTTTCCCAACCCAGGTGATGTAACAAGGGTAATAACATAAAAGCGAAGCATAATCCGAAAAAAGCAATTTGCATTGTTTTTATTGCCGCAATCAGAAATATAAGCCCAACTATCACTTCTAACAATTGTACGAAAAGTGAATCCGGATGGCTTTTATTAATGAACTGACTGTACTTATCTTTCAGGCGGCCTGCAAAACCTTTTTTGGATGAAGCTTGTTTCTGCAAGGATTGATTTTTATCCCCGGTAACCAGGAAAATAGCTTTACCTGAAATCATATAAGCGATAACGCCGATGGAAGATAAAATACTCAATGCTGCATACAATGCTGTGCTATAACTGAGAAATCTGAACAATTTTACCGGTGTCTTTCTCATGGCAATAATAAAACATAAAACGGGTGACAAGAGTGTAAGTAATGTAATAGCATAGAAATCCGGGGAGTTAATTACTCCAAAGCCTTCATTCAGTTGTATTACTGGTATCACCATCTCATTGCCGGCAAAAACCCAGGTTAAATTTTGTGTATGTCCGAATAAAGAAGGCATGATGATATTGGTGTTTACCATAAACACAAAGAATACAAGTGTTAATGGTAAATTCAACGTTGGAAAAAGGATATCTGCCTTTTCTGCCCAGCTTATATTTTTTGATTTCAGCAACCACCAAAATTTTTTATTCAAAAATTCACAGGTTCCTCTTGTCCATTTCATGTGTCGTATGCGGAAAGAACGGATGCTGTCAGGAAAATCTTCATAGCAGGTTACATTCTCTTCAAATTTTCCCCGGTATCCTTTTTCCCGGACGGCAATTGCAAATCCTAAATCTTCGCTGACGATATTGGGGAAACCATTTATCATTTTCCAGCAATCATACCGCAACAATGCCCCATGACCAAGAAACATAACAAATCCGTATTGGTTGCGCAAAGGCTGGTACCACTTCCAGTGAGTGTCTATTCCAACCGCCATATCCTGCTGTAGTTGGGTTTCAGCATCGGGATTAGCCCGGTGATTGGCCTGAACAAAGCCGCATTGCGGATCGGATTCCATCACAGGTACCAGCCTGCGCAGAAAATCTTTAGGCAGAATTTCATCAGCATCAGCTATCGCAAAATATTTTTGTTTATTGGCTACATGTGTCAATGCATAATTCATGTTGCCGGCTTTAAAGTTTATTCTGTCGGGTCTTCTTACCACTAAAATTTTATCTGCATCACATTTAGCAAAGTCATCCACCCTTTTCTTAAAACATTCTTCGGTGCTGTCATCAAGAATATAAAGTTTAAAATCGGGATAGTTCTGTTGCAAACAGGATAAAGCACTTTTTTCTGAAAAATCATTACAAGTAGTATAGAGCAGAGCAGTGGATGGGCAAGTAGTTAATTCAGCAGCGGCAGCCAGCCTTTTTTTATTTGTTAATTTGTAAAAAACAGCAAACGAAATAATTCCAAGATTGTAAATACCATACAACCAGGCAAAATCAATGAAAATGATTAACAAAAGTATTGACACATATTGAAGAGGTGAGATAGCAATGTTGAGTAACTGTAGCAGCCGGGGCTCAAACCATATCAGCGAAGCAATCCATAAACCAAATATCCATAGATACATTGTTTGTTTTGGCGCAACGGACATTCCGGGCTGCTCAATTGTAGCAGCTTTCTCATTTCTTAAATATGTCAGGGTATTTTCCACCGGGGCAGTTAAAGTCTGTATGAATTGATTTTGCATGAAATTTTATTTTTCTAACCGGAAACGAAAACCGGCGTTTACATTAAATAGATTTTGGACAAAATTGTTCTCAGCGGAAATACCAAGATGGATTCCAATGGAATTGGATACGGCGAAATAACCCCTTACAAAACCACCGTAAATATTTCCACTTAGTATTTTAATATCACTATTGGATTTACCGTAATAGAAACCAGCATTTATTGTATTCCCTTTGGGTAAACTAAAATCTGCATCTGCAAGGAAACGGTTTTCTCTTGTATTGGATATATTTCTGTTAGCATAGAAGTAATTAATACCGGCGGTAACTTTTTTACTGACAGGCTGGTGATATCCCGCAAAAACTAAATAAGCACCTTGTCCAATATTTGGGGAGATAATTGCTGCTCCTGCCTTCAGAGATTTCCCATTTTTTAAGAATAAAACCTGCTCCAGTGTGAATTGTGATTCGGAAGAAGCTTCATTGGCTTTAGCATCGGAGAAGTTTCTGAAACCACCCTCAACTCTTGTAGCTGTTTGCCCGCTCCATTTATAAAAAAGCGAGGCTGCATAATAGGGGATTGTTTTATTTCTTGTAATCAAACCAAGATTATCCATTGAAAGTGAATTGTCGTATTTAGCAGCTACCTGTAGTTGTTTTGAAACCTGGGAACTTACCTGGATGAACCGCAATCCTGCTTTTGATTTTCCATCGGTGGATGATACACCACCAAGAATATCAACATCAAGAATGGTGGGTTTGGTTCTTACAGCATTTGCTAATTGCTTAGGCTCGGCATCATTAGGGTCAAGTTGTTCTGCTTTTTGAAATGATTGTCTTGCCTCAACTAATAATCCTTCATTTAGTTGTGCCTGTCCACGGGCAATGTAAAATTCTTTATTGTCCGGTTGCTTTGCAATAAGATTATTAAAAGATTGAATTGCTTTTTTGTAATCGCCACTCCAGAGAGCAACATAGGCAAGTCCTTTCTGCGCATCCATATTGTTTGGTTCTTTTTGCAATACAGTATTGAAATCTGTAGTTGCATTATCCCATTCATGATTCCATGAATAAGTAAAACCCCTGCCTAACCTGGCAGTAGTATTATTTGCATCCGCAGACAGTATTTCGGAATAAACCTGTATGGCTTCCGTAAATTTTCCGCTGGTGGCCAGGTTACCGGCTCTTGTCATATTATCCTGGGCATGGGTGTTAATTGTAATCAATGAACAACACAGCAAAATCCCGATAGCAACAAAAATTCGCATAACTAATATTTTAGATTTGAAAATGAAAGAGCGGATATGTTATGTGTAAATTCAAAAAGATGAGATGTAATCAATTTGTATGATTTTTTGTATCACCTACTGATTTCGATGGTAAAACTTATTACGGATAAGCTATTTTTGCCAAATGAATTGCCGGAGGAGACTATTATTTGTTATACTTGCCTTATGTTCCGCCTGCTCTGTGTATGCACAGGGCATTATTACCGGCAATGTGATGGATGAAAAGAAAAAGCCGTTGGAAGGAACTACCATACAACTTATTTCAAAGGCTGACAGCCTGGATAAAAAATTAGTTTCCACAGATAAATCAGGCTATTTTACTTTTTCCAGAATCAAATTTGGTTACTACAAACTTGCAATAAGTTACGTGGGGCTGCAGTCAATGAGTATTGACAGCATTAATTTCCGGACTGAACGATACGATTTTAATCTTTCCGATATAATATTGAAGCCACGAACAACAGATAGCCTTGCGGCTGTAGTAATTTATGCAGAAAAACCATTGATAGAATCCAAAGATGGTAACATCACTTTCAATGCGGGAGAGTCTGCCATAGCAGCCGGAAGTAATGCCAGTGATTTACTTAATAATGTACCGTTAGTTGCCAAAGATCCCACTGGTAAAATAACAGTAAGAGGAAAGGAACCCAAAATCTTAATTGACGATAAACCCGTTGAATTAAATCTTCAGCAATTACAGGATTTATTGGAATCATTACCCGGCAGTTCCATTGAAAAAATAGAAGTAATGACTAATCCGCCGCCGCAATATGCCAATGAGCAGGGTGGTGTAATTAATATTGTAACAAAAAAAGGGAAGGTGGGAAGAACAGGACGGGTAAATGTTTCGGGTGGCACAAGAGGTGAGGTAAGTATGAATGGAAACTTTAGTTATCGCAAACAGGGTTTTTCTTTAAGTATCAATGCAGGTGCAGGATACAGCCCTGTGCAGGGTGATGGCTATTCTATCCGTAATAATATATATACTGATTCGTCCAATTTCTTCAACACAAAAAATAATTACGGAAATAAAAACTGGCGCCCCAATTTCAGGCTCAATATGGATTATGATATTACTAAAACCCAATCCATAAATTTTGTGTTACAGTATAATCAGAACAATTACCATAACCGAAGCACAACTGAATACACCAATATAAACCGGTTTGGAAATATTTACCGGCTGAGTGAAAGAGATATCCTGAGTGATGGCGAAAATTACAGTCCCACCATTAATTTTACTTATACCAAAAAGGGAAAGATGGCAGGTGAATCTCTGAAGATTATTACTGGCGGAAATTTTTCAATCAATAAATCTGACAGAGATTTCTTCCAGCAATTCTTTAATCCTGATCATACATCTAACGGGATTGATTCCACACAGGAACAATTAACCAATAACAGGAGCAGCGGTTATAACATACGGGTTGATTATAACAAGCCACTGAATAATAAGAAAACATTTTTCTCTTTCGGAACCTATTACAACCGCAGTAACAGCCATATTGAAGTAGATGCCAGCTATCTTAAGAAGCCGGATATGACGATTGTGAAATCAGAATTGCTTAGTAATGAATTTAAGTTTCATCAAACCATTACCAACTTCCGGGGCTCGGTAAGGCAGATATTAAAAGAAAATTTTAGTGTTACTGCCGGAGCATCGGT
>JANPMI010000076.1:0-14274 GCA_031422725.1 Chitinophagaceae bacterium | reverse complement strand
AAATAATTCAGCTTCCGACAAATCAATTGCAGTTCTTCCTTTTGTTGATATGAGTGCCGCTAAAGACCAGGAATATTTCTCGGATGGGCTAAGTGAGGAACTGCTGAATCTTCTTTCTAAAATACCAGAACTGAAAGTGATAGGCCGCACATCTTCCTTTTCTTTCAAAGGGAAAAATGAAGACTTACGTATTATCGGTGAGAAATTAGGTGTAGCTCATATACTGGAAGGAAGTGTACAAAAGAATGGTAATAAGATTCGTGTTACAGCACAGTTGATAAGGGCCGTTGATGGCTTTCACATCTGGAGTGAAAAGTATGACCGTGACTTAGATAGCCTTTTTAAATTGCAGGATGAAATAGCCGGAGCTGTAGTAAAACAATTAAAGCTGAAACTTCTTGCTGCACCATCCAATGCAGCCGCATCTACAAACATAGAAGCTTATAATCTTATTCTTCAGGGGAATTATTTTTATGATAAGCTGGATAAAGAAAATGTTGCTAAAGCTGTTGATTTTTATTACAAAGCCCTTGCTATTGATTCTATGGATGCCCGTGTCTGGGCAGCATTGGCAAATGCTGTTTCAAGACAAGCATGGCAAAATTATATTGATCAGACCATAGGTTATGAAAAAGCAAGGCAGGCGGCCTTGAAAGCCATATCTCTGGATAATACCTATGCTTCAGGACACCTTAAACTAGCCGGTATTAAACTATACCATGATTTCGACTGGAAAGGGGCTGAAGTTGATTTTCAAACTGCTTTGGAACTGGAACCGGAAAATGCTGAAATACTTTATGGAATTGGCAGCCTCTATTTTGCTACAGGCAGGTGGGAAGATGCAATCCGGTCAATGAAAAAATGCATTGAAATTGATCCGCTCAAGCCCATCAGTCATCTTAATATGGGGAATCTTATGTCGTATGCCGGACATAATGACGAGGCCATTTTATATTTCAAAAAGGCTTTGGAATTAAATCCCCAGTTTCAACGTGCCCACTTCTATCAGGGCAGAAGCTATTTGTTGATGGGAAAACCGGACCTTGCGTTGAAAGAAATGCAACTGGAAAATCTGGAAGTGTTCAGATCATTCGGATTCGCTCTTGTCTATCATGCATTGGGGCGCAGGAAAGAGGCCGATGAGCGGCTAAATGATTTTACTGTCAAATATCAAAATGAATGGAACTACTTATTAGCTGAGCTCCATGCTTTCCGGGGTGAAAAAGACCTGGCATTTATACAACTGGAGAATGCATACACCGAAAAAGACAGTTGGTTAATCTTTTTTAAAGGCGATCCACTTTTGAAAAACCTGAAAAGTGATCCCCGGCACGCCGCCTTTTTGAAGAAGATGAACTTGCCCGTAGATTAACTTAGTTTTTCTTTACTTTAATTTCGCCTTCCCACCATCATGCATTCCGATGGGAATTCTTTTATTGTGACTTAGCCATAAACTTTCACATTCCCTTAGTAAGTAAACAAGGCAATTCCAGCATCTAATCCGTAGATAACAAAGACCCCCGCCGGGTAGATATAGTGTAGAAAGAAAGGGTCTAATCGCTAAAGCGCTTTACTATGAAACAAACTCTACACATCTCTGCCGCCTTCGACCAGCCTGAATTTGTACAGAACCTGGTAGAACAATTAGCTTATCGCCGTTATGAGTTGGGTTATGAAAACGAAAAAATGCCCCCCGGTTTAAAGGCACTGGAAACTTCTTCTACAGAAACTTATGTAAGTGGTACGATGGGCATTGATTTTGACAATGATGAAGAACACATCAATATGCCTTTTATTACCTGCTTCCTGTTTACCTGTATCAAAGGCAAAACTGACCCTTATCAATTAATATGGAGCAGTTCGCTGAATTAATTTTGGCCCCAATTTGTCCCGTCTGCAGGCGGGAGATAAACACTGATTTACACAACCTGTCCCGCCTTAGCGGGAGATTAAATACAGAATTATCTGTGGTCAGTGTGTTCATCTATGGCACCCATTCCTTTTCACCCCGCCTTTCCCGCCATTCACCGAGTTATGCAGGCATAGTACCCATTGCCTGTTGACCATTCACTATCCCCTCCATAGTTTTGGTTAAAATTTGAAAGAGATGAAAGAGGATTTTGAAAACAGGTTCAAAGAACGCTGGGAAGAACGAAAAAAAAGATGGAATGACAGAATGGAACGCCGAAGCGGCAATAGTCATATCTGGACAGGAGCTTTTATATTGCTGATTGGTATTGGTGCTTTTATCAGGGTCAGTAATTCTGATTTGCCCAATTGGCTATTTACCTGGAAAACATTTCTAATTGCCCTTGGCTTGTTTATTGGCTTAAAACATGGTTTTAAAGGAGGCGCATGGTTTATCCTGGTATTAGTGGGCAGCGTATTTTTATTTACAGATATTTATCCTGACATTTCTATCCGCCGCTATATATGGCCTGGCATCATAATAGTGATTGGCGCCATGCTAATTTTAAAACCACGCCGCAGCAATATCTGGAACTGTATTGATGAAAAAAAAAAGAACACAACAAATCCGGGAATAGAAGAAGCTACAGTAGTTGATGAAACTTATGACAACCAAAAAGATTATAAGGAAGATTTTGTGGATTCCACTTCCATCTTTGGCGGGGCCAAAAAAAATATTATTTCCAAAAATTTTAAAGGCGGCGACCTGGTAAATATTTTGGCGGCACCGAACTTGATCTTACAAGAGCTGATTTTACCGGCACGGCTGTTATTGAACTCACCACCATTTTCGGCGGTACCAAATTAATTATCCCTTCCAACTGGACGGTGAAGTCAGAAGCCGTCACCATCTTTGGCGGGCTGGAAGATAAACGCAACATGCAAAACGCAACAGATAATCCTGATAAAATTTTGCTGTTGAAAGGAACAGTGATTTTCGGCGGTACTGAAATAAAAAGTTTCTAGCAGTTTGATTGTCATATTGATCCCGCCTTAGGCGGGACGAAATATTGACAATCAAACTGCTAATCGCCATTGTCGCCCTTCGATACTTCGACAAGCTCAGTACTCAGGATGACAATGGCTGATTAACGATAAACACTAAACCAACAACCATGAACTGGTATCTTGCAAAAATGGTCTTTCGCATTATCTGCGGCGATGGAAACCACACGGCTCAGTTTGATGAGCAACTTCGTTTGATAGCTGCAGGAGACAAAAACGAAGCATTTCACAAAGCACAGTTGCTGGGTGGACGAGAAGAAGAAATGTTTTTCAACAACAATCAGCAATTAGTGCAGTGGCAGTTTATCAGTGTAAGTGAGTTATACCAGCTAAATAAACTGGTTGATGGTGCCGAAGTATATTCAAGAATTGAAGAAAAAGAAAATGCAGACAGCTACCTTCACATTATTCATAAAAAAGCCGAACAAATTCGTTTTGGCAATACACTGGAGTTGCTGAGTCTTGCCTGAGTTGAAATGGTAAAATCACCACTATCCATATTAAAGTTCCGCATCATTTTCATCATACTCTGGTTGATGATGGTGGCCGACAATATAATGGTACTGAATTTCTTTGGCCTGCCATGGAAAGAGGCCATCATAGACAGTGCTATCAGCAATACCTTATTACTCCTGGCCTGTTTGCTGGTGATGAATACGCTGCGATATTATTTACCCCGCAGCTCACAATATATTAATATATTCTCCATCTGTGTGTTTCTAAGTATCGTATGGCTATTGCTTATAAAATTATTATTACGTTTGTCACTGGGCTATTATCCCGGCTATAATGATTTATTACATCATTCATTATCCATTCGTTTTAGCATTGCATTTCTGCTACTCGGCTGTGTAACCATGATAAGCATATTATGGTACAACCAGCAGGAACAAAAAGAACTGGATGAACGAAAAACAGATGCAGAAAAATTAGCTAAAGAAGCAGAACTGTTTAAACTGCGTCAGCAATTGCAGCCGCATTTTTTATTCAACAGTTTAAATTCAATCAACGCATTAATTGGCAGCCGGCCGGAAGAAGCCCGGAAGATGGTGCAGCAACTCTCCGATTTTTTAAGAGGCACCATTAAAAAAGAAGAAAAACAATGGGTAACGCTGCAGGAAGAATTGCAGTACCTGCAATTGTATTTAGACATTGAGAAAGTACGGTTTGGCAACCGCCTCGCTACCGTAATTGAAGTGGATGAAAGCATACAGCAATTAAAATTGCCTGCACTGCTATTACAACCCATAGTAGAAAATGCGATTAAGTTTGGATTGTATGATACCACCGGCGAAACAGTGATACGGCTGCATGCAGAAAAAGTAGAAAATAATCTTGTGTTCAGGGTACAAAATCCTTTTGACCCGGAAACATCTTCACCCAAACAGGGAACAGGCTTTGGATTAAAATCAGTACAAAGAAGATTATATTTATTATTTGCCCGAACAGATTTATTAACGACAAATGCAAAAGAAAATATCTTTACAACTGTAGTAAAAATCCCGCAAGTGTCCGACACCTCAAAGGGTGTCTGATACATTGATTAAAAAGTGCCGGCGCAGCCAAAATGTGTCAGACACCCGGGAAAAACTTTAAATTAAAACGACTCCTTAAAAGGTGTCAGACACTTATGAAAGTAATTATCATAGACGATGAACCATTAGCAAGAAGTATTGTAAAAGAATACTTACAGAAGCACCCGCAATTAGACCTGATGCAGGAATGTGGTGATGGCTTTGAAGGACTAAAAGCTATTCAACAGCACCAGCCTGATTTAATTTTCTTAGACATACAAATGCCCAAGATAACAGGCTTTGAAATGCTGGAACTGATTGAACAGCCACCATCTGTTATTTTTACCACAGCATTTGATGAATATGCCATCAAAGCATTTGAAGCCCATGCAGTAGATTATTTGCTAAAACCCTTTGACCAGCTGCGGTTTGACAAAGCCATTGCTAAATGGGCTGAACAAAAATCAACCAGCACAGAAAAAGCCACACAGGATTTATTAGAATCAGCTTCACAATCCCCATCACAAAGTCAGCGGATAGTGGTTAAGAACGGCAGTAAAATAAAAATCATCCCGGTGCATGATGTGTTTTACCTGGAGGCGGCAGATGATTATGTAAAGATTCATACATCAGAGGGTTATTTTCTGAAGAATAAAACCATGAATCATTTTGAGCAATCATTAGATAGAGAGCAGTTTGTCCGTTCGCATCGTTCTTATATTGTGAATGTCCAGCATATCACCAGGATTGACCCTTATGAAAAAGACAATCATGTCGCCATTCTCCGTTCCGGGGCCAAAGTGCCGGTTAGCCGCAGTGGCTATGGAAAGCTGAAAGAAGTGCTGGGGCTCTGACATATCAGCATCCAACCATCTTACTTGCCTCTTTATTGCCATTGAGACCTGCCTGTATTACCAGCACAACTTCAGGCAAGAAATACGTTTTCACGCAGAGAACACAGAGGACGCAGAGAATATTCGCTAACGACCTCTGCGAACTCAGCGATCTCTGCGTGCAACCAGCTCCCCAAAATTCTTAGATTGTTGTTTCAGAAGATTTTATCTACATTTAGAGACCAATTTTACCGAATACCCCCACTCTACAGAAAACTGGTATAATCCATTCTTACTGACCAACCAGGTTAATAATCAATAATTCATAAACTATTATGGTTAAGGACGCATTACGCATAGCAGAATTGGAAAAATTGCTGGCAGAACGTACCGCTGAGTTAATTCAGCAAGGGGAAGAACTGGCTGTGATAAACAGTGTGCAGGAAGCCCTGGTAAAGGAAATGGATATGCAGGCCATTTATGATTTGGTCGGTAATAAGATACAGGAGTTATTTGATGCACAGGCAGTAATTATTGCTACGCTGGATCTTGATACAGATACAGAACATTTCAATTATGTTTTTGAAAACGATGAATTAGTTAAGCTTGAATCCAGGCCCATTACCAAGCTTAGACAACTACTGATCGATAAGAAACACAGCATTTATATATCAACAGAAGAACAGGCCAAAAATGAATATGGAATAACAGCAGTTGCAGCTACCCAAATGCCTAAATCCTTATTATTTGTCCCTCTTCTTGCAGGCAATATTATTAAAGGTTATGTTAGCCTTCAGAGTATAGATAAGGAAAATGCATTTAGTAATTCTGATGTCCGCCTGTTAGAGACTTTGTCCAATAGTATGAGTGCAGCATTGGAAAATGCCCGCCTCCTGAAGGAAACTGAACAACGTACTGCTGAACTCGCCGTAATCAATAGTGTACAGGAAGGTTTGGCAAAGGAATTAGATATACAGGCCATTTATGATTTAGTCGGCAACCGCATCCGGGAATTGTTTGATGCACAGGTGGTGGGCATTGCTACTTTCGATCATGAAAAACAAACCGAAAATATCCAATACCTGATTGAAAAAGGGGAACGGTACTATCCGACTCCGAAGCCCCTGAATACATTAAGAAAACACCTGATCCAAAACAAAGAAAAGATAGTTATCAATAAGAATTTTTCTGCAGTGGCGGAAGCTTTTGGGGTGAAGCCGGTTCCGGGTACGCAAGCACCAAAGTCGGCCGTTTATGTTCCCCTGGTAATCGGCGAAAAAGTGACAGGTTATACCAGTCTTCAGAACATCGATAAAGAAAATGCTTTCAGTGAATCTGATATACGGCTGTTAGAAACACTTGCCAACACAATGGGAGTTGCATTGGAAAATGCAAGACTCTTTGATGAGACCACAAGACTGCTGAAAGAAACCGAACAGCAAAAAGCTGAACTCGGTGTTATTAATAGTGTGCAGGAAGGATTGGCGAAAGAATTGGATATGCAGGCTATTTATGATTTGGTGGGCAACAGGATACAGGAGTTATTCAATGCACAGGCTGTTATCATTTCAACTTTTGATCATGAAACAGCAACTGAGCATTTCAAATACCTGATCGAAGATGGGCAGCGGTTCTATTTGCCTCCCCGGCCCTATGACAAATTAAGGCAACACATGATCATCACCCGGCAGAAATTTGTATACAATACAAATTATGAAGAAGTATATGCAAAGTTTGGATTGAAAACTTTACCGGGTACGAGTCCAACTAAATCAGGAGTATATGTACCGCTGATTACTGGAGAAAAAGTGAACAGCTATATCAGTTTACAAGCTGTAGCAGAAAATGCATTCAGCGATTCAGATGTTCGGCTGCTGGAAACATTGGCCAACAGTATGAGTGTGGCATTGGAAAATGCAAGACTCTTTGATGAAACCACCCGGCTGTTGAAAGAAACCGAACAACGAACTGCTGAACTGGCTGTTATCAATAGTGTACAGGAAGGACTTGCCCGTGAATTGGATATCACTGCGATTTACGATCTAGTTGGTAACAAGATCCGTGATGTGTTTGATGCGCAAGCTGTAATGATTGCCACCTTTGATCATGAAACAGGCACAGAGAAATTCAATTACCTCATTGAAAAGGGAGAAAGGTACTATGTGGAACCACGGCGCTATGATAAGTTACGGTATCAGCTTATCATGACAAAACAGAAAATTCTGATTAATAATAATGTAGAGCAGGCTTTCGCTGAGTTGGGAGTTAAGGTAATCAAAGGGTCTGAAATGCCAAGATCCGTATTATATGTTCCGCTGATAGTAGGGAATAAAGTTACCAGTTATGTAAGCCTTCAAAATGTAGATAAAGAAAATGCCTTCAGTAATGCTGATGTTCGTCTGCTGGAAACATTAGCTAACAGTATGAGTGTGGCATTGGAGAATGCAAGGCTATTTGATGAAACCAACCGGTTGCTAAAAGAAACTGAACAACGTACCTCTGAACTGGCTGTAATCAACAGTGTACAGGAAGGATTGGTGGCGCAAATGGATATGCAATCCATTTATGATCTCGTTGGTGAAAAAATCCGTAATATTTTCAACGCACAGGTAGTTGACATAGTTACCTACGATAAAACAAACCACCTGATTGAAGACCGGTATTCCTATGAAAAAGGGGACAGAACTATGCTGGGGGCAAGAGAACCGAATGGTTTTAGAAAGCATGTCATCAATTCACGGCACTCACTGGTCATAAACCAGGAGATGGAAAAACACATGCAGGAATATGATAATGCAGTGTTGATAGGAGATATGCCAAAATCAATACTTTTTGTTCCCCTGATATTAAGAGGTGAGGTAACAGGCATTATCAGTTTACAAAACACCGACCAGGAAAATGCTTTTTCTGATTCTGACATCAGCTTGCTTACAACATTGGCCAATAGTATGAGTGTGGCACTGGAAAGTGCTTCTCTTTTTCATGAAACCAACCGACTACTAAAGGAAACTGAACAACGTACTGCTGAATTGGCAATCATTAACAGTGTGCAGGAAGGACTTGCTTCTAAACTGGACATACAGGCTATCTATGATTTGGTTGGAGAAAAGATGAGAGAAATTTTTAATGCCCAGGTCATTGATATAGTTACCTATGACCCAAAATTGAACCTGATTGAGGATCGCTATTCGTTTGAAAAAGGTGATACAACTTTAGTAGGGCCAAGAGAACCGAAGGGGTTTAGAAAACATGTAATTAAAACCTCAAAATTACTGTCTATCAATAAAGACCTTGAGCAGGCAAGACCAAACTATGACCAGGCAGTCATTACAGGCGAAGGAGCAAAATCAATTGTGCTGGTTCCCATGATTGCGGGAGGCCAGGTAACAGGTGTCATCAGTTTACAAAACCTTGACCAGGAAAATGCATTTTCTGATTCTGATGTGAATCTGCTAACCACTCTTTCTAATAGTATGAGTGTTGCCCTGGCCAGTGCCGGCCTGTTTGATGAAACCACCCGCCTGCTGAAAGAAACGGAACAACGTACTGCAGAATTAGCAATTATTAATAGTGTGCAGGGTGGACTTGCTTCGAAACTGGAAATACAATCCATTTATGATTTGGTTGGCGACAAGATCCGGGATGTATTTGACTCACAGGGAATCACTATTTCATTTCTGGACCGTCAGACCAATTTTATCACTCACCCTTATTATCTTTTTAAAGGGCAGCGAATAAATGAAGCAGGATTTGAATTTGGCAAAGGCTTGCTGTCACATGTCATCAAAAGCGGGCAACCTTTATTGATCAATGAAAAAGCAGTCGAACGATTCAGAGAACTTGGTACTGTATATGCTGCGGATGAATCGGAAGAAGATACCTGTAAATCATGGCTAGGTGTACCACTTATTTCCGGCGGTCAAGTCAATGGCACCATTAAGCTGGAGAATTATGAAAAGGAATTTGCTTACAGCGATTCAGATGTATCTCTTCTGCAAACCCTGGCAAACAGTATCAGCGTAGCATTGGAAAATGCAAGGCTCTTTGATGAAACCAACCGCCTGCTGAAAGAAACCGAACAACGTACTGCTGAATTAGCTGTAATTAATAGTGTGCAGGAAGGTCTCGCTAAAGAGTTAGATATCCAAGGCATTTATGATCTTGTTGGCGAACGTATCCGGAACCTATTCGATGCACAGGCAGTAATTATAAGAACTTTTGATCATTCAACAGGAAATGAGCATCTGCGTTTTGCCATAGAAAAAGGGGAAAGAATATACAATGAACCCCGGCCGTTTATGTGGGCTAATAAACAAATTATTGCTTCCAAAGAATCTTTACTGATAAATGAAAACTATCTTGAAACATCAAAAAAATATGGTGGCTCAGGTGTTTCAAGTGTTATAAAAGGTGAAACACCCAGATCGGCCCTTTTTGTACCCATGATGTTAGGTGACACTGTAAAAGGTTCTATCAGCCTGCAAAATGTTGACAGAGAAAATGCTTTTACAGAATCTGACCTGGGTTTACTTACTACACTCTCTAACAGTATGAGTGTAGCATTGGAAAATGCAAGGCTCTTTGATGAAACCAACCGCCTGCTAAAAGAAACAGAGCAACGTACTGCTGAATTGGCTGTTATCAATAGTGTACAGGAAGGGTTGGCAAAAGAACTGGATATGCAGGGTATTTATAATCTGGTAGGCGATCGTTTATGTGAATTGTTCCCTGATACGCAGACACTGGTAATCCGCACTTTTGATCAGGCAACCGGAATCGAGCATTTTCATTATGCAATTGAAAAGGGAGTACGTTTGATTGTTGATTCACAGCCATTCATATGGGCCAGTAAGCATCTTATCCTTGACCGGAAGCCTATTCATATCAATGATAATTACCTGGAAACTTCAAAAAAGTTTGGTGGCACTGGTGTCACAAAAGGGCATCCACCAAAATCTGCCGTTTTTGTTCCCATGCTGGTAGGTGATGTAGTAAAGGGTTCTATCAGCCTGCAAAATGTAGATAAGGAAAATGCATTTACTGAATCTGATCTGCGGTTATTGACTACCCTGACCAATAGTATGAGTGTGGCATTGGAAAATGCAAGACTCTTTGATGAAACCACCAGGCTGCTGAAAGAAACCGAACAACGAACCGCTGAACTGGCTGTTATTAATAGTGTGCAGGAAGGTCTGGCAAAAGAATTAGATATGCAGGGTATTTATAACCTTGTAGGTGATCGTTTATGTGAGTTGTTTCCTGACACGGGGGCATTGGTGATCCGCACCTTTGATTATGATAGTGGAAATGAATATTTTCATTATGCAATTGAAAGAGGAATACGTCTAACTATTGAACCGCAAACATTCATCTGGGCCAGCAAGCATCTTATTCAAGACCGGAAGCCCATACATATTAATGAGAACTACCTGGAAACTTCTAAAAAATATGGAGGAACCGGTGTCACCAAAGGTCATGTACCAAAATCCGCCGTTTTTGTTCCCATGCTGGTAGGTGATATAGTAAAAGGTTCTATCAGTTTGCAAAATGTGGACAAGGAAAATGCATTTACTGAATCTGATCTGCGGTTATTGACTACCCTGACCAATAGTATGAGTGTGGCCCTCGAAAATGCAAGATTGTTTGATGAAACCAATCGCCTCCTAAAAGAAACAGAGCAACGAACTGCTGAACTGGCGGTAATAAACAGTGTGCAGGATGGTCTTGTCCGGGAAATGGATATGCAGGCTATTTATGACCTGGTAGGTAACCGGATATGTGAATTGTTCGACACACAAACTGTTTTAATCAGAACATTTGATCATGATACAGGCAATGAAAATTGGCGTTTTGTAATAGAAAAAGGGAAACGATATTTCAGCGAACCCCGTCCACTTAACTGGGCCAATAAACAACTCATCAGCACAAGGCAACCTTTGCTCATTAATGAGAATTATATTGACACTGCGAGAAAGTATGGCGGAACCGGGGTAAGCAAAGGACAACCTCCAAAATCTGCTATGTTTGTTCCGATGGTGGTTGGAGATATAGTAAGAGGTTCTGTAAGCCTTCAGAATATTGACAGAGAAAATGCATTTAAGGATTCTGATCTCCGGCTTCTTACTACTATTACCAATAGTATGAGTGTAGCACTGGAAAATGCCCGGCTATTTGATGAAACCACTGTTCTATTGGCAGAATCAAAACAACGGGCTGCAGAATTGAGTACCGTAAACAGCATCAGCAAAGCATTGGCTTCGCAATTGGATGCTGATGACCTGATAAAAATGGTTGGCGACCAGTTGAAAGATCTGTTCAAAGCCAATATTGTTTATCTCGCCCTATTGAATCCAAAGACAAGGATGATAAATTTTGCCTATCAATACGGCGAAGCGATGGCTCCACGAATATTGGGTGAGGGACTTACCTCAAAAATTATCCTTAGTGGAGAACCACTTTTAATTAATAAAGATGTGGATGAAAAGACAGAAGAGATGGGTATTTTACGAATGGGTCTTCCTGCATCGTCTTACCTGGGTGTCCCTATCCCGGTGGGTGATGAAATATTAGGTGTGCTGAGTGTGCAAAGCACCGAACAGGAAAACCGGTTTAATGAAAACGATCTGCGGCTTTTATCTACCATTGCTTCTTCTGTAGGTGTTGCTTTAAGAAATGCCACCCTTTTTGAAGATGTGCAACAAGCGAAAATGGAGGCAGAAGCAGCAAGTAAAGCAGCAGAAAAAGCAAACGATGCTAAAAGTGCTTTTCTTTCCACAGTAAGCCATGAATTAAGAACACCATTAACTTCTGTATTAGGCTTTGCCAAAATCATCAGGAAAAGATTGGATGAAAAAATATTTCCCATTGTTGACAGATCGGATAAAAAAACAGAAAAGACCATCAGCCAGATTTCTGAAAACCTTCATGTAGTTATTTCTGAGGGGGAAAGATTAACCCACCTGATCAATGATGTACTGGACCTCGCAAAAATTGAAGCTGGTAAAATGGAATGGAACCAGGAAAATGTTTCTATGCCGGAAGTAGCAGAAAGAGCCATTGCAGCCACTACTTCTTTATTTGATCAAAAAGCGTTGAAACTTGTCAAACAAATTGATACCGATCTTCCTGAAATTACCGGCGACAAGGATAAACTGATACAGGTAATCATCAATCTTATTTCCAATTCAGTAAAGTTTACCGAAAAAGGTTCTGTTACCTGCCGGGCTTACCAGGAAAAAGATGAATTAATTGTTAGTATCAGCGATACAGGTATTGGCATTGCTCCCGGAGATTATGGTGCTGTGTTTGAACAATTCAAACAGGTGGGTGGAGATACACTGACCGACAAACCAAAAGGAACTGGTCTTGGTCTACCTATCTGTAAAGAAATAGTAGAACACCACGGCGGAAGAATATGGGTAGAAAGTGAAGTGGGTAAAGGCAGTACTTTTTCTTTTGCCTTACCCGTTAATAAAGCATCAGCTCCGGCAAGGCCTTTACACCTTGATGACCTTGTAAAACAACTTAAAGAACAAGTGGCCCATTCTCAATTAAATTTAATCGGGCAGGCATCTAATATTTTGATTGTAGATGATGATGATTCTATCCGCTCCCTGCTGCACCAGGAACTGGGAGATGCCGGTTATACTATTGAAGAAGCCAGCAATGGAAAAGAAGCATTGGAAAAAGTAAGGGCTAATCGTCCCGACCTTATCATTCTCGACATCATGATGCCGGAAATGAATGGGTTTGATGTGGCCGCTGTACTTAAAAATGATCCGCAAACAATGGATATACCTATTATTGTATTATCTGTTGTACAGGACAAAGCAAGAGGTTTCAGGATTGGTGTGGACAGGTATTTGACCAAACCGATTGATACTAATCTGCTGTTTAATGAGATTGGCAGTTTGCTGGAACAGGGTAAATCCAAAAAGAAAGTGATGATTGTGGACGAAGACTCCGGTGCCGTGAAAACATTGACGGAAGTGCTCACCACAAAAGGATACGAGGTAACGGAATCAATCGAAAAAGAACTGGTAGAAAAAGCAATCGCCAACCAACCGGACATCATTATCATTAACTCTGCGCTGAGCGGCAAACATGATATTGTGCAAACATTGCGTTTTGAAAAAGGTTTGGAGAATGTTTTGTTTGTTGTTTATCAATAAAGAAAAATAATTTTGAATTATTAAATAAAAAGAAATGGAACAAAAAATATTAATAGTAGATGACGAAGCACATATCCGGATGCTGATAGGGCAAACACTGGAAGAACTGGAAGACGACGGTGTGGAATTTTTAACCGCCGAAAACGGAGAAATTGCTTTGGAGATTATTCAAAAAGAAAATCCCCAGTTGGTATTCCTCGATGTGATGATGCCAAAAATGAACGGTATGGAAGTTTGCCGCCGGGTAAAAAAAGAATTGGGTATGGATAAAGTATTCATCGTACTACTCACCGCCAAAGGTCAGGAAACAGATCGCCAAAAAGGGTTGGATGTTGGTGCCGATGTATATATGACCAAACCATTTGACCCCGAAGTGCTGCTGAATAAAGCAAAAGAAGTTTTAGGTATTTCTTAATTGATAATAAATTCAACCGCTCATTAAAAATCATTTCGTACCGACTCTCAATACCTTAAACAGGCATGGCGCAACCAACATTAAAATCATTACTGGGAAAAAGAAGTGAAACAACTGCCTGGCTGCAGCACTGGACAGTAACAACAAAATCAGACATCGTTGTTGAAGACAGTCAGAACAATCTTTTATTTGGCACTTCATTAAACAGCGGACAACAAACTTTCCCCGTAACATTGGAAGGTGAAATTGCAGGCTATATAAAAGGAGAAAATAATACTGCTATCATTGCTTCTCTTTTAACGCTGATGCTGCAAAAAGAAGCAGAGAAAAAAAAGTTGGGAACAGAGGTCTTGAGTTTGTACCAGGAA
>JANPMI010000075.1:0-7370 GCA_031422725.1 Chitinophagaceae bacterium | reverse complement strand
TGGTAGCTGGAGAGATGGCGGCTGGGCACCAGTATTGCAATCGGCTCTCGCCAACAATGCATTAGAAAGTGCCGGGGATGTTGGCAGAAAAATTGACTCAACCGTTCTTGCCCGTGGCTACAAATACCAGAACAGCAATTTTGATGCAAACACCAATTCAGTTGTTACAGACAAAGCTGCAGGTGTAATGCTCTATGGTTTGTCAAGTACCACCAGGGCCAGTGCCAAAGAATCAAGAAGGGCCAAAGACATTGTAGAAAAAGCAAAAAGAGAAGGAAAAATAACTGATGATAAAGTAACGGAAGAAAATCTGAGGGCAGCTGGTGTGGCAACCACGGATGCCAAAGAATTAGTTACTGCCTATTCCATCAACAAATCATCGCAGCAACAGGCACAGCGGGATGATGTACTTACCGGATTTGGTAATAACGGCGGCGAAGAATTTATGAGTTTCCTGATGACTGGCGAGAGCCTGCTGATGCAGGGTGGTGACGACTGGAAAAAATGGTACGATGCCACTACCGGTAAATTAGTAAATATTCAGAATCAGGACGGCAGTTGGAACGGTCATCATTGTATTACCAGTCCTGTTTTCTGCACCGCCACCTGTTTATTAATACTTTCTATTCATAACGATATGCAATTTTCGATGCAGCAGCATCAGAAGAAGAATAACTAATCATTTAACAGCCGGTTAGTGATACGGGGCTGGTTTCTACCGGCCCTTCTTTTTTTAAACTGCTGTCATACTGGTCCCGCCTCTGCGGAAGAAGTATGATTTAAAAACAAAACGTAATTATGTCAAAAAAACTCCAGCTCACTATCGCCGAACCCTGTCATGAAAACTGGGAAAACATGAGCCCGGTTGACAAGGGCAAATTTTGTGGCTCCTGCCAAAAACAAGTAGTTGATTTCAGCGATATGAGCGACCGCCAGGTGGCTGAGTTTTTTAAAAAACCAACCACAGGTTCTGTTTGCGGACGGTTTATGACCGACCAGCTTGACCGGGATATTGAAATACCAAGGAAAAGAATTCCGTGGGTGAAATATTTTTTCCAGTTTGCTTTACCCGCCTTTCTTTTATCTATAAAAGCATCTGCACAAAAAACACAGGGAAAGATAAAAGTGAATACTGTATCAGCTGACACAACAAGAAGACCTGTGTTTGCTGAACAGAACAGAACACTCGGCATGGTGGCAAGACCGGATAATTTTAAACCTTTTATGGGGGACACTATTGTGGCACCGGTAAAAGAACCTGTTATAACGATGAAAGGAGATATAAAAGTTGCAGTTGACACAGCAGTTGTTGAACCTGTTTGTTCAAAAGAAATAATGGGAGAAATATCAATACCTGTCCGGGTAAATAAAAATGAAATAGAAGGGATAGTGGTGAATGAAGATAATCAGCCTGTACCTTATGCAAGTATTGAAACAGGTAAACCCGGTGAAGGGCTGATGACTAATGAAAATGGTTATTTTAGAATTAAGAAAAACTGGTTAAGCAAAGGCAAGGCTTTGGTTTTTTCATCAACGGGATTTGAAAACAGAAAGGTAGTAGCAGGGGAGGAAGAGTATGCAGCCGGAAAGTTATTTGTGCAATTAAAGACAAATGGGACATTGCCTGAAGTAGTTGTATCAGCAATGGGGCAGGTAAGAATGGGAAAAACGCTGGGTTATACCATTGTAAAAGGCCAGGCGATATCAGTTATTGATAAAAAAACAACTATCACAAATAAAGAAATAAATTTTGGTATAGAAGAAAACAATCTGCTTATTTATCCCAATCCTGTTTCGTCAGGATCTTCAGTTAATTTAAGTTTCAAACAATTAGATGAAGGTTATTATCAGCTCCAGGTAATAAATCAGTCAGGCCAAATAATGGAGCAAAAAGAAATCTGGATAGATGCAGAAGCAAGAGTATTGAATATTGATATTCCTGTAATAGCAGCCGGTAGTTATTTTTTGGTGCTGATAAATAAAAAAACAGGAAAGAAGTTTACGGAGAAAATTATTGTTCAGTAGGCGATTTTTCCTTTTCCGCTAATTTTCCACTAAGGAGAGGGTTGGGGTGAGGCTATTTAAACCCCGGATGAAATTGCTCCAGTGTCTTTCTCAAAAATTCCCTGTCAAGATGCGTATATATTTCAGTAGTGGTTATGCTTTCATGTCCCAGCATTTCCTGTACGGCCCGGAGATCGGCACCGCCTTCCACCAGGTGTGTAGCAAAGGAGTGGCGGAATGTATGCGGTGATACCGATTTTTTAATGCCTGCTTTCAGGGCCAGGTCTTTAATAATATAAAAAATCATCACTCTTGACAGCCTGCTTCCCCGCCGGTTTAAAAAAAGAATATCCTCATTTCCTTTTTTTATATTGATATGAATCCGGATATCTTTTTTGTAAATAGTAATAAACTTTATGGCACTGCGGCCAACTGGCACTAATCTTTCTTTATCCCCTTTGCCGATAACCCGGATAAAGCCAACATCGAGATACAACTGCGATATTTTCAGGTTCACCACTTCACTTACCCGAAGGCCGCAACTATACATAGTTTCCAGGATAGCTTTATTGCGGCCACCTTCCGGTTTGCTCAGGTCAATTTGAGCAATCATGTTTTCTATTTCATCAAAACTCAGCGTATCGGGTAAAGACCTTTTTAGTTTGGGGGCTTCCAATAAAGCAGTGGGGTCTGTTTTGGAAATATTTTCCAGCAAACAATATTTATAAAATGCCCGGATACCGGAAATAATTCTTGCCTGGGATGTTGCCATCATCCCCAGTTCAGCGATCCACTTAATAAATTGCTGTAAATCCTTCAATATAATTTCAGAAGGATTTTTAAGTGATTTATTTTCCTGTAAATACTGAGTAAGTAATTCTACATCCCGCAGGTAAGCCTGTACAGAATTATCCGAGAGAGATTTTTCTAACTGCAGGTAAGCTTTGAATCCTTTTTTGTAAGGCTCCCACATGTGTATTGGTTAATTAGTTAATTGGTTAACTAGTTAATTGGGCCTTATCATTAATCCCTTAATTAACCAATACCTTAATACCTGTTATTCCAAAACTATTTTCTTTTCCATTTCCTTCCATTGTTTATCAATCATCACTTTCACCCAGATTCTTGAATCAGTGACATTCACGGAATCAATATATTCATGAATGGCATCATAATCAATATCTAGTTTTTGGCCAAAGGTCATCATGGCTTTTTTGCCGGTGGCCATATCTTCCACATACAGGTTACCCCTGTCGGTATAAGCCACCAGGTTATCTGCCACGGAAAATTTTTTGTCAAGATTATTTATGTTGTTGCTTTTGCGGCCAATATCATTGGTTTTATTAAAGGGAAGCTTCAGCGAATAGCCCCTGCCGTTGCTGCAATTATTGAAAAGAAGCCAGGCATAAGCAGTGTCGTTGAAAAAACAACGGACATAATCTTTATTCAGATATACTTCTGTATTCAGAAAATCTGCCAAACCCACTTTTCTGTTTACTCCCATACCATTGTAGCTCCACAGTAATGTATCGGCCTGGCAACTGCTGGCGGAGATATAGACATAAGGTTTCAGTTTGTAATCACCGGAAAATTTGATACTGTCTTTCAGGCAGGCCGTATCACAAAAAGTTTCTGGCGATGATGAAGAAGAAGATTTGCAGGAGCCAAAGCAGAAAACAACAGCAATAACAAGTACCGGTACCATAAGTATTCTCATATCTGTTGATTTGATGTTGTAACAAAAATAACCAATGCAAATTGTAGCGGGAAAATTCTTTTGCATTGTCCGGCAAAGCCATTCAGGTTGTATCTTCGGCGCATGATTGAAATGCAACCCATTAATCTTAGTTCATTCAGGAAAAAGGCGGCTGTAAAGAAAAGAAGTTTTCGCAGGTTTCTTACCAAATTAGAAAATAACCCTCCACGGGGGCTGGATAAAAAAATTGTTCAGTTAGAAAAAGAAGTGTGGCAGGAAACTGATTGTCTTTCCTGTGCCAACTGTTGCAAAACGATGACTCCCACTTTCACCAAACAGGATATGAAAAGAATATCGGCCCATTTCGGGCAAACGGTAGAAGAGTTTCAAACAAAATGGTTGAAGAAAGAAAAAGGCGGCGACAGGGACTGGCTGAACAAAACAGAACCCTGCCAGTTTTTAAATCTCACCGATAATAAATGCAGTATTTATGAAGTACGCCCTGCTGATTGTGCTGGGTTCCCGCATTTAACCAAAAAATTCAACGACTTTGTACATATCCACAAGCAGAATGTAGAGTATTGTCCGGCTTCTTACAGGCTGGTGGAGAAAATGATGGCAGGGGTCAATGGTGAAAAGTGAATGGTCAATGGTAGCTGATTATTTCACCATTCGCTATTGACGATTCACCTCAAAGAAAAACATCCTCAATCAAAAAATATTCTATTTCCCCATTTCTTTGCATCGTAATAGAAAGAATGTCGTATTGAATCCATTCATGCCCCGGATTTAAAAATAAATATTCATCTGCCGCCTTTTGAAGGTTCTTGAATTTTTTCTTTGTTACACTATCTTCCGGAAAGCCGCCAAATGGAGATGCCTTTCTTGCTTTTACTTCCACAAAGTGTAAAAATTTTCCTTTGGTGGCTACAATATCAATTTCATGGTATGAATGCCGCCAGTTGCGGTGCAGCAAAGTGTAGCCTCTTTCTGCCAGCCATCTTGCCGCCATTTCTTCACCTTCTTTTCCCAATTCATTATGGTCAGCCATGTATTATCTTTACTTCAAGATACTACTTCGTTCCGATTAACAGGAGCTTCGAAGTACGCTGTATTAAAAGGAAATTATTTCATGCCGGGTATTTATAATTTAAAAGGAACTGTAAAACATTACGATTGGGGTGGCACCTCTTGCATCCCTTCTTTATTACACATAGAAAATAAAGAGCACAAGCCCTTTGCCGAATACTGGATGGGCACACATCCGTTGGGAAATGGATTAGTCGAATCAGAAGATGGGGACTTGAAAGAACTCAGCAGGTACACCCATCAGCTTTCTTATCTCTTAAAAGTGCTGGATGTAAAAGATATGTTGTCTATCCAGGTGCATCCATCCAAAGCAGCAGCTGAAGAAGGATATGCAGCCGAAAATGCAGCAGGTATTCCTTTGGATGCACCGCACCGTAATTATAAAGATGATAATCACAAACCGGAGATGATTGTTGCATTAAGCGACTTCTGGTTGCTGCACGGATTTAAACCAACAGAAGAATTAATTTACACTTTGCTGAATATCGTTGAGTTAAGGGAGTTGTTGCCAATATTTAATCAATCAGGGTATGCCGGGCTGTACAAACATGTAATGGAAATGCCACAGGCGGAAGTGAACAGAATTTTACAGCCTCTTCTTGATAATATTGCAACGACATATGGAGATAATGAACCAGGTAAAACGGATGAAGATTTCTGGGCAGCAAGAGCTGCGAAAACTTTTTATAAGGATGGCAGCATTGACCGGGGAATATTCTCCATTTATTTATTCAACCTCGTTCACCTGCAAAAAGGAGAAGGCATATTCCAGGGTGCCGGTGTGCCACATGCTTATCTTGAAGGACAGAATGTAGAAATTATGGCCAACTCAGATAATGTGCTGCGAGGCGGTCTTACCACAAAGCATATTGATGTAAACGAATTGATGAAGCATGTAAAATGTGAAGCGACTTTTCCGGTAATAATTTCAGGCGAGAAAGGAGATGAAGGGGAAAGAATTTATAAAACACCAGCTCCCGATCCGGTAGCTATCGGATTTCAGTTAAGTGTTTTTGAACTGGAAGCCGGTGAAACAATTTCTTTTACACCCGTTGCAGTTGAAATATTATTGCTGACAGAAGGTATGGCAGAAATAGATGATGATAACGTTACTGTCAAACTCCAACCCGGCAATCCCTCGGCGGTAGTATTTCCGGGTCAGGCAGTTTACATGGCTGCTGCCGCCAAATCCACTGTTTACAGGGCTTCTGCGCCCCAACTTCATTAAAAAAACTATGTCGGGCAAGCTGTTAACAGCGGTGAATAAATAGAACTGCTAATTAACCCAATTCATTTATTTTTGCTGAGTATTATCAGAACAAATCAATAAAAAATTATGAAGAGCAACGGACGGTTAATTGTTTTCACTTTAGTGCTGGTAGCATTGGCTACAGCCTGTAAATATTTTTTCGGACCTGATTTAGACTGGTCAGGTTTTTCACCGGTAATAGCCATTGCCTTGTTTGCGGGATTTATCATTAAACAAAGGGATTTGTCTTTTATGCTTCCGTTACTGGCATTATTTATCAGTGATGCAGTGATTCAGTTTTTATACACCCAGGATTTATTTCCTTACGCCGGCTTCTACAGCGGCCAGTGGAAAAATTATTTAATACTCTTAGCGGCAACGCTGATTGGGTTGCTGTTAAAAGGCAGAAGTTTTTCAAGCCTTCTTACCGGTGCCATTGCTGCGCCAACTGTTTATTTCCTTGTATCCAATTTTATGGTGTGGACGGGTGCATCAGAAGCGGTGTATGCAAAAAGCTTTGGCGGACTGATGACCTGCTATGAAGCCGGTTTACCTTTTTACAGAAATTCATTGATAGCTACGTTGGTATTCCTGCCGGTGATTTTGCTGGTGTACAACTACCTTACTAAGAAGAAAGCTGTACTTACATTGGCTTAATCCATTCTCTATATAATTTGAACCCCATCAGCGTTTGTTGATGGGTTTTGTTTTTTCGGAGTCTTGTCATGCCGAGGAACGAGGCATCTAAGCAACTTCAACGTGTCTGTTCATTGTTGTCTTTGAGACTCCTCCTTCGTCGGAGTGACAAGACTCCGATTGTCAGGAGGCCGTTCCTTCATACCCTTCATCATGCAGTAGTTTATGATGATGCCCATCCGCCGCTTCAGTGGCGAGTTCATCACAACGGTTATTAAAAGGATTATCCGCATGTCCCTTCACCCATTTGAATTTAATCGTATGCTTCTTCGACAACTCATAAAACTCCCACCACAGGTCAGGATTTTTTTTACCGCCTTTAAAGTTGGTCTTGATCCAGTTTTTCAGCCAGCCTTCTTCCCATGCTTTTACTACATACTGGCTGTCGGAATAAATGGTTACATCCATCTTTTCTTTCTTCAGGGCCTTCAATCCTGCAATCACCGCCATCAGTTCCATGCGGTTGTTGGTGGTGTGTTTGTAGCCTTGTGATAATTCTTTCCGGTGATGGCCACTCATGAGTATAGTGCCATAACCACCTGGGCCGGGGTTGCCTCTTGCTGAACCATCAGTATATATTGTAACGGTAGTACTCATTTATTTTTGGCCACGAATTTCCACGAATTGACACGAAAA
>JANPMI010000074.1:0-11939 GCA_031422725.1 Chitinophagaceae bacterium | reverse complement strand
TCTTGATTTTGCCTTACGGCATAACCACTAACTGTTACCATTTTTAAATAAATTAAGAAATTAAGAAATCCCTATTGTAAGGGGGGGTATATTCGTTATACCCAAACTTAGGGGGGGTTGATTATAGGGGGTGGTGCCTGTGAGATCTACAGACAAGTTTGAAAAAAATCCAAAAAAAATATTTTCTGTACTAAAAAATGCAGAGGTACAATTTTTTTACTTTAGATGTCTTAGTAAAGTATACAATCCTTTATCGTAAAAGCTTGAATAGTGTTAATCTCCACACAAAAGCATTGCAGTATTCTTTTTGTAGAAGCTACGATAGAAGGAATTTGTTTACCTATATGTATTTATTATCCTCATATGATTAATAAAGGAGGTACAATTAAAAAGACTGTGTCAAGTTTACCTAAACGGAATAAAGAATAAGCCAAACCTATCTACAGATACGATGGGAGGAATTATATACACTATTGGTATTTCCTTTACTTCCTATGTCTCATTAGTTTTTGGCAAATATTTAATGTAAGTCCTGAAAATGCGTCTGATTAAATAGCCTATCTTCGTTATATCAAATCATTATGATTCAGACAACTAATAGTGAAATAAAACTACAGCTGGGTGTAGAGGCTGCTAAAAACGAGTTTGAAGCCTTGAAGGTTGGAGGGATATGTACTTATTATAGATTAAACTATGAACTTTTTTGAAGGGAGCACCGTCGCTGGACCGAGAGGGTCAGTTTGGCCGGAACCTACAAATTATCTTGTTTTCCTTTTTTTTTCTTACTTTGGATTCGTTCTACTAAGGGCAAGTGCTAAAATGTTAATATATGGTTGGTGAAAAACTGAAAGAGTTGCGGGAAGCCAATGGAATGGTTCAGCGACAGCGGCCGCTGAGCTTCAGGTGGAAACGGTCTATATCAGTAAAATGGAAAATAATGAAAAGCCAGATAGTCGTAACCACTTAAAGACAAAGAGCCATTATTTAAAGTGCCAATGGACGAATTGCTAACTTATGGTTGGCTGATAAAATATATGATGTTGTGAAAGATGAAAATTGTAAGAAAAGGAAAACAAAAATTATGATCAACGCTAACACTATTATAAAACCCGGCATCATTATCAACATGCGTAACCGACTCTGGCGGGTTGATGAATTTGACGGTATGGAAGTAGTGGCAACACCAATAACAGGAGATTCTGATGATCAAAGGTTTTTTTTATTCGATGTAGAAAATATCCGGGAAGAAAGATTTGAAAGAATCAATGCAGATCTACCAGGAGATTTATCTGCACAGCGTCTTTTATTAAGAGCTTATCAATTTGATTTAATTCATGGTTCTGCTCCTTTCCTGAGTTTGCACCGTTCTTCTGTTGTGCCATATAATTATCAAATGGTGCCGCTTGTGCTTGCTTTGGAAAAACCCCATGCCAGAATGCTGATTGGCGATGATGTGGGCTTGGGAAAAACAGTAGAGGCTGGTTTAATAATTTCAGAATTAATTCAAAGAGGTAAAGTAAAACGCGTAGTCTTCCTAACACCTGCAAACCTAAAGCAACAGTGGAAAGAAGCCCTTGATTATTTCTTCCACATCAAAGCCACTATAATTGATTCGTTTTCCAGAAAAGAATTTGAAAAAGAATTACCTGCTGGTGCAAATCCCTGGCAATATTTTCAGTTTGTGATTGCTTCCATAGATTATGCAAAATCACCGGACATAAAACAACAAATTAAGGAGCAACAATGGGATTTATTATTGGTGGATGAAATACATCTGTGTGCAAGGCCACATAGTAATGTAAAAGCTAACAAGCAACAACAGCGGTATGAATTAGTAAAAGACTTGAGTAAGAAAATTTCCAATGTTTTATTCTTAACTGCGACTCCTCACAATGGCTATTCAGATTCTTTTGCCAGTATCCTGGAAATGATTAACCCCGAAATTGTGCAGCATAGCGGTAATGGTTCAATCACATTCGACAAATCAAAAGCTCGTTACAATGTTATTCAGAGAAACAGAAAAAAGTTGGAAGCGTGGTACGAAAAGCAAGGAAAAAAATCTCCGTTTCCAAAACGTGACCAAAAAGAAGTCATAATTGATCCCAAGCCTAATGGAAAGCTAATCCAATTACTGGATGCTGTTGAACGCTATGGTGATTTCATTTTAAAATCGGCTAAAGAAAAAGATTCTAAGAAGGTGAGAAACATAGCCAATTGGGTTGCTATTCACTTACAAAAAAGAGCTATCAGTTCTCCTTATGCTGTTTTAAAGTCTTTAGAGAATAGAATTTCAACCATTCAAAACAAAGTTGATAATCTGGGTGAAAGCGAAGAAGAAACTTTGGAAAATTATGTATATGATTTGTTTTCCGATGATGAAAGAATCACCGAGGAAATGGCTTCCTTGCGATTAGATTTTGAAGCATTCGGCCAAGATGAAATTACTGAACTAAAACGCATTATTGAATCTGGAGAATCATTAACTCCAAAGGATGATGAAAAATTGCAAAAACTTAAAAATGATATTCTTCCAGAACTAATTGCCAAAGACCCGAAGGTTATCCTTTTCACTAAATACAAGGACACGTTAGATTATTTAGAGAAGCATCTAAAAACAAAAGATTTTGACACATTCATTATGCATGGCGATATGAGCCTCAATGCAAGAACTGAAATCTTTGGGAAATTTGACAGGGCTAAAAAAGCTATCCTTATTGCAACGGATGTTATCTCAGAAGGATTGAACTTACAACGACTTGCTTCCATTGTGGTGCATTATGAGTTGCCATGGAACCCAAATCGTTTAGAGCAACGAAATGGCCGTGTTGATAGGATTGGTCAGAAAAGAGAAATCGTTCACATCAGAACCTTGGTGGTTGATAAATCAATGGACAAGGAAATTCTATTACTATTGATTGAGAAGAAGAAAACCATGGAGAGTGACCGGGATTATGCCGCTGCATTTTTTGGTGATGAAGATTCACTGAAAGACATGGTTAGTGAGGCGTCTAAACGAAAAAAGAGTAAGAAGAATCAAATAGACCCAAACGCCATCGACTTATTTAGTTCTTCAGGTTTGGATGAAACAAAAAAAGCAGTTCGTCAGGCATTTAGCTCACCTGAAGAAGATAAGAAACGCAAGAAAAGAATTGAGGAAGAATCCTTTTACAGCAGCTTGGATATTGAGTTACCAGAAATTGATAAACGCATAGAAGAAACGAAACGTATAGTTGGCTCTCAGGATGAAGTATTGAGTTTCGTAAAAGCAGCTTTATCACGATTTAATTCTGCGTTGATTGATAAAGGCTCCGGCTTTTATGAAATCACCATTAATGATGCAAGGTTGATTTTGCAACGCTTTGGAGACAATATCAAGAAAGTAACATTCGACCCTGAGTTGGCACTAACAAATCCTGATGCTATTATTTTAGATGCCGGCCATCCTTTCGTTCGCAAAATGATAGAACTGGTAAAGGCAGAGTTCTTTACCAATAAAGGTTTGTATGGTCGCAATGCTTATTTTTTCTGCAATGACGTAGAGGCTGTAACCTGGTATTATAATTTTCTGGTTCGCTTTACAGTTGGCCTGAAAGAAAAACGGGTAATAGAAGAATTAATTTCAATTGCTGTAGATAGTTATTCAGAAAAAGTATTGCCAAATACAAATTTTACTCCTGCACAAACTACCCGTAGCATTGCTCAGGCTGATGTAACAGAACAAATAAACGATGCTTTGGCATTTCAAGGACTGGATAAATTGATTGATGGAAAAATTAAAGAACGTAGGATAAAACTGATTGAAGAAAGACAAGAGCTCTACAATAAAATATTGGTAGATAGCAAGGATACCAAACAACCGGATTGGCTGAATGATATTATCCATATTGAGGAAGCGGGACATGATTTGTTAACCCTAACTATTATTCAACCGCTTTAACTATTCAACAGCATGGCATTAAGTTTTATAAAATCAAGTGGCAATATTATTACAGAAGACTTTTGTATGGCTTTAGCCAACGAAACAAAAGCCGAGTATGTAAAAGATAAAAGCTTTGGAGCCGAGATGAAAAAAGTAGATGATGTAATTGCTTCTACTTTTGAAAAACTGCGTGAACGCTGGGAAGAAAACCGTACTCAAATAATAGGCAACGATTATGATAATGCCTTACTCCGTAAAAAATGGATACTTCCTTTATTGGAAGCATTAGGCTATCAACCAGTGTTCATTGCTTCCAACATCAAAAGCGAATCGGGTACAGAATATCAGATACCTTACAAAGGCTGGGATAGTGAATATGCTCCGCTGATTCATATAGTTAACTCAGTGCAGGATTTTGATACCAAAGACAAACACAGCCGAACTCATTCCAACAAAAGTCCGCAAGATTGTTTACAGCAATTCCTCAATACCAGCCACCACCAATGGGCAATTTTAATCAATGGCAAAAAAATAAGACTGCTCCGTGATTTCTACCATTCTATTACTAAAGGTTTTTTGGAATTTGATTTAGAAAGCATTTTTGAAACAGCCAATTCCGAACAGTTCCGGGTGTTGTTTAGAATTTTACATTGTTCAAGAATAGAAAACCATTACCAGGGTAAACAAGAAATTGAATACGATGAAGAAGGCAACCCCATTGAAGTGGAAGACAATTGTTTGTTGGAATTTTTTCATAAAAAATCAAGGGAAACAGGTGTAAAGGTTGGTAACAAACTGCGTGACCAAGTAATTGAAGCCATTGAAAAATTAGGTAATGGTTTTGCAGAAAGCCTTGACCCAGATGAATTTCAAAATGGAAAAGTAAAGGGCTTTTATGCTGAAATCTTAAACATTATTTACCGCCTGCTCTTCCTCATGTTTGCCGAACAAAAGGGCTGGCTGCCGGTACGCAACAGCATCTATGCCCGTACATATAGTTTGAATGCATTGAGAGAAATGGCTGAGCGGGGTAATTACAGCCACGATGATGAACATGATTTATGGGAAGGCTTAAAAATCACTTTCAAATTAGTTGCCAATGGTTATAAGTTTAAAAATGGTGATGAGATAAATGCCTTTGGTGGACAATTATTTTCTGACAAGAAAATAGCCGTTATCAAAGACCTTTCGCTAAAGAATAAATTTTTGCTCGATGCCATATTCCGCCTCAGTTATTTTAAACTCGATAATCTAAGTAACCGAATTAATTACGCCAACCTGGCTATTGATGAATTGGGCTCAGTGTATGAAAGCTTACTCGACTATGAACCCAAGCTTGCCAAAGAACCAACAACGCTTAATAAAAGGGAAATTAAACTGGGTGAATTTTATTTGGATGACAGAGGGACCGACCGAAAAACCACCGGCTCATATTATACCGATAGTCGTTTGGTAGCACAGTTGATTGAATCTGCTTTAATACCGGTAATTAATAATGCACTCACAAACAAGCCTACCATTGAAGAAAAAGTGCAAGCCTTATTGGATTTAAAAGTGGCTGATATTGCCTGCGGCAGTGGTGCATTCATTTGTGCGGCTTTAGAAAAAATGGGCGAACAACTGGCCCTCATTCGCATGGGCGATGAAGAACGGCCTACCGAAGACCAACTGAGAGAAGCCAAACGGGATGTGTTACTACATTGTATTTATGGTGTGGATTTAAACCCAATGGCCTTAGAACTGGCCAAATTCTCTTTGTGGATTACAGCTTCATTGCCTGATATGCCATTGACCTTCCTAGACCACAAACTGAAATGTGGTAACTCCTTAATTGGAGCAACACCCGATTTGATTAAGAAAGGAATACCTGAAGAAGCTTATAAGCCCGTTGGTAATGATAACGCTGCAATATGCACCAAGCTCAAGCAGAAAGTGAGAAGAGAACAGGAAAGTCTGAATCGTGTAAACGAACCCACTGCACAATACGGCTTACAATTTAAACGCAACGAAACCGATGAATTGCTGCGTTTAAGAGAGGTATTGAATAATAGGAAGCAGGAAGAAGTAGCTGATGTTGATTTAGCTGAAGAAGAATACCACCAGCTGGAAAAAATGGAACGCAAGTTTAAAGATTGGCTAATGGCTGATGTCTGGACGGCTGCTTTTATTATTGAGAAAACAGAAATTGATTTAGAATTTTATCCTACTAATGTAACACTCGAAAACCTTAGAGAGAACCAAACGGTAAAACCCGAACTCATTGAAAACATTTTAAAGATAGCTGACCATTACAATTTCTTTCATTACCATTTGGAATTTCCAGAAGTTTTTGAAAAAGGAGGCTTTGATTGTTTGTTGGGAAATCCGCCTTGGGAAAGAATTAGGCTTCAAGAGCAGGAGTTCTTTAGAGGGAAAGACGATAAAATTGCCAATGCGGACAAGAGCACAAGATCCCGATTGATAAATGAACTTGAAATTTTGAACAAACCCTTATTCATAGACTATAAGGAGGCACTTAATGAAAAATCAAAGTTGATCAACTTTATATCTTCTTCTGGGAAGTTTCCATTGCTTGGCAAAGGTGACTTGAACACCTTTTCTGTCTTTACGGAAAATTATACAAATCTAATCTCACTTAACGGTCGTTTTGGAATAATTGTCCCGTCTGACATTGCTACAGGAGATAGCTGTAAAGATTATTTCACATTTATAGTTTCAAAAAAGCGTCTCATATCCTTCTTTGATTTTATTAATTCAAAAGGGATTTTTCACAATGTTCACAAAGGAGAAAAATTTTGTTTGATAAGTGTTAGTGGTCAAGAATACCCACGTGAAATCGAGTTCGCATTTCACCTAACTTATCCCGACCAGTTAAATGATGTAAAAAGGAAGTTCTCTCTAACTTCAAACGATATTCGTTTAATCAACCCTAATACATTTAACTGTCCCCTGTTTAAGTCAGCGACAGACGCACTTTTAATAAAAAAAATTCATTCGAATTGCTCAATTTTAATCAACGAGGAAACAGAAGACAATAGATATAAAGTAAGGTTTTCCAAAACATATGATAGTGCAAATGCTGCTGATAGGAAGTTATTGTTTAATAAAGAACAATTAGAAACAAATGGGTTTTACATAAGGGGGAATATTTATATTAACAATAGCAATGAGAAATATTTGCCAGTATATGAAGGCAAAATGATCGGCATCTACAATAGTAGAGCTGCAAAAGTTGAACTGAATGAGGAAAATGCCGTAAGGAAAGCTCAAGCAGTTTCATCAACTTTTTCGGAATTAAATGATTCTTCTTTTTGTCCTCTTCCTCAATTCTGGATAGCTGAAAAAACAATATTAGAATTGGAGAATAAAGCTAATTGGGTAATTGCAATTCGCAAGAATACGGCTGCGACCAATAGTCGAACTCTAATTTCATCAATAGTTCCAAATTATGGACTGCTTTATTCCTTTAATGTATTGACAAGTGATTCTATCAAGGCAGATGAATTATCTGTACTGTATGCATCTCTTAACTGTTTTGTTTTAGATTACGTAGTTCGAAACAAGATTGGCGGTGAAAATATTGGCAAGTTTATAATAAAGCAGCTACCTATTATTAACTTGCCCTCATCCAAAGTAATGAAGAACATAGCTGATAAAGTTTTAAAGTTGACTTATAACTTTTCGGATCAAGCTCCCTTTGCAGCAGATTTAAATTATAATGGTGATATAGTTCCATGGAATGACAAAGACCGCTTCAAACTTCAAAGTGAATTAGATGCCATTTATGCCCAGCTCTATGGTTTAGAAAAAGAGGAGATGGATTATATACTGGAAACCTTCCCCATTGTAAAACGCAAAGACATTGCTAAGTATGGCAGCTACCGCACCAAAGAAACCATTTTACAAATGTATGATGAGTTTGCTTGGGTAAAGGATGAGATAAAACAACAAAATATTAAACCCGAACAAGCATAATATGGACCCTTTTAAAATATACAAAGCCGTAAAGGAGCAGTACAAAAGCTATATCCAAACATTTCAGGTTTTTAAAAATCTGGACATAAAAGCTTTTGTAGAAGATGGTATCAACAAGCGTAAAATGCTTTGGCAGGAGCCGGTTATTCAAATCAGCAAACGATTCAAAGCGGGTTTGCCTGTTACGGAGTTAATCAGTAAAAATTGGCTGCATCCCAATTGTGCCAACGTTTATCCCGGTTTTATTCCTTATGCCCATCAGCAAAAAGCAGTTGAAATTGTTTCGCATAAAAAAGAAAATCTTATTGTAACTACAGGTACAGGTTCGGGCAAATCCATTTGTTTTGAATTGCCTATTGTAAGCCATTGCCTGGAGCAATCAGCCAAAGGAGTAAAGGGAATCAAGGCTATCATTATTTACCCTATGAATGCCTTAGCTAATACGCAATACGAAGAACTGGCAAAAAAATTAAATGATTCAGGCTTAACAATTGGATTATATACTGGCGATACACAACATACAGGCGAAGAAGCTTTGAGGGCTTACAAAGATGTATTTGGTGAAGATGCTGTACCTAACAATTCAGAAATTATTGACAGGGAACAGCAACGAAGAACACCACCTGATATTTTAATCACCAACTATGTAATGTTGGAATTACTACTCACCCGTAACGATGATGCAGCTTTATTCAGGGAAGAAATAAAACGCAACCTCCGTTTCCTGGTTTTAGATGAATTGCACACCTACAGCGGTAAGCAAGGTGCTGATGTTGCTTTTCTGATACGCAGATTAAAACAAAAAACAGAAACCAAAGGAAAGCTACTTTGTATTGGTACATCAGCCACTATGGCCAATGATTTGGATGGTGCAGGTTCTGCCGATGCGGTAGCTGGTTTTGCCACCCGAATTTTTGGGGAAGATTTTTCTGCTACCAACGTAGTGGTGGAGGAAGAAGACAAAACCATTGAATTTAATGGCAATACGATTTCACCATCAATTACCATTACAGAAAAAGACTTTGAATTATTCACCAGTGAAATTGTGGCTACAGCACTTCCATTATTTGAGCCACTAATGGGTTATCCCTATACTGATAAAATGGATAACCTGTCTTTAGGTGAAGAGCTGAAGAAATCAAAAATATTAAGCTTCTTAGAACAATCTTTAAAAGAAGTAAAGGACTTTGGAAAATTGGCAGAGGTGTATAAAAATACATTAAGACCCGGTACTTCTGAAGAAGCTTGTAAGCTGGAAATTCAAGCAGGTTTGATATTGGGAATGATGGGCACAGTAATGTCTGAAATGGGAAGAGAAGTGCCACGTTTTGTACCCAAAGTACATGCCTTTTATAACCAGGGTTCAGAACTCAGAGGATGCTTAACAGAAAGTTGCGGCTACCTGAGTGATAGTGGCGAAACCACCTGCCCAAAGTGTGAAAAGGAAGGAAGAGGCATTACCACATTATATCCTTTACATTTTTGCCGTACCTGCGGAGAGGAATATTATGGAATGCGATATGATGAACAAACCAATGAAGCCAGTCCTTGGACATTTCAGGATGATGCCAGTAAAGATAAATCGGGCTATTATTCACCTAAGTTTAAAGAGGGTTTAGATAAAGTACCCGAACATTGGTTAACTCCTAAAAGGCGGGAATTAAAAAGTTCTCATAAAGATAAAAGACCAGTGCTGGGCATCTTAGATGCACAGGCAAATACATTTACTACTTATCATGATGATGACAATGAAACGGGTACATTAATGCCATTCCCATTGTCCTATTGTTCGTCTTGCAGAACAGAGCATACAGGTAGTTCAACCGAGTATTCAAAATTATTTTTACTCAATTCCATTGGACGTGCAACGGGTACAAATGTTATTGTAACAGCATCATTAGGTGCATCACCCACCAACGAAAGAAAAGTAATTGGCTTTACCGATAACAGGCAGGATGCAGCTTTTCAAGCCGGGCATTTAGACCATTGGTATAACCAGATTTATTTCAGAAGAGCATTATACAATGTGTTGAAACAACAAACTACCTTTCTTCCGGTCAAAAGCATTCCCGATTTATTGTATCCGCATATCATTGATGCAGAGTATGAATCTAAACATATCAAAACAGCATTCAAAAGAATATTCAAAGAGAAGTATCTAAAATATCTTGAAACATATCTGTATGTTGAAATTAGAGGAACAAAACGTTTCATCAGCATTAACTTAGAAGATGTTGGTTTGTTGGAAGCTTCTTATGAAGCAATAGACCAAATAATTGTTGACCCAGATTTAGAATTATTTACAGAACTAAAAAATCGACATAAACCTATACTTAAAGATTATATAATAGGTTTTATGGAAATCTTTAGAAGTGAAATGGCAATAGGCCATCCCAATTTAATAGACAAATCCACTTTTCGACAACAAGTAATTGATACGATTGAAAAACAAGCACCAGAAAAGAGAATTTTTGAAGCAATTGAGGATACCAATGTGGGTATTTATTCTAATGCTCTAAAAGATACATTTAAATACACCTCTTATACTTATCATGCTTTCGATGGTTCAAGAGCATTAGGAGCTTGGGTAAAGAAATGTTTTAACCTTGAAGAGACTACTGATGTGGTTAAAGTAATTCAGCAAACAAGAGACTTTCTTTTAAAAATGGGGTATTTAATAAAGGAAAAAATTCAACGTGAAGAAGTGTATTACATCGAACCTGAAATGATTTTGATTCAGGCTCCCAAAACAGAATTCAAATATCAGTGTAAAAAATGTGGTTCAAAATATAATTGGGATGCTGTTCGATATTGTGTGATGCCTGCTTGTAAAGATGTGTTGGTAACAGCAACCACAGAAGAAAACTTCTATACCATTCAATACACCAAACCATTTGATGGTAGAGACAATATCATTGCTGAAGACCATTCAGGTCAGGTAAAGGGGCAGGATAGAAAAATAAAAGAAAACAAGTTCAAAAAGAATCCACCGGAAATTCAGTTCCTGATAGCCACACCTACTATGGAATTGGGCATTGACATTGGAACGCTATCATCTGTTTATTTAAGAAATGTTCCACCAAGCCCAAGTAACTATGCACAAAGAGCAGGTCGTGCAGGTAGAAGCGGGCAAGGCTCTATTATTCAAACATTCTGTGGTTCAGGTTCAAGCCGTGGTGTGCATGATCAATATTATTACAATAGGCCGGTAGAAATAGTATCAGGTAAAATAAGTGTACCACGTTTCAATTTGGCTAATACAACCTTATTTGAAGCCCATGTAAATTCATTAGTGCTTCAAACCATTGATAAAAAACTATTGACTCAGCCAAGGCAGTTTATTGATTTCAGCGATAGAGCAGAACTGCCAATGATGAAAGATTACATAGAAGATTTGGTTGATTCAATTCAACGTAATAAAGATTCTATTCTAAAAAATATCAAAGAAGCTTTTGGAAAAGAGATTGATGATTCCAATGGGCAGATAACATGGAAAGGCATAGAAGACCAGGTTGGTCAGTTTGCTTATTATTTCGATACAGCTTTTAATAAAATGAGGGAAGATTATCGGGAATCGCTAAAGGAAATTGAAGAAATTGATAACAGAATAAGAACCGATGGAAATACCGATTACTCATTACCCGGCAGAAGAAATGCGTTGGAGAAAAGAAATAATAATCTTAAAGAAGGTAAGGAAGATTTTTATGTATATCGTTACTTGGCGCAGGTTGGTTTCTTACCCAACTATGCCTTCCCTTCAAAAGTAACTTCTGTGCGTATGTTGCACAAAGGGGAGGAAGAAGAAATATCAAGAGACCATGCCATTGCTATCCGTGAGTTTGCGCCATTGAATACACTTTATTATGGTGGGTTGAAATATGTAGTACAAACAGTAAGTAAAGAAGTTGATCCCACGAATAAGTTTATGGCAGTGGTATGTGAAGATTGTGAACATGTAGAGAAATTAGGTGCTGGAAGACAAATACCTTCAAACTGTCCAAACTGTGGCTCTGTTTGGGAATCTCAAACACCAGTAAGTGTAATG
>JANPMI010000073.1:0-7781 GCA_031422725.1 Chitinophagaceae bacterium | reverse complement strand
TCATCCAGGTACACATTCTCGGTGCTGTACAACACATTTGAATTATTACGGATAACGGTAGCATAAGTGCTGGAAGACTGGTTAAATCCAAATTTTTGTGTGCCGCTTGTAAAAGCTACCTGTGGGGTAAAGCGGATATGATCTCTATAAGTAAAAACGTCAAGCCAGTAAAAATCATGACGGACAGAACCCGTTAATGAAAAGTCGCTGATTGATTCTTTTGTATTAATGTATGTAAATCCTCTCCTCCTCAACCGCAGATCCAGTATCTGATCTTCCCTTTCCATATAATCTGTTCGGCTGCCCCAACCATAGCTTAAGGCCAGCATGGGGCGAAACCACCATTTGCGATAAGTGAAATAGGCATACACTTCATTTTGTATGGGTGTAGTATAAAAAGGTAATGAATCGCCGGTAAAAAATCTTGTGTAAGAAATACCCGTTGCTAATTTTTTATCCTTTAAATAATCAAACGAAGGAGTTAGTGCAAACTGGTAAAAATTCATTCGCTGCCCGTCATGCACCATGTAACCGGTCCCGGTGATACCTAACCCCTCTTTATGATAATAGCCCAGTGTGGGTGAATAAGTTAATTTTTTTGATGTGGTGATCAGCGAACCATCTTTACTCTCAAAATTATAATAGCCCTTGCCCATTGACAAGCTTGCCAGCAGGTAACTGTGCGGTGAGAGTATTGAATCCATAAAGGCATCGAAATCCTGGAACAATTCTTCATAATCCAACGCAGTATCTGATAGCAAAACATCTTTGGATGGATTAATAACAGAATCAACAGGGTTGCTTTGCGGCAAGGCAACAGCAGCCAGCATGGTAAAAGCCAGTAGTATGGACCATTTTTTCAGCATCAGGCAGTCGTATTCGGCATCATGGATACAGCAACTCAGTCCCGATGCTTATCGGGAAGCAGTTTTAAGACTAAAAGGTTAAAAAATAGTTTAATATGCCTGTCTCAGACAACAAACGACATATCCTCCTTAAATATTGAGAAAGGGAATAGAAATACTCAGGATAGTTCCAAAACAGTAATTTCCGGCAGAATGCCTACCCGCCCGGGATAGCCGATAAATCCAAAACCCCTGTTTACATATAGCTTTTGATTTGCCTGTGCATATAACCCAGCCCATTCCTTGTAAACATATTGAACAGGACTCCATTTGAAGCCAGGAATTTCGACTCCGAACTGCATTCCGTGGGTATGGCCTGCAAGCATCAGGTCAATATCAGGATACTTTTCAAGCACCTCCGCTTTCCAATGCGACGGATCATGGCTCATTAAAATTTTAAAAGGATAGGTGTCTGAACCGGCATGGGCTTTTTCCAAATTACCATATTTTGGAAACCGGGCTTTAGCACTCCAGTTTTCAATTCCGATTAAGGCAACCTTATCATCCCCTCTTTGTAATGACACATGTTCATTCATCAGCAATCGCCAGCCAAGTGCAGTCTGCACCTCTTTCATTTTTTCCAGGTTTGCTTTTTTATGATCAGGACTTTCCCATTGCTGGTAATCCCCATAATCATGATTGCCCAACGTGGAATAAACACCCAATGGCGCCTTTAGTTTATTGAATACCTCCACATAGTCATCCATTTCATCGGTGGTATTATTCACCAGGTCGCCGGTAAAAAGAATAACGTCTGGTTTTTCTCTCATTATTTTATTCACTCCTTTTAGCACCGCTTCTTTATTAGTGAAACTGCCTGAGTGAATGTCAGAGATATGAACAATTTTGAATCCTTTGAAAGCAGCCGGGAGATTACTATAATTGAGTTTAACTCTTTTTACCTGGTAGCGGTACTTGTTGCCAAATCCATAGACCAGCGTTCCAAACAATCCTCCTCCCATTATCATTCCTGCCCAACTAAGAAAAGCGGAACGGGAAATAGTTTCGCCGGATTGTAAATCCTCTCCTTCAGTTCTGGAGAAAAATAATTTACCAGCCACCCATTGCACTCCCCGGCGAATGTCATCTATTAAAAAAAACACCGAAGCAATGAGCTTAGCAAAAAACAAACCCGATATCATTGCAAAAATTGTTGTACGCAGAAACCGGCTCTGCTTTTCAAAATGTATATATGGCAGAATAATCAGAATCACAACAGCTGCGATGGACAATGCCCAATAGCTGGTGTAAATAATTGTTTTAGTCCGGCCTGAAGCCGCCCCGGAAACAATTTTTAATGCCTGGAAGAAATAGATGTCAATAATGATCATAAACCCAATCAATATCCACCAGAAAGAAGTATTACGCATAAATGATCGGTAAAATTAAGAGAGTAAATAGTACGGTCATTGTTTTGCCGAACACTTATTTTTGCCTGAATGGCCTGTAAAATGGGCAAAACTTAATTTTGTGTTCTTGGTTTCAGGCGGCAATTTTACCACAAACATTCAATCACTATCAAGGAGTTTTCGGCAAAATGGCAAGAATAATCGGTGTAGCAAATCAAAAAGGCGGGGTTGGTAAAACGACTACCGCCATTAACCTGGCAGCAAGTTTTGCTGTGCTGGAATATAAAACATTGCTGGTAGATGGTGATCCACAGGCCAACAGCACTACGGGTGTTGGTTTTGACCTCCATAATATTACCCAAAGTCTTTACGATTGCATGGTAAATGAAGCGAGAGCAAAAGACGTAATATTAAAAACAGACATTCCTTATCTTGACCTGATTCCCTCTCATATTGACCTGGTGGGTGCTGAAATTGAAATGATAAATTATCCTAACCGGGAAATGGTGCTGAAGAATTTATTGGATGGCATAAGGGAAGACTATGATTTTATTGTTATTGACTGCTCCCCGTCTCTTGGTTTAATTACGGTGAATGCACTAAGCGCAGCTGATTCTGTGGTAGTGCCGGTACAATGTGAATTTTTTGCATTGGAAGGCCTGGGTAAACTACTAAATACCATCAAAATTGTTCAAAGCCGCCTGAATACTGCTTTAGTTATCGAAGGAATACTTATGACTATGTATGATGGCCGCCTGCGACTCTGCAACCAGGTAGTGAGTGAGGTTCGCCGCCATTTTGAAGATATGGTATTCAGCACTATCATTCACCGCAATGCAAAGTTGGCAGAAGCCCCCAGTGCTGGTAAACCTGTAATATTATACGATGCCAACAGCAAAGGTTCGATGAATTATCTTAACCTTGCAAAGGAAATCCTTCAGAAAAACGACATGACGAAAATTAAGAATGAAGAAAGGATTTTAGAACTGTAGGCTGCGGGCTTTATGAGCAAACTCAAACTTTAGTTCACTACTCAAAACTCGCAGCTTAAAACTCGTAGCTTGATTTATGTCCACTCCCAAACAAAATAAAGAGCTGCTCGGCAAAGGAATCCGCTCCCTGTTGCAGAGTATTGATGCAGACCTGAAGACAACCAGCGGATCATTGAAAACAACCGTTGTAGAAACCGCTACTAACACAAACCGCATCCCTGTTGATGATATTGAAGCAAACCCAAAACAACCACGCCGTGATTTCGAAGAGAAATCATTACTGGAACTGGCGGAGTCAATTAAGTTACACGATATCATTCAACCTGTAACTGTTTCTAAATTATCCAACGGTAAATACCGGCTTATCGCCGGGGAAAGAAGATGGCGGGCTGCAAAACTGGCGGGTATAAATGATATTCCGGCTTATGTGCGGCAGGCTAATGATGCACAACTGCTTGAGCTGGCCTTACTGGAAAATTTGCAACGGGAAGATTTAAATGCCATGGAAGTGTCGCTCAGTTATAAACGAATGATGGAAGAATTGGATTACACCCAGGAACAGGTAGCTGAAAGAATGGGAAAAGATCGTAGCACCGTAGCTAATTTTATCCGTTTACTAAAACTTCCCCCCGACATTCAGCTGGCTGTTCGCAGTGGAGATCTTAGCATGGGTCATGCCCGTGCATTGATTAATGTCGATACTATTGATAAACAACTCTTCATTTTTAAAGAAATAAAAGAAAAAGGTTTGTCCGTAAGGCAAACAGAAGCCCTGGTCCGCAACCTGTACAGGCAGGGCGGTGCTGTTAAAAAATCTTCAAAAAGCCAGTTACCGGCTGCTTTTCAGCGAATAGAAGATAAATTAGCATCTCATTTCAGTACCCGGGTAAAACTCAGGCACAGCCGGAACGGCAGCGGACAAATCATCATTGATTATTATTCGCAGGAAGAACTGAATAAAATTCTCGGGCAAATGGATGCACCACTTGATTAATACAACCCCAAATCCGCCGAAAGCGGAGCTCAATAAGATGCTTCAAACTTTATGTAGTCGTTATAAAAGTAAGATCCGGTTCCTGGTATTATTTCTATTCAGCGGTATTATTTCTTTCGCTCAGGAAAAAGAAATAATTAGTTCTGCAAAAAAAGACTCTATACCCGTTGTAACAAAAAAAACGGGCGGTAATAAATATGATTCTGCGTTCGCAGCCCATAGTCCTAAAAAAGCAGCCATCCGTTCTGCTATTTTACCGGGACTGGGACAGATCTACAATAAAAAATACTGGAAGCTTCCCATTGTATATGGTGCGTTAGGCACCTGTGCAGGTATTTTTTTTTATAACCTGGGCAATTACAAGGATACCCGTTTTGCTTACAAAGTAAAATACAACATGCGGGTTAACCGCACAGATTCGGCCTCGTTTGCCAGTATTAAACCTGATCTGAAGCCGCTTACCGAAGAATCGCTTCGTTTCTACCGCAATCAATTCCGGCGGGATATTGATTATACTATGCTGGTTTTTTTATTACTCTGGGGACTTAATGTAGTGGATGCCTCGGTAGATGCCCATCTCAAAAGCTTTGATGTCAGTCCCGACCTCAGCCTTCGTATCAAACCCGGATACAGTGACCTTGCAAAGACCAATGGCCTTAGCCTTATCCTTAAGATTGGCAAGTAATAAAATCAGTGCCAGTACTTATTCAGGTTGGCTTACTTAATAATTACATTTGCTATTGTTACTAAAGTATTACTATACCGGATTAAAGTTTAAACCCTAAACGATATAAATGAAACTTGCATTGATCGGTTATGGAAAAATGGGCAAAGCCATTGAGGAAATAGCTGTGCAGAAAGGACATGAAATTGTTGTCCGCATTGACCAGCCAAATCTCCATGAATTTACTAAGGAAACCCTGGCAAAAGCTGACGCCGCTATTGAATTCACCGGTCCTCACAGTGCATATAACAATGTAAAAGCCTGTCTTGATTTTGGCATCCCGGTAGTTTGTGGATCAACCGGCTGGACAGACAGGCTCGAAGAACTGAAACAATATTGTGCAGCAAAAAATGGTGGATTTATTTACTCCAGCAATTACAGCATCGGTGTAAATATTTTTTTTGAAGTAAATAAAAAACTGGCAGCATTGATGGCAGCACATAAAGACTATGAAGTAATACTGGAAGAAACACATCATACCCAGAAAAAAGATGCACCCAGCGGAACAGCCATCACACTGGCAGAACAAATACTGGAACAGGTAAAACGGAAAAAACAATGGGTGAATGAACTCAGTGATAAACCGGAAGACCTTGAAATCACCAGTCAGCGGATTGACCCTGCACCGGGTACTCACAGCATCAAATATTCATCCGTCATTGATGATATTGAAATCATTCATACAGCTCATAACCGCACAGGTTTTGCCTCCGGTGCTGTGCTTGCTGCAGAATTTATAAAAGATAAAAAGGGGTTCTTTACCATGAAAGAGGTGCTTAGTCTTTGATGCGCTGAATTATATTACAACTTTCAGTAGTTGTTGGCGGATCAGTTGCCGAAAAGAAGAAAATTAGGTTAAAGAGATTTTAAAAGTATTGATCCATTGATTACCCCGGAGGGGTAAAATATTTATAACTCCGGGTGCAAACCCGGAGAAACAAAATGAAAATGTAGCTGGAACCCCGGAGGGGTTCAATAAATTATATATGAAACGATTTCGCCTTCTTATAGCCACCCTTTTACTCACCTTTTTTGTACAGGCACAAACAAATGTTGATAGTTTGCGGGCTATCATCAATTCCCAAAGACCTTACCAGGAACAGATGAATGCCGCAATTAAATTGGTACAGAATTTTGAACTGAAAAATTTTGACTCCGCTATCATCGAAGGTGATAAGGCATTGCAGCTGGCAAGAAAAAATACAGACTCCGTAAGTGTGGCAGAATTAAAGCGGCATATCGGTGTGGCTAATTATTTTAAAGGCAAATATGATGTGGCGGCAAAAAATTTCTATGAGTCTATTACTATCCTCGAAAAAAAGAATGATAAAAAAAGACTGGCACCTGTCTATAATGAATTAGCCAAGCTTTACCGTAAAACAAGAAACCTCGACCGGGCATTGGAAAATTACAATAAAGCAACGGCCATCTATACAGAACTAAAAGATACAAGCGGCATTTCGATGATCCTGAATGAATCCGGTGTGGTATATGAGTATAAAGAAAACTATAAAGAAGCCGTAAACCGCTACACGGCTTCATTAAAACTGGCCGAAGCAGCCGGCGATTCGCTGAGTGTATCTTATTCTCTCAGCAATATTGCTGGTGTGTATGTCATTGAAAAAAAATATGCCGAAGCAGAAGAGAACCTTTTGCGGGCATTAAATATCCGGCAGATTTTAAAAGATAGTTTTACCATAGCCCTTACTTTTTCTGATTTAGGCGTAGCTATGAATGGAAAAGGAGATTATCCCAAAGCCATCAAATACCTGACACTGAGTAACCAGGTGGCAGAAAAATTAAAATACCCCGAACTGCAATCAAATAATTATAATGAGTTGGCTTCCGTTGCGCAAAAACAGGGAGACTTTCAAAAAGCATTTTATTTTTTCATGAAGAGGACTGCACTTAGGGATAGCCTGCTGGGATTGGAAAAAACAAAACAAATTGAAGAACTGAATACTAAATATGAAACCGCCAGAAGAGAGCAGCAGATACAGGAACAAAAAAACAGGCTTCGTCTTCAAACTTTTATATTTATCGGTATTGGGGGACTGATATTACTTACCGGTTTATTGGTGCTTTCACAATACAAACGGTACCGGCTTAAAAAAGAAAGTCAGCTACAGACGGAAATAATGAAACAGCAGGAAATGGCAGTAAAAGCAGTGATGGAAGCCGAAGAAAATGAACGGCAGCGCATAGCCAAAGACCTGCATGATGGTGTAGGCCAGATGATGAGTGCTGCCAAAATGAATTTGTCTGCTTTTGAATCAGAGATAACATTTACCAGCAAGGAACAAAAACAATCATTGAAAAAAGTAATTGAGCTGGTGGATGAAAGCTGTAAAGAAGTAAGAACGGTTTCACACATCATGATGCCGAATGCATTGCTGAAAAATAATCTCGGCATTGCTATCCATGATTTTGTGGACAAACTCAGCAGTAAAACATTACAGGCCCATGTTTCTACAGAAGGATTGGATAAAAGATTTGATTCAAATGTGGAAACAGTATTGTACCGGGTCATCCAGGAATGTGTCAGTAATGCCATCAAACATGCAGGAGCCACCACATTAGATATATCCGTCATCCGTGACAAAGATGGCATCAGCGGCACCATCGAAGACAATGGCAGGGGTTTCGACACTGCTGACAAAAATAATTTTGAAGGCATCGGCCTTAAAAACATCACCACCCGTATTGAATACCTGAAAGGCACGGTGGACTTCGATTCTGCCTCTGGCCGGGGAACGGTGGTGGCCTTTCATGTGCCCCTTTCATAACCACAGAGAACACAAAGATTTTGCGCAAAGA
>JANPMI010000072.1:0-2787 GCA_031422725.1 Chitinophagaceae bacterium | reverse complement strand
TGATCGTAACATTAGCCGCATCTGTATTGGATGCTGACTCAAACTTTCCAAGGGCCGGAAAAATATCTTCTGTTGTCGGGGCAGGTTTTGTAACTACGATTTTATCCTTGTATTTGGCTGCAATAGAATCAACCGTAGGATTCTTTTTTGCATCCCAGGTTTGTGCAACGGGCTGTGGTTGTTGCGGCTCTGTTTGTTGTGCATATGCTGATGCAGTAAATAAGCACAAAGCAAGTCCACCCATCATTCCAATGGTTTTTTTCATAAGTAAATATTTTTTTAATAATTAAATTGGTATCTCTGCGGCACATATCAAAATACTGTGCCAGACTAAGTTTTTGTGGATAACTTGAAACTGATCAAAAGATCTTTCCCGAACCGGCTATGTTTTTGTGAGAGCCTGATAAAATGCAGTTCTTCATTATTGCCTTTTAACTTAATCAGACCGGTAAGTTGTTTTTTTTCGGTCCTACTCCAGGCGCTGAGATCAAAAATGGACTGGACTAATAAACTCCAGTTTTGCAGCACTTTTCTATCATAATTACTCCTGCTGCGAGGATTGAGTATGCCTAATTCTTTTTTTGTTTTTCTATTACACATTTCTATGGCCAGGCTTCTATTACCGTTGAATGTTTTATTGATGAAACGGGTTATTGCCAGACTGATATATGATGCATCAAAATCAGGAACAGCTTTTTTTGAAAGCAACAATACAAGGTTTGCACCGGTGAGTGTTTTCAAGCATTCAAAAGAAGTACGGTAATGTTTATTGGCCTTCTTTTTCCCCCATTCATCGTCTGCCATCTTATGTAATTGGACATCTTCTGGCCGAAACCCATGCTTATAATAAAACCAGAATGCACCTGATTGAAGTGCTTCTTTGTTGTTCTTACCGAACTGGTAGGGTTTTACTACAAAGCGTTTTGCATTATAGTATTTAGAATATGTCCGGATCAGTTGTGAAAAGATATAAGTTGATTCGGCACCCCGAAACGGTTCAAGTATATTAATCCCAAACTGGCAGCGTTGGCCAAATATCCATCCACCGCCATAGGCAACCGGAATCCCATTTTTGAAAACAAGATATCCAATATAAGATTCGATAGAAAGCCGTTGCTCTTTCTTCATGCCGTACAACCCAATGCTAAAACCTCTTTCCAGCTCAAATAGTTTCACACTTTCAGCAGCTGCAAAAGAGAAAGGTTCGGTCTCCCGGAAAAGAAAAACTAAGCTGGCTTTTGCGACATTGACAAGATGCTGTCGTTGAAGTGAAGATAACAGGAGAGGTGATGGCAATTTTGAGTTCAGTACTTTTCTAAAATCAGGGGTCCGGATATTTTTTTTGTAGTAATATATTTTTTTGTTGGGAATGTTAATAGAACCACGGGTAAAGGGATGTTCCAGTTGCCAGGTAATAAATACTTTTAGTTCATTGAATACAAATTCTTTTTCAGGGGATGGTACGGCAGATGTTTCGATAAGATCAACCAGCCATCTTATATCGGATACCTTGCTTTTACCTTTCAGTTTTTTGATTCGTTGCAAAAGGTTAAATTCACCTGAAGAAATGGTTTCGTATTCTATAGCGGGAATTAACTGTTGAAAAAAAAGTTTTACCGTCTCCGGGTTCGCTTCGCTGCTGTGCAGCTCCACATTCGTTCCAAATTCATTTATCAGCCAACTGGTAATTGCAAAACTAAAACGACCTGTAAGTTCTGTTCCCGAAATCCCTGTGCCACTCAATTTTTGCTGTAGTATTTTATTGGTGCGGATGCTTTCTTTGATTGAGGTAGTTAAAAGAAGCATTGCTTTTTGTGTCAACTTCAGTATTTTGTTATTCTCAGGCCAGGCCAGCAATAATAGAAGGGTGTCGTGGTAAGCTTGTATTTCTTTTGCTTTCCAATTTTTTAATTCTGGCGGCCTGTTTAGCAATTCAATTTTACCTGAACGAAAAGGTTCACCAGATTGCAGACTGTTATCCCGGAGTTGCCGCACAAATGCTGCTGGTGAAAGTTGTTGAGGATTCACAAGGTTAAAAAAAATCAAATCTTAAACATATTGATATGACTACGATATTCCCAATAGGTGATTTCTGTCAACTTCCGCACCCGGTTTCCTGGTTTATTTTTCTGATTTGTACTATAAAGCTGGTCTCTTCAAATAGATTGGCGATGTAGTATCTTCGCTGTCCTGATAGCTATGGCAACAAAGAAGAATAACGGAATAAGTACGGAGGAACAGACTAATCATAATTTTATTGAGGTTTTTGGTGCCCGGGTTCACAACCTGAAGAATATTGATATTTCTATTCCTAAGAATAAGTTGGTAGTAATTACCGGAATCAGCGGTAGTGGCAAGTCTTCATTGGCTTTCGATACCATTTATGCCGAAGGTCAGCGCCGTTATATGGAAACTTTTGGTGCTTATGCCCGCCAGTTTATTGGTGATATGGAACGGCCGGATGTTGATAAAATCACCGGGCTGTCACCTGTTATTTCCATTGAGCAAAAAACTACCAATAAAAACCCCCGGTCAACAGTTGGCACCGTTACTGAGATACATGACTTTCTGCGTTTATTGTTTGCAAGAATCGGTGAGGCCTATTCTTACAACACCGGAAAGAAAATGGTGAAGTGGAGCGAAGAAGAAATTGTAGAAAATATTTTCCGGAAATATAACGGTAAAAAAATTGCTCTGCTTGCTCCGCTGATCCGGGGACGCAAAGGTCATTACAGAGAATTATTCGAGGATGTAAGGAAGAAAGGGTTCTTAAAAGTAAGAGTGGAT
>JANPMI010000071.1:0-12322 GCA_031422725.1 Chitinophagaceae bacterium | reverse complement strand
AACGCAGCGGTATCATTTATATCAAAAATCCGGTAGGGTAATCTGAGTTTACCGGCCAGCGGTTCTATTACTTCTTTTCGCCTGCCGGCAAGAATGGGTTGCAAATTATATTCATGGGCATAACGGGCAATTAGTTCACCGGTGTAGCCATTGGCCCCATATAGCAGGAATGAATTTGATTGCATCATGAAAATTACAACCAAAGAATGATATGCTGATTTATTCCTTGCCGGGTCTTATCTCCGGCGAAAGTCCGGTGGTAACAAAAAAATATTTCCATCATCACTATATTAAATTATCTTAGAAACCGGTTCCTGCTCTTCCTGCCCCCTCTCATTTTCAGCATTAAAAAATCAAACTATAACAACTATTATTTATGAGATATTTCAAACCAGCAGCCCTGCCAGTCTTCCTGTTTCTATTTTGCTTTCCCGTAACATCGTTTGCTATTGATCCAAACGATACGAGGATGCTGGCGCAACCCGCCATCAGTGCCAGCCATATTGCATTTATATATGCAGAAGATTTGTGGGTGGCTAACAAAGATGGTTCGCAGCCACGCCGGCTTACCGTGGATGAAGGAGTTGAACTGGCCCCGTTCTTTTCACCCGATGGAAAAACGATTGCCTTTAGTGCAGAATATGATGGTAACCTGGATGTTTTTATTGTACCTGTAGAGGGAGGCATTCCAACCCGGCTAACATGGCATCCTTCTCCCGAGGTTGTCCGTGGCTTTACTCCCGATGGAAAATCAGTGTTGTTTGGTTCTCAACAGGCCGCTTTTTCCAATCGGTATGCAAATCTTTTTACCGTGCCGCTCACCGGGGGCATGGCAACAAAATTAGAAATACCAAATGCCGCCGGAGCCACTTATTCACCCGATGGAAAACAAATGGCGTATAATCCTATCAGTGATGCCTCCCGGCAATGGAAACATTACAGAGGCGGTTCCATTTCCAATATCTGGATTTTTACTTTTGCTGATAATGGCACTATCAAAATTCCTCAACCAACCGGAGGGTGTAATGATGTAAGCCCGATGTGGGTGGGTAATACTATTTATTTCAGAAGTGACCGCAACGGAGAATTTAATTTATTCTCCTACAATACATCCTCTAAAAAAATTGATCAGCTTACTGATTTTAAAGACTTCCCGGTGCTGAATGCTTCCGCAGGTAATGGCATCATCGTATTTGAACAGGCCGGTTATATTCATACACTTTCATCAGGTGAATCAACTGCAAAAAGAATAAAAATCGGTATCGCTGCGGATCTGCTGGAACTGCGGCCCCGTTTTGTAAAAGGAACAAAATATATCAGGAGTGCAGATCTTTCTCCATCGGGTCAACGGGCTGTTTTTGATTTCCGGGGCGATATCATTACCGTACCTGCAGAAAAAGGTGATCCCCGTAACCTTACACAAACTGTTTCGGCACATGAAAAATTCCCGGCATGGTCACCGGATGCAAAAAATATAGCTTACTTCTCGGATGCTTCCGGCGAATACCAGCTTCACATTAAATCACAGGACGGGAAAGGGGAAGTAAAAACGTTTAAACTAAATGGCACCGGCTTTTATGCGTTTCCCAAATGGTCGCCGGACAGCAAAAAAATAAGTTTTGCAGATAATGGCCGCAATCTTTATGTACTGGATGTTGCTTCAGGGTCAATAAATAAAATTGATGCGGATGAACTGTATGTACCCGGTCCCTTCCGGAATTTGTTTGGCGACTGGTCATCCGATTCCAAATGGATGGCTTATACCAAAGTAACCGAAACACAATTCAAACGAATTTTTCTTTATTCGGTTGATCAGCAAAAATCGTTTGCATTAACCGATGGATTAAGCGATGCATCCGAACCCATATTTGACCCTGGAAATAAATACCTGTACTTTTTTGCATCCACCGATGCAGGACCGGTGCTTAACTGGTTTGATCAATCAAGGGCAGATATGCGGTCAACCAATTCTATTTACCTCGTTACACTGCAAAAAGAAACCATCTCCCCTTTTGCAAAGGAGAGTGATGAAGAAAAAATAAAAGAACCGGTAGATACTGCCAAATCAAAAAAAGAAGCAACTCCTCCTGCAGATAAAAAACCCGTATCACTTACTGTTGATTGGGATGGAATTCAAAACAGGATTATTGATTTGCCCGTAAAGGCCGGTAATTATAACCAGTTAGGAATGGGAAAAGAAGATGAGTTATTATATGTTTCTTATTCAAGCGACAACCCCGGGCCGGGGATGATGCATAAATATGAGGTAAAAAAACGTAAGGATAATGAGGTAATAGCAATGGATGGTTATTTACTTTCTGCCGACGGTAAAAAAATGCTATATGTTAATGGCGCCAACTGGGCTATCAGCAATACAGGAGAAAAAGGAGAGCCGGGAAAAGGAGTGGTGAACACAGCAGATGTGCAGGTAAAAATAGATCCCAAAGCAGAATGGCCGCAAATATTTGATGAAGCCTGGAGAGTAAACCGGGATTATTTTTATGATCCCGGAATGCATGGCGCCAACTGGGTTGCTATGAAAAAGAAATATGAAGTCTTTCTTCCCGACCTTGCCACCCGCAGAGATTTGAATACGCTGATTCAATGGATGTGCAGTGAACTGGCAGTAGGGCATCACCGTTTAACCGGTGAAGGAGATGTGCTGAATACTCCTGAGAGAGTTGGTGGCGGTTTGCTGGGAGCGGATTACACGGTAGATAAAAACCGTTATCGTATTAAGAAGATTTATGGCGGATTGAATTGGAACCCGAATTTAAGATCTCCCTTAACGGAGCCGGGTGTAAATGCAAAAGAAGGCGATTACCTGCTGGCGGTAAACGGGCAGGATATTACTGCATCAGATAACCTGTATCGGTTTTTTGAAAACACGGCGGGCAAAATTGTAGATTTAACCATTGGCAGCAACCCGGAGTACAATGGATCAAGAGTGGTAAAAGTTGTTCCGGTTGCTAATGAATTTGCGTTGCGTAATCGTAATTGGGTGGAAGGAAATCTGAAAAAAGTAAATGAGGCTACTAAAGGACAAGTTGCTTATGTGTATGTTCCCAACACCGCAGGATTAGGTCATGAATATTTTAAAAGATATTTTTTCCCCCAGGCCAATAAGAAAGCTATTATCATTGATGAACGTTTTAATGGAGGCGGTTCGCTGGCAGATTATTATATTGATATTTTACAACGGCCCTACCAGGCACACTGGAATATGCGGTATGGCAAAGATTTAAAATCACCCAGTGCTTCTATACAGGGACCCAAAGTGATGATCATTGATGAAACAGCCGGCTCCGGCGGTGATATGCTTCCCTGGATGTTCCGGAAATTCAAGGTAGGTACTCTTGTAGGCAAACGTACCTGGGGAGGCCTCGTAGGTATTCTTGGATTTCCTGAATTTATTGATGGTGGCGGGGTAACAGCGCCGAATGTCGCCATCTGGACAAAAGATGGATTTGTGGTAGAGAATGAAGGCGTAGCTCCTGATGTGGAAGTGGAACAATGGCCGGCTGATATAATAAAAGGAAGAGATCCGCAATTGGAAAAAGCAATTGAAATTGCTTTGAAGGAGTTGGAGAAAAACCCACAAATAGAACCGAAACGTCCACCCTATCCTAAAAAAGTAAAAAATTAAAACGTCAGCATCCAAATGGGTTGTCATTAATTGATAATCCATTTGGACTTTTACAATACTTTACCGGCACATCACCTGAAATTACCGGAAATGGTATAGCATACCTTGTCATTTATTCTTTTGAATGTCTCTCCCTTTATTTTCCGGAGCTGGCGTAGCTTCTTTTTGTCCAGCAATCGTCCCTCACTGTCGAAATATTGTGGCTGCGGGAAATAAGTAAGGATATAATATTTTTTATAGGAAAAAGGAGAATTTATTCCAACTGCTTTGACAGACATAAAAGTCAGCGAATTCTTTTTTTCGTCAACATAATAATTAAAATTATTTATCCATGTACAACGGATAGACTGCATCTGGTGAATAAGTTCAATAACCCTGGGGGCGTTAAGACGGAATTTAACCAGTGTATCGGCCAACCTTGATTCCTTTACGGCAAACTCATAAATGTAGCTAAGGGTATCTGTAATAATTTCAAGAGAAATGGTTTTAAAATCCCTGCCGGTAAAAGCAATAGTGAACGGATCTTGCCGGTATAAATCTTTATAAGTTTCTTCTATCATGTTCAGCACGGTTGAATGCTGGTAATAGTATTTTGTAGCAAAATTTTTTGACGAGCAGGAAATCATAAAACTTACCATTCCGCAGAATAATATAACTTTTGATAGTTTATTCAGCATCAGGTTCTTTTTTAGTGCAATAGGTAACTCCAAAAACGACCCGTTTTAAAAATGCAGGGGATAACTGTAACAGGGTTTTGGAGCCATAATCCCAATAAACCAGGGTAATTATGCCATTCTCCTGGCTTATTTTTTCTGCCACAATAAAGTGTGTAGGGAATCCAAGCTTAATAGCCACATGATTTTTTTTATATACTATCCGGTTATTGATATATAAAACAACAGTTCCCGTTTTCATTTTTTCACTGATGTACTGATACAGATCGCCAACATGGGGCCGGATAAGATCAGCCCCTTTTGCCTTGACTTTATACAGGAGGAGTTTTCTTATCATGCGGTTGAACTTTGCATAATTGACAGAAGCCCAGAAACGATCTTCATCATCCGGGTCATATTTCCGGTTAAACATATTCAGGTATCCTTTAAAACGATCGGCCATGCTTAAGTATAACATTTGTTCGGCCGGACGTATGTCGAGTACACCTTTGTATTTAAGCAAACCAGCTGCCTTTTTTATAGCAGGCGAAGGATTGAAATTTATATTTCCAAATGTAGCTTTCCCTTCCCGGTATAATTGCACCAATAATTTTGCATATCCTAAAGGGTCATCCAGTAATAATAAATAAGTTAAGGCCCCATATCCACAAAAGTTAGTGCCATTACCCGGGTAAATGGTTATGGGTTGGTAAATATTGGTTTTTAAATTTTGCAGGAACAAGAACGGCTTTATATTCGGCCAAAATAGGCTATGATCCAGTTCCTTTATTTGATCAATAAATGCAATAGCTTCTTGCCGGGTGGAGGTTACCGTAGTGTCTTTTAGTACTGTATCCATTGGAGTTGCATTAGCATAGCCAACGACACAAAAAAGAATGAATACTGCCAGTATAACCCGTTTAAAAACTCTTACTTTTTCAGTTATTGCATTTGGTTTCAAATTCCTTTTATATTATGGGGTAAAGATAGCCAATAACAAAATGACGGTTCCCCGGGTTTGAATTTCTCTATTAATAATTTTACAGGTATGGTTATTGATTCATATTTGAGCACATTAAAAATAAATAACATGATCAATCAAAAACAATTTGGAGTGTGGATGGATACACATCATGCCACTGTAGTAGGAAGCGAAAATGCTGAAACCGGAACATTGGTAGTACTTGCCCATGTAACAGGGGGAGAAATTTCCCCAAGTCCCAGTAATAAGAATGAAAATAATCAAAAGAAAATGCTGCAGGCAAAATTCTTTAAAGAAATATCTTCACACCTGCAAAACGCCACTCACCTCCATGCAACGGGTACCGGACAAATACAGGAACAATTTATTCATTACCTGGCAGCTACTCCCCAGTTTAAAAATGTAAAAACGGAAGAATCCACTGCTAATAAGATGAGCAATGAGAAATTGGTGGAATTTTTTTCGGATAAACTTGTTTAGTGCCAGTGTTGTTTTTCTTCACTCTTTTACATCATATGTAGTAATCAGCAGCACAGTATCCGTTCTGGCTTCAATGGAATGAGGAATATCAGGATGGAATGCCATCAATTGGTTCACCTCCATGTCAGCATCTCCATCCAGGGTTTGCATACGAATAGTGCCTTGCAGCACCTGCACAGTAAGAAAGCCACTTATTCTATTATCCTTTATCACTGCACCTTCTTTCAGCATCGAAAGAACAATGGTCATGCCGTCTGTTTTGAAGACCGTAATCCCGTTACGATCATTTTTCTCCCATGCACTTTCATCTTTTATTTGTTCAATAAAAGCCTCCAGATCCGCAAACACATACGGCGCATCAATTACTCTGTCGCCATGCGGACGGTTTCGGGTGGCGTCATTACGTTTTATTTCCATAACAGTGTTTTATAAATAAAAGGACTCTTCTTACTATTGAAAAATAATATCACCGAAAACTGTTTGCCAGCATCTGCAACATACCTGTTACAACAATTTAAAATCAGCAGTTTGAAAAGATCAATACCGTATCCAGGCAGGAGTTACTGCTACCGGCACTGTCAACCGTTCTGCTATGCGCCGGTAGCGGTCGGCCAGTGTACATAAATATTCCTGTGCCTTCGCTGCATAGTCTTTGAGGCCGGTTAAACTTTCTATTTTCCAGCGTTCAGTAAGATGAGTAATAATATTGGCGTAATCGAAAGTAGTGTAGATGCCCATTTTTTCTGTGATTAAGGAAAAACGGGTGAAGAGGCTGTCTTTTTCTGCATGATCCATGAGCAGGGCTGGCATGGTTATTTGTTTTTTCATCATGGTTTCAAATGCAAGCAAAGCACCATCCGGATCTACTTCAAATATTTTTGCCATAAAGCTTTTATAAGCTTTTTCATGCCTTGCTTCATCACCGGCAATCGTCTTGCAAATTCTTGATAATACATCATCGCCGGCTTTATCAGCCAGTTTGCCCGTATTCACATGGGCAATTTTAGTAGCCCTTTCCTGGAAGGAGGTGTAGATCATCGCCTGGTAAGGATCTTGTTTGGCTTTTGCATCAAAACCATTGGCAATAAGATTATGAATGGTGATCTCCACTTCTTTCATATCTGCCCTGCCAGAGAGGTAGAGGTATTTATTCAGCAAATCGCCATGGCGGTTTTCTTCCGCAGTCCATGCTCTTGACCAGCGTACCCAGCCTTTATCACTTGCCATATTTCCCTCATCATTCATTCCTTTCAGTAAATTAAAAAAAGATTGATAATTGGGTAAGGCCTCTTCTGTAATCATATTACCCACCAGGGAACTGATTATTTCAGGCGGAATAGCATCTGTTCTTTTACGCAATGCTGAAAGCTGCTCCAATGCATCGGCCTGTGTCATATCAGGTAAAAAGTCGGTGGGCTGCCAGCATTGTTGGGGATCTACTAAGAAATCATCCACGGCCTGTGCTGCCATACTTTCTAAACCGGCTATAACTGCTGCATTTTTTTCTAATTCGTTTATCGGAGCCTTCATATAAATAAATCTTAATAAGTGCTTATATAATAGATGCTGTTAAAAAGAACACCCTGCGGCATCCTGCTAGTATAGGAAAGGTCTGATTTTTTTCTGAAAAGAAGGCGAATGAAATTAAGCTTATATCACTATCAGTTACAGATCAGCACAATATCATCATTTAAAGTCAATAAAAGATAAATACTTTTATGCCTTTCTGAAATTTAGCTCATCTAATACCGTATCAATAATTTTTGTACTAAAAGGTTTCTTTAAAAAATAATTAACCCCTTCTTCTGATGCTTTTTCCTGAACCCAGGCATCGGTGTCGGCGGTCATCATTACTATTTTTATTTCCTCATCCGCTGATTTAATCTGGTGAATAAAATTTACCCCCAATCCTTCAGGAAAACTATTGTCAAGAAAAATTACAGTTGGTTTCAGATAAGTAAGATATTCTTTAGCTTCCGGCAGCGAATGAACCATCATACTGTGTATTTTTCTGTTCTCTAATATGGATGATAACAAAAGGCCCAGGTCCACATCGTCATCAATAATCATTGCTGTTTGTACAGGTATTCCCATCTTCACATTCCCCTTTCATTTATAAAAGCAAAAACACCGCCCTTTTTTGCCCCGTTTATATTTATAAAAAATGTGTATTCATTTACTCACATTATAACCAACCATCACCCGTTTGGTTGATTTTAATACCCAGATGTTATATATTTTAACATTCAGGATGTTTATACTTACGTAATTAGTTACTCTTCCGATTCCGGTATCCACGGCAGGCTGGTATAATTTATGCCTCTTTAAGCCATTCCATATTACAGGTAAATTAACTATTGGTAAATGATTGAACCACTTCCACCCATTACGCTGAAAAAAAGCCAGCTCAAAAAATTGAGCCTTGATCCGGAAGCCACTGCAAAAGCTGTACGGCTTGTATATGTAAACGGTAGTGATGAAGGTATCTCAAGGATTAAAACGGGTAAGGGGTTTGCTTATAAAAACAAGGATAAAGTAATAAAAGACAAAGAAGAATTGCAGCGCATCTCTTCACTGGTACTTCCGCCTGCCTGGGAAGATGTATGGATTTGTACTTTACCAAATGGTCACCTGCAGGCTACGGGGAAAGATGCTAAAAACAGAAAGCAATACCGGTATCACCCTCTGTGGAATCAGTTAAGAAGTACTACAAAGTTTTACAGGATGCTTGAATTAGGTAAAGTATTACCCGCCATCCGTAAAAAAGTGCAAAAAGACCTGACGCTGCCGGGGCTATCTAAAAATAAAGTGCTGGCGGCGGTTATCAGCCTGATGGAAAAAACAGGTATCCGGATCGGTAATGAATTTTATGAAAAACTATACGGATCATTTGGCCTTACTACCTTAAAAGATAAACATGTAAATATTAACGGCAATACTGTAAAATTTGTTTTTCGTGGTAAAAAAGGAGTAGAGCACCAGGTGTCGCTGCAAAGTAAAAAACTTTGCAGGATAGTAAACCAGTGCCGTGATATTCCCGGCAAGGAATTGTTTCAGTATATAGATGAAGATGGTAAACGGCAATCTATAGAATCGGGAATGGTCAATGATTATATTAAAGAAATTGCTGAAGGAGAATTTACAGCCAAAGATTTTCGCACCTGGTGCGGAACGGTAACGGCACTAAATGCTTTAAAAGAAACCGGATCTTTTGACAATGAAAAAGAGGCAAAACAAAAAATTGTGCAGGTATTAGATAAGGTTGCTGTTCATTTGGGCAATACCCGGATTGTTTGTAAAAAATATTATGTTCATCCTTCCCTGCTGGAATTATATGAAAATGGTAAGATGGAAAAATGGCTGAATAAAATAGAAACAGGCAATAAGACTGATAATAATGATTTACAATCAGAAGAAAAAGTGCTGATGAGTATTCTGGAAAGTTTATAAAAACAAATAGCAAATAAGAGAGTAAATAAAAAGGCTGTATCAAAATTTATGAATTTTGATACAGCCCCTGACTACAGTATGTTTTTTATTTCAGGTGTTTTGAAATATGCTTTGCCATATCAAACATAGACACCTGGCCTTTGCCGCCAAAAACAACTTTCAACTTAGCGTCTGCATTAATCATGCGCCTGTTGGTTTTGTCCTGCAACTTATTGGCTTTAATATAAACCCACATTTTTTTCACCACTTCAGTGCGGGGAATTGGCTTGCTTCCTACTACTTCTGCCAATGCAGCACTGGGTGTAAGGGGTCTCATAAATGCTGCCGGTGGTTTACGGGCAGATTTCTTTTTTGCCACTTTCTTTTTTGCTGCTTTTTTTACTGCTTTTTTAGCTACTGCTTTTTTGGGGGCTGGTTTCTTAGCTGCTTTTTTAGCGGCTTTCTTTTTTGTTGCCATTGGTTTTAAATTTTAGAATGTTAATGGGTGTTTAGTATTTACCTTGTTAAAGATATATTATTTCTGCACTATCTCTCCATTCCTCATTGTATATAATATTCACATAGTCAAAAAAGCGATAGCTGCCTTTCATGCAATACCGCCCGGCTTTTGGTTTTAGCAGCAGCAAAGATAGTATTACTCTCCATGGAAAATACCGGTGTGGGGCTATAGCGGGATGCCACCACAATCCGGGTATTACCGGCATGTTCATTGAAGATTGTTTCCACCAGTTCCGGCTTGTTATTGTTTCTGGATAAATGAGATAGTATAAGCAGCCGGAGATCAGGTGACTTATAAGTAGTGAATAACTCAAGTGCCTGTGCATTGGATAAATGCCCCTCATCACCACTGATGCGCCGCTGCAAATGATAGGGATAGCTGCCGTTGGCCAGCATATCTGCGCAATAATTAGCTTCCAGGAAAACGGCCTGGCATTGGCCAAAATATTTTATTACCTGTTTGCAGGCATAGCCAATATCGGTGATAACGCCAATATTAATGCCATTGCCGGAGATCATAAAACTGTGAGGGTCGGCTGCATCATGACTTTTGCCAAAAGCAATGATTGATAAGGCGCCAATCTTTACCCGTTTATTTTTCTGAAAACGATAAATCAGTTGTTTTTTCAGGGGAATATGACTGTTGGCCAGTGTGGCCGGGGTGATATATACCGGCAAACGGTATTTTTTGCTCAGGCCCGAAAGGCCGGTAATATGGTCGCCATGTTCATGCGAAACAAAAATGGCTTTCACCTTATCCATCGAAAGCTCCAGTTGTTTTATTCTTTTTTCCGTTTCCCTGCAACTAAGCCCTGCATCTATCAGTATAGCTTCCTGGCTGTTGCCAACATAATAACAATTAGCATTACTGCCGGAATTAAGAGAGGAAATGAATAATGACATGGAACAGTAAAAATAGCGATTGAAAGGGTGTAAAAAAAGGCATCGGGAGATGCCTTTTTAAAAATGGTCAGTAATTTTTTTTAGTTAATCACTATTTCTTTTTTTGCATTTTACTTACCGGCAATAACAGGAAGACTGACCTGCAGCACACCATCTGCATATTTAGCAGCGATGTTTGTGGTGTCAATGCATTCATCGAGGGTAAAGGTTCTTCTGAACCCACCGCGGCTGTATTCCCTCAGGATCCATTCAGGACGGGGAAAACCTTCGGGCTGTGAATAAGAAACAGTGAGTTCCTTACCATTTACATCTAAATGGAAATGTTCTTTAATGCGGCCGGGAGCAAACACCAGCATTTCAAAACTGTTGTCTGTTTTGCAGATGTTTACAGCGGCCCGTTGCTGGGAGCGGATGAACCCCGGACGTCCGGTATTTCCGTAAGTGTTGCCTTTTGCGGCGCATGACTGATTGTAGTGCATGTTATTACAGTTTAATTTTAAAAAATAAAATAACAATAGCACAGGCCTAAAAACAATGCCGGACCATCAGGCATGTAATAATGACATATAAAATACCCGGTCATACAGCAAAGTCAATTATTATATTACTTCTGCTGCAATATCCTTTATGCGGATGGCAAGATGACTTTCATCATATACACAATTGCCATTCTGCAGCAGCAATACCTGGGGTGATTCATGATGAACTTTCATCTCTGCTGCAATTTTATTGGACAATGACCGGTAGGCTATCAGGTCAAGATAATGAAAATCTATACCGGCGGGTTCTTCACCGGTTTCCAACCTTTGTTTTATTACCTGGCTGACAGAGCAGCGGGTAGAGTGTTTGAAAATTACCTGCGGTTTTGCAAATGAATTATTAACAATTTCAGTTAATTGCTCATTGGTGGTTAATTTATTCCAGTTCATTATTTATTAATATTTAATCGTAACAGTAATAGTTGTTATTGGTTGACAGGCCTTCATGATTTTTATTAAAATACTTTTTAAAAAATTGCATCTTTAAAAAGCTGTTAAAAACTACTCAGCAGCCATCACTCAGGCACACAAAATGCGTTAATAGTATCTCAAAACACATACCATGTATCTTAATAAAACAATTCTTTTCTATATAGCTGCCATACTTTTTTTAGCCGGCTGTAAAAAAGATAAGCCAACTACTGCCAATGATCCCCCCGAAGAATGTGTGGAATCCAGGGCAGCGAAAAGTGGGGATATTATCGCAGGCAGATACATCATCGCTTATAGCAATTCAGTGAATGCAAGAACTATGTCTTTCGGCAGCCTGGAGGAAAAAGGAGAATCTGTATTGAAAGAACATAATATTTCTGTCTCCCGGATGCAGGAAGTTTTTGGTGGAGAGCCCGGAGGTTTTATTGCAACATTATCCCCTGAAGAAGTAACAAGATTAAAAAGAGATCTTTCTGTCAGTGCCATAGAACCTGACAGGATAATTGCTTTAGCCACCTGTTTCACCGTAGCAGAACCAAGGTTGATTACCTGGAATATACAACGGGTAGGCTATGGAAATGGTATTGGTAAAACTGCCTGGATTATTGATACAGGTATTGATTTTGACCACCCTGATCTGAATGTGGATGTGACCAGGAGTAAATCATTTATTACTGGTAATCCGTCTGCGGATGATGAGAACGGTCATGGTACACATGTGGCCGGGGTGATTGCTGGT
>JANPMI010000070.1:0-1844 GCA_031422725.1 Chitinophagaceae bacterium | reverse complement strand
CCATGTGTGGTAAGAAAAAACAAATGATAATAAGCCATTGCAATTACATTGTTATTAAAACAACCCGTTGGCGGAGTTAGTTATTTTTTAAAATGTGATGTTTAAATATTGTACCATGCTTTGCGTTTTCTTTGCGAAACCTTTGCATTCTTTGCGGTAAAAATTAACCGCAAAGGGAAAACTAAAGAAAAACGCTAAGAAAACGCAAAGCAAATATTCTGAATTGCACTTTGGAAATACTCTCCCAACAGGTTAAGACATTATTTATAAATAACAATGTATAAGCGTTTTAGCTTATAAAAATCAGGAAATCGTAATTCTACGTTTTTAAAATCAGGTATAGTACTCTTTTTTATTAAATGCAGCATTGCAAGAGATATAGGTTTGGTGATTTACAGTTAGTTTAGTCCTGTTATCCAATTCCTGAACAACCAACCAGGCCAATATCTATGAAGCGGTTATTTTTTGCATTACAGTTTCCCCTGTTTGTTGCTTTTAATTTTTTTGTTTTTACTACCGTGCTGGAATTTGCTATCAGCAGTTCTTCTCCGGGAAGGTTTAGCAGATCCGCTCCTGAGTATAATGGAAAAGAAGAATTTAATCCTTCACTCGGTAGGCTTAATTCGGTAAAAAAATTAGAAGGATATTGCGATAGCATTTATGCTGCAGATTATGCCATAAAGAAAAATGCTCAGTTTGAAGAAGCATTTCCGCAAATCGTAGTATCTGTTGTGCGAAAAAGGTTTTATCATGGCTATTCCAATTTTGGACTTGGAAATAATTACCCGGCGCAAATGCTGGAAAGTTTTACCGGGAAAAATGCAAGTGCCATCGTTTTGCCGGATGAAATTTTAAAATATCCTTACGGGGCCTGCAGCCAGCAGTCTATTGTTGTGATGGAATTACTGAAGAAAAAAGGATTGATAACCAGAGAAGTTGGATTTAAAGGCAAACTAACTGGTCATTTTAGCTTTGAAACTTTTTATAACGGGAGCTGGCATTTTTTTGATCCTAATATGGAACCTGATCAGGCCGTGTTGGATAAATATAATCGTCCGGGTATAGCTTTTTTGGCCAGCAACAACCACATATTAGTTGCAGCATACCGGCATTTACCCAAAGAATTTGTATTGGATGTTTTTACTAATTATCACTATGGAAAACCAAATGCTGCTTTAGCACCCTGGGCTACCCTGTACCAGCAGGTAACAAGATTTTTATCTTACACCATGTGGTTGTTCTTCCTTGCAGCATTTATTCTGGTTAGAAAAAAATACCTGCGACTCAGTCGTCAAAAACAAGTTAAGCAAACACCGGCTCCCCTCCATCATATTCAGGAGGGAATGACCTCAGCTTATTATCCTGCTTATCCTGCCTAGGAACTATTCATCCGGTGCCGGTAACCGTTTACTGTCACCCTGAGTTTATCGAAGGGTGATACAAAAGCTTCGATAATTCCGATAATTATCGGAACAGCCTGACATTTTCTTTCAGCCTTATTTTTAGTGTCTAATTGGTATTATTTACCTGATTCAAAAATTCACTTACTACTTTAGCTTATAACAAATGTGTGGAATAACAGGGTTTATCTCCCCTAACTATAAGGAAGAACATTTACGCCGCATAACGGGTTGCCTAAAGCACAGAGGCCCGGATGCTGACGGATTGTTTTTTGATGAGACTGACCAAATAGGATTGGGTCATCGCCGGTTAAGTATCATTGATCTGTCAGCAGCTGCCAACCAGCCGTTCTATTCGCATGATGGACGCTACATTATGATATACAATGGGGAAGTGTATAATTTCAAAGAGCTGGCGGTTAAGTATAATATTCAACCCCGCAC
>JANPMI010000069.1:0-42485 GCA_031422725.1 Chitinophagaceae bacterium | reverse complement strand
AATTGTCTTTTGAATAAGGCAGGTCCATTTTAGTGTCTGTAGTAAAAACCTTTTTCTGCCAAAAAGCACTGGTGGTCTCCCGCATCAGTACATTATAACCTTTTACCTTTCCTGTTTTCGGGGTTTTCCAGCTCAGGTTAGTGTAGTTGGTTAGTTTTTTTGTTTCCACTTTTACTTCCTGTGGCATGGAGGGTGATTTGGCAAGATTAGCCAGATTGGAAAGATTCATCGCTGTGTTTTTTCGCAGGTATTCAAAATCCATGAACTCAGGCAAGTCGCCGTACTGAATTCCATTTTCCATCCGTACATCCTGGTGCTGGTGATAATAATTTTCATTCATTTCCGTAAATCTTACTGCTGCATAGCCCCGGTTGACATACGGCGTATGATCGCCACCCCGAAGAAAACGATCATTGCGGTACACCATTACTACTTCCAGGTTGTCCACATACCGTTCTCCAATTTCTTTTACATAACGGGCCAGTTGCCTTGCTTTACCATCATTTTCCAATCCAAGGCTTCGGATGGTTAAAGCAGTTCTTCCGGTGTCTTGTATGGAAAAAGCTTCACTGAAGACACGGATTTTGGTATTATTAATAATGCCTGTTTCATTGCTGTTATTACTGCCTATGATATCGTTATTCAATACAGCTTCGATATTCCAGTTTTGTTTTTTTGCTTTTTCAGCCATAAAGTTGGCGCCAAGCAGGCCTTGTTCTTCGCCACTAACTGCTACAAAAATAATAGTGGCAGGAAAAGAAATCTTACTCATGATCCGGGCACATTCCATTACTGTTGCCACACCACTTGCATCATCATTGGCGCCGGGTGCATCGCCTGTGCCATCCATTACATTGCTCCGCATATTATCTAAGTGACCACTGATAATAAAAATGCGGTCATCGGTTACATCGCTGCCTTTTAAAGTAGCCACCACATTGCCCAACAATGTTGGTTTGTCTATCCGCCGCCCATCTGGTTGCAGGGTAACAGTATCAATAAAGGCGGTAAGTTTTCCACCGGATTCTTTTGCCATTTCATTAAACCGGCTTAGTACCCAGTTGCGGGCCGCAGCAATTCCCCGTTTGGAATCCGTCTGTGTACTTAAAGTGCTTCGGGTTCCAAAGCTTACCATTTTCCTGGTATAAGATTCCAGCGAATCTTTGGATACTTCATTCACCATTTTTTCAATTTGAGGATCCCGGCTAATTGTTATTTGAGAAAATAAAGGGGTAAGGGATAATACTGCTATAAAAGATATCAGCCATTTTTTCATGCGATAAACTATTTGTGATTAAAGTTAACTCTATACCATCAGTAATTGTATTTGTCTTTCCACAGAGCTTTCAGAAACTTTCTTAGTTCCTCTTCTCTTGCATTTTTACCCGGGTCGTAAAACTTTTTACCTGCTATTTCTTTGGGTAAATATTCCTGCGGCGAAAAATTATTATCATAGCTGTGAGAATACTCATAGTTTTTACCGTAATCTAAATTCTTCATTAGTTTGGTAGGAGCATTCCGGATATGTAATGGGACCGGTAAGTCTCCATATTGCTTAACAGCCGATAAAGCTTCTCCAATAGCCGCAACCGCTGCGTTACTTTTTGGAGATGCCGCAAGGTAGGTAGCGCATTGCGAAAGAATAATGCTTGCTTCCGGGTACCCGATTTTATTAACTGCTTCAAATGTTGCATTCGCCATCACCAGGGCAGTGGGGTTGGCATTGCCTATATCTTCACTGGCTAATATTACCAATCTTCTGGCAATAAATTTCACATCTTCGCCTCCTTCAATCATCCTGGCCAGCCAATAGACAGCAGCATTGGGATCGCTGCCTCTTATTGATTTTATAAAGGCGGAAATAATATCATAATGCTGCTCACCGCTTTTATCATATAGTGCAATTCTTTTTTGCGCAGCATCCATTACCAGCTCATCTGTTATTATCAATGTGTCAGACACCCCGGAGGTGTCAGACACAATTTCCAGCAGGTTCAATAGTTTTCTGCCATCACCACCGGAGATATTTAATAGTGCGGCTGTTTCCTTCAGTTCAATTTTTTTCTTCTTTAATATTGTGTCTTTTTCAATAGCTATTTTCAGCAATTTTACAAGGTCATTTTCATCAAGCGGTTTTAGAACATATACCTGGCAACGGCTAAGCAAGGCGCTGTTTACTTCAAAAGATGGATTTTCTGTTGTAGCACCAATTAAAGTGATGATACCTTTTTCTACAGCACCCAGTAATGCATCCTGCTGTCCTTTATTAAAACGGTGTATTTCATCAATAAATAAAATAGAACCAGGGTTTGTTTTGGCCTGCTCAATTACTTCTCTAATATCTTTTACGCCGGCACTAATGGCACTCAATTGAAAGAAAGGTACCCGTAATGTATGTGCTATGATATTAGCAATCGTTGTTTTTCCGGTGCCGGGTGGCCCCCAAAAAATCATAGAGGGAACTTTGCCATGTTCTATGGCAGTACGAAGAATACTCCCCTTACCAACAAGATGTTCCTGTCCCAGCAATTCATCCAGGGAATTGGGGCGGATTCGTTCTGCCAAGGGCACATGTTCATTCATATATTCAAAGTAACAAAAAAGCAGCCGCTATCATCAAGTTGTCCCAACGATTATTTGTATCAGTAATACATCGCAGGGCATAAATGAAAAAAGCCTCAGCAAAACTGAAGCTTTTAGTAGCCCGTACGAGATTCGAACCTCGCAAGATATATGTTGGTAATCAATTATTTCACTTGTAATAAACGTCGTTCTCGAATTTTTGGTGAAATAGTTTCGTTTGAACCCTTCCAGTATCACTTTAAGAACTGATGCAAAGATAAAGTATTCTGATAATTGTATAAAATCTTTTACATTTTTTAAATTCTACAATTAATGAAGTTGTAGAAAATTTTATTTTCTTCGAAACCTTACAGTTAGAATTACTAAAATTTCCAGTCAACTTCTATATTTTGCCTCCGCATTGTCGGCTTTTGCCGATCGTTTGTCAATAATGGCACTTTATTTAATATATACTCCTTCAATTCATTTACTGAAACTCCATCATGATTTTTATCAGCTGTTTCACCTAGCTCTGGAAATTGATAATTCGACTGAAATGCGGCTTTTATACATAAAGTAAATGCCCCGTTAGACCATGTTTGATTTTCTTCAGCAAATCCTAATCCTCGTGCAGCGCTGATTACAACAGCCCCATTGCCCCGAGCCAAGTCAGCAAACAATTCTTTTGCCAGATCAAAGCTATTATCTAGGCCTACTGAAGGTTTTAGCCCCATTTCTGGATCCCCTCTCTTGGTACTATCCGTTGGACACTCTGCTATGGTAGTAATATCCTGAATGTTCTTGCCCGATATAGAAGTGTCTATTTCACCACTATGACAGGCATCTATTAAAATAAGTTTTTTTCGGGCTGGAATATCATTTAGCAATGAATCCAGGTCTTCGAATTTAAGGCCTCGCTCATTTGGTTTTGTGAAATCAATATCATAAGTGCCGAAATAGAAGTTTTTTTTGTTGTGTAATATCCCATGTCCGCTAAGGGCTATTATAACTTTATCATTGATATTGGTTTTCATTAATTCTTCTCTTATTTTAAGGATTTTATCCCGGGTGGCGTTTGAATCAAGAAAAAGGAAACTGTATTCACGAACATCTGCTGTGAATAGGGTGTCTAAATCTCTTATATCCTTGGTTGCGAAAGAAAGATTGCGGCAAGGATGGTTCTTGTATTCATTTACCCCTATACCTATATAATACAGTTTTTCTTTAACTGGCAAGGAGGGCATATGAGAAACAACTAAAGGACTACGATAACTTTCAGCAGAAGTCTCGTCAAATACAGAAGCCTCAATACGATTTGATCCTGAACAAAGATTAATTGTAATTGTAGTGTCAAAATCCTTTTTTCTTCGATGTTCTAATGAAATTCCATTTAAGCCAAATAAGGGTACTTCATTTATCCATAAGTTAAACCGGTTAAGATAAGCTTTACTCTTTGCGTTGATTTGGAGTTTTAGTGAACCATCCGTATTAGATAAAGATTTTTTTAGAATGGCACACTCGGGAAAAGTAAAATCGTCATTGAATTGTGTTGTATCAATCTTAAGCCGGCTAATTCTATTTAAATAAGCGTTCCGCAAAGATTGTATCAGGGAAGTGTCTTTATTTCCTAGGGCTTCAAGAACTTTATCAGGGCGGTTGTATTTAATGTCAAGTTGTTGGAAACTTATTATTCTAAGGTCGTTGTCGACGTAGTGAAGCAACTTGGTTACAGCGGGAGTTGCCTGGTAATATCCATTGGAAACCTGAGAGATATAATCGAATTCATCAACTTGGGAAATAGCAAAAATAAAATTACCGGTTTCTGCGTCCCATACCTTTGCAAAACCATCATTTGATGCAGTAATTATTTTTTTATTATCCTGATTGAATTTTGCGGAATTAATTGGAGAATCATTTTCCTTGAGCCTGATCAGAAGTTTACCTGAATTTGCGTCCCATACTCTGCCCGTATTATCGCTACAGGAAGTTACTATTTTTTGTCCATCATTACTATAAGAAGCAGAAACAATAGTTGGAAAATCCTCGGTTAAACTAACTAATAATTTACCGGATTCCACATCAAGAACATTTCCTGTAAGATCCCAGTAAGTTACTACTATTCTTTTCCCATCTGGATGGAATTGAGCTGAATTGACATTTGTAGTAAATCTCAAATTATTTATGAGAGTTCCGGTATTCAGGTCCCAGATGTTTACAGTGCTGTCATAAGCACCCCCTGTTAAAAATTTTTTACCATCAGGGCTAAAATTAATAGTACTTATCCACGATTTATGACTTTTAAGATTAAATAAAAGCTTGCCAGTTTGAGAATCCCAAATTTGCGTAGTGCTGTCCTTGCATGTCACAGCAACGTATTCATCGTTGGCACTAAACTGAGCCATTGGCAGGAAACCAGTAGGAAAGAGACCTTCACATGACCCCGGAAGGGATTCTAAAATAGCTCCTGTTGTTATATCTCGTATTGCTGAAAGACCCTTGAAATCCGTAAGTATTTTTTTCCAATCTGAACTTAATTTAGCGAGAAAAGAATAGCTCGTTCTTTTCAGATATCTTTGAGGTTTTCCTGACAAGACGTCCCATATTGATAGAGCTGAAAAATCAGATTTTGTTACAATTTTATTCCCTTCTGGATTGAAATCAGCAGAGTATATTTTGGACATAGAGCCTTTCAACTCCGATAATAGTTCCCCCGAATCTGTATCCCAGATTTTCCCAGTCAAATCACTCGAGATAGTTAGTATTTTTTGACCAGTAGGGTCGAAATAGGCATTATGTACATGTTGTATTGAAAGGTGTTTAATAGATTCTCCTGTAAGAGCATCCCATATGGTTACTTTATTATCAAAAGAGGCTGTCAATATTTTTTTTCCATCGGGGGCGAAGTATGCAGATGTGATTTGTTCATCGTGACTGTATAGCTCATTTGGAGGTTTTATTCGGGAATTCTTCCACATATCTTTGATAGTATCAACTCCCATTTGTTGTTTAATTATTTCTTTTGGACTTAAGGATCCTTTTCTTTTTAATTGAACAATAAGCTTCCCTGATTCAACATCCCAGATTTTAGCAGTACTGTCATGTGAAGCGCTCAGCATTTTTGTACAATCTGAATTGAGTTCCAGTGAGGTAATGTAATCGGAGTGCGCATTAATAACTTTATGAAGTTTTCCTGTGGCTTGATCCCATATTCTAATTACACCGGAAATTGTAGCCGTAATAACTCTTTTATGGTCAGGACTGAATTTTGCATTAATAACCGGGCTATCATGACCTTTCAAATTAAGCATTAGTTTTCCTGAAACGGCATTCCAGATTTTAGCCGTGCTGTCAGGAGATGATGTTATTATACTTTTTCCATCCGGGTTAAATTCTACGGAATAGAAATAGGAATTGTACCCTTTTATATTAACCAGAAGCTTGCCTGTTACTGAATGCCAGATTTTAACTGTGCTATCATCACAGGAAGTCACAATTTTACTGCCATCTAAACTGAATCTGGCAAAATGCCCAACTAAATTATTTACTACTTTCCCAGAAGCAATATCCCAGACTTTAGTTATATTATCAGCTCCAGATGTTACAATTCTTTTTTCATCCGGACTAAATTGTGCAAAATATACAGGCTCTGTATGGCCAGTCAAATTTCTTAATAATTTTCCAGTAGCTACATCCCATATTTTGGCGGTATTGTCACTAGAGACTGTTACTATTTTCGTCCCATCGAAACTGAATTGCGCCTCACCGATATAATGAGTATGCCCTACAGGTAGAACTAACTTCAGTTCCTGGGAATAAACAAAAGGGGAAATAATAAAAGAAATTAATGGTAAATATCCCTTAATATATGCTTTGAAAAATACCATAGTTTATTAACTATCTATTAAGTCATTGGAATTATTACCGATTAATAACTCCAATACCTAGGCTTATAATATATATCAGGACGGTTTATTCTCATCCAGTTATCGTCATCTATTTTTTTCGCTTTTATCAAAGCATCATTTGATTCCTTATTCTTTCCAAGTATTTTATAAAGAGCAGCTAAATCATGCAAGGGGGGTGTCCAGGTTGGGTACATTTTGATTACATCTCTGTACTCTTTTTCTGCTTCTTTATACTTTTTTTGCTGCACATGTATAAGAGCTATATAGTTCCATGCATAATAATAATTCTGGTTTAGCGCTATGGATTTCCTATATGCATTTTCTGCCTGAGTTAAATTATTAAAATCATAAAATAAAAGGTGGGCATAATTAAGCCAGTTCCCTGCAATATTAGAATCTGCGCGGATAGCTTTTTTAAAGAGTATCTCTGATTCATTATATTTTTTTTGATTTTTATATATAAGTCCCATATTATTTAAGGTCAGGGAAAAGCCGGAATCTAGTGATAATGCTTTTTGATAGTATGTTAATGCTAATGAATCTTTTTCTCTATTTTGGTACATATTTCCTAAATTATACCAGGGATAAACCCAGGTGGGGCTAAGTGTAACAGCCTCCCTGAAATTTATTTCAGCCAAATCATAAACTTTATTTTCTGCATAAAGCATTCCAAGCAAATTATTAAGCCAGGCCTGACCTGGCCGGATACTGATAGCTTCCTTAAGCAAATCAATAGCCTTGTAATAAGTATTGTATTCTGATTTTCGGTATATTATAAATGCTTCAAAGAAGTTTCTTTTTATTTTTATGTCCCCATAGCGGAAATCTTTCTTGTCGATCATTTTGTCAATAATTTCAAGATAGGAGTGGGCGGTTTCAAGGTCCTTTATAAAACTAGTTTCATCATTTTCCACTTCCCCCCTTAAATATTTATTGATCCACTTTTGAGCCTCATCTTCCAGTATCGCAGACAATTCCAGTTTCATTTCAACCAACATCATTGGATTCTCTTTTTTTTGTTGTGCCGAGAGTAAAACTTCGTATGCATTGTTATTTTCAGGTAAGATGTATCTATGTTTTCTAATATGCTCTTCATATTTTTTAAAAAAGGAATTAGAGCCCCAACTGCTGTCTTTATTATTTTTGGCCTTTTCAATTGCAGTGACATCCTTCGTCTTTTGTTTTAGTAAGAGCGCCTTTCTTATTTCGTTGTTGTATGAAACCAATTTTATCTGGGGATCTCCTTCTACTTTTGGTATCTGCTCGTTATTCGTAACGATACCTACCGTGTCTAAATAACGATCCAGTTCTTTTAAACTAACATATGAATCGTTATTCTTATCTGCGAGCCCGTTTAAAGCGTTTACCAGATGAAGGGTGAAAATACCATGTCCGCCATCAGGGTGATATTTTTCAATGGATAGCTGGTTGGGTTGACAGGAAAGGATCTTGACAGTATTCTTAAAACCATCCGTCAAGGAGGCAATAGTGTTTTTGGCTCCCACCAGGCCTCCGGCCAGCGTACCCGCCCTACAGGCATCTGTGATCAGGACGACACTGACCTTTTTTTCAACGAAAGCGTTTATGTAACGCTCAAGCATGGAAATGTCAATAGCAAAGGCGGGATAATTATTCGGTTCGCTGTTATAAGTCAGCAGAAAACCACTGTTTATTTTATTTTCCACATCACCATGACCTGAAAAATAAAGGAAGACACGGTCGCCTTCTTTTACTGATTCAAGTAAAAAGTTTAACTCCTTATAAAAGTTTGCCGTGGTAGCGTCGGAATCAATCAGACGTTTGATATTCTGTTTATCACATATTTTCTGATCCACTAAATATTGAGCAAAAAGGTAGGCATCATCATCTGCGTAATTAAGCTTTTTGATTTTTTGGTAATCGGAAACACCCACCACCAGTGCCAGATTCTTGCCGGGATTATAACCCGAGTTAGTTTTCAGATCATTTTCCGGGTCACCCTTTGTTATTTGCTCAGTTTGTCCTATCGTTAGTAAAGGAGAAAATAGGAAGAGTGTTATAAACAATTTTTTTCTTCTCATAACAGTGGTTGACCCCGAAAAGTCTAAATTTGATTATTAAAAAGAATTCCTCAAAACATAAATAACGGTTGGTGCTAAACTTAAATAATATGTTCGTTTGATTTTTTCAAAAAAGGATTTATATACAAATTACCCAAATTTGTGTAATGAAGAGCATTATTACTATTATTTTCTCAGTGCTATTAATGTCTGAATTACTTTTATCTCGTATCCGATCATTATCCCCCCCCCCAAAAATTCATTTTCGTATATAGATTTCATCATTTTCGGTTATGGCCATTTTTAATACTAGAGCCTCAAATACTCATAGATTATTAAGAAATTTGCATCTTCTGCGTTCTTCCGTTCATCTTTTCTTCTCTCACCCAAGTTAAATGATCCAACTTCCTTCACTTTAAAAAATCCGTCTTTTACTTTACTAAGCCAAAAGAAGTTACTGCATTTAGAACATTTAGTAAGATTAGGAAATTCAGGCATCATTGGATTAATATATTTCCCGTCTGAATAAAGCTCAGAGTCGAGAGAATTTCCACTCAGCAAACTTATTCTTGCATATTCGGCATTGGTAAACGTAATTGGTGTATAGTTGCATCTTTGCTCATTTTTAAAAGTGTATTACTAATTTCTGTCATTTTTAAATAAATTCTTGATAAGGAACGATCATTATATTATCCTGAATTTTTCCAGAATATTAAATATTCTTATTTATTAAAATTCATTAACTTCCTCTTAGAAGGGCTGAATAAGATTGTACACCAAATAAGCAACGTTTGGGTTTAATGTAAAATATAAAATCTATTTCATCAAACTTAGGCTCCAATGAAAAAAATCACTCTTTTTTTAACTTTCATTTGTTATGGGACTTTATTATTAGCTCAGAAGAAAATAGCATTAATCGTAACAATTGATAATTATCAACTCCAGAGCCCAGAAAATCCGGATCGTTGGAGTCGAACCTATGCCAATAATGATTTAGATGCACTCTGGAAACTTTTTACCGTGCAAAAATTTCATGTTATTGATACACTTACAGAATCAAACGCAACCCGTCAGGGGATTCTAGAGGCTTTGGACAATCTTGCAGAAAAATCTGAAAAAGGCAGTACCGTGGTCTTTAGCTTCTCGGGCCATGGACAACAAATTTATGAATACGAAGACTCCTCCAAACAACTATTCATTGACGAACAAGATGGTTATGACGAAGCAATAGTTCCATTTGATGCTGGAAGTATTTATAACGAAAACAGGTATAGGGGAGAAAAACACATTAGAGATGAAGAATTGTCGAGAAAACTAAATAATATTAGAAAAAGTATTGGAAGATCTGGCAGTCTTCTTGTGTTGATAGATGCATGTCACAGCGGTACTATTACCAAATCCCCAGAAGGAAATAATACCTACAGGGGCAGTTTTATCACTATTGAACCTCCTGGTTATAAAAGGAATTCATTAATTAATGAAAAGACTTTTGTTGTAGACCAGCAAGCTAATGATATAGATTTGGCTCCAATGGTGGTGCTGAGCGGATCAGCACAAGATCAATTGAATTACCCTATCAATATAGGCGGAATGCTTATTGGCGCACTGACCCATTCATTCATAAAAGCAATAGAAAATTTTAAGGATACTGTTAGTTATAAGATTCTTTTTGAATCAATATATCAAACCATTACCAAGAACAAATCGTCGCAAACTCCTTTAATTGAGGGAAACGACTCTATTGCGGTGCTGGATAACAAGGTGATCCTTATGAACGGAATAATTGCACTCACAACTGTACTGAATAAACCTGATAGCGTTCGGCTGAGCTTAGGATTAATTCACGACATTTCCCCTGGTATGCAATTTTTTGTTTACCCTTTGGAGACTTTAAAGGATGATACTTCCCTGGCTGTGTCAAAGGGCATAATCACTGCTGCTGACCCTTTTAATTCCGGCGGACGATTGGTAAGGAAAATTGATTATAACCTAGCCTATAAGGCTGTTTTTATATCAAGAGGTTATGGAGATTTCACCTGTGCCATTGAAACAAGAGGGAATAATCAAATAATTCATCAGATTCGGGACAGCCTTCATAGATATAAAAATTTTAAATTAGTCGAGTATGAGCCAGATCTGGTTATCCAGGAATTTTCTAGCTCAGGATCCGGAATTAAAACACTGGCGATCATCCGCAGCAGAAAAGACGATCCCCGTTATGATACTATTTGGAAAAAATCCTATACTCAAGAATCTGAAATAAGTCCTGAAATAATGGGTACCCTTCTTAAAAGGATTCGTCTTTATGCGAGGGCCAAATATTTAAGAAGCTTGGATATGCCTAAAAGAGATAAAACATTAAATGATGTAATCGTGCGGATTATTCCTGTGATTGCTGCTGATAATTATTATAGGGGAAGCTTTTCACCAAATGTTATCAAAGAGCTTTCGTTGGACAGTATGAAAAAATTAAATTCCCATTTAAAAATGAAGGGGATAAAAAGCAGGGATCATAATACTGGGTATTATGGCTTCAAGGTTGAGGTAATTAATAAGGGTACTAAAGCTGTCTTTCTGAATATATTAGAAATTTCCCCAGACGATAATGTGTATGTTCGGGTACCCCATAAAATATTTAGCAATACCGAGGACAACTTTCCTGTAAATGAATTCAAAATACCAAAAAATGATTCCCTAATAGGCCCCCCCATACCCAAGATTTTGGCTTTCCAGGAACCATTTGGCTTAGAGTATTTAAAAGTTATTATTTCTGATGCTCCTTTGAATCTAAATGTATTAAGCGGGACAACAAAAAATGTGGGTGAAATACAGTTAGACGATTTTCTTAATAATGTTATGAATGATAATGAATTTAATGAAACCTTTCGAAAAGACGTGAAATCAATAAAAGTCGTAAAGCCAGTAAGAGCAGGAAGCATGAAAATCATTTCTTTGCCTTTCGTACTTGAATAATGGATTCTTCGAATATTGTTGAGCAATGCCACAAAAAATAATGTTTTAGTAGCTATGAAAATTATATCAATAATTTCACTTTTTTTCAGCTTACTTACTTTAGGGCAAACCCCTCAACTTTTACTTCCTCTGGGTCATTCTTCACCAATAATTGAAGACAATACTTTTTTCATAAATGAAGGAACACAAGTTTTATCATCAAGTAATAGTGAAACTATACAGTGGAACTCAGAAAGCGGACGAATTAGTGGTGTGTATGAAGGGGCCTTATTATTTCATAATTCTACTACCGTACAGATCCTAAACTTTTAACTACCACAGGAAAAAATGACCCTGAGAATGATTTAAAACGATCCATTGGCCTGGAAAATAGTTTTGAGCTTATGAAAGAACTCTTTGCAGATTTATCCCGGGGGAATGGAACAGTTGTCATTAGTGCTGCCAAGGGATTGGGTTCGCAGAAGAAGATAAAACCTGGCAAAATGGGGCATTTACGCTATGCCTAAAAGCTGTATTTAACGGTAATAATCTTTATCCGGAGTTGCACAAAAATGCTGACCAAAATGGTGATGGAGTTTCAATCAATGAACTAAAAGAATATATTCTTACTAATGTACCTGGTATTACCGATGGTAGACAAAGACCGAGGACCCGTAAAGAAAATATTTCTGTTGATTGGAAGCTGTGGTAAAATAATTTGTTTTAGACAATAATATACACAGATTGTCTAGTTATCGGCTTTTTGTTGGTCAATAACCTATACAGGACTGAATATATCCGGTAAGGATTTGACACTATCCAATTTGGTTTTGCTAATCAATTATCTATAAAAACGGATAGGGTCATGGGTGAAACAAAGTGAAACACCATTATAGGAATTTTTTTTAAACACTTCAATGGTTGTAGATAGGGTAGGAGAATAGAATTTGGATATTATATTGTTGATAAATAGGCACTATACCTAAAACTCCGAACTTGGGCAAACTGATGATTACTATAAGCGTTTTGAAAAGTGTCCTCACTGTTTTATAAGTGAAGCGACCTTTGTGCTTAGAATATTATTGACACTTATTAATTAGTTTACTGAAAAGTGTATTCATGTCAATTGCATCATTCCATCCACCGGGCTTGTTACTAGAATTATATCCTTTATTCATAAGGTCCGATATGAATTTATTACTGAGATACCTGGTGTCAAATTGCCCAAGTCCAGAATAAAATTTTTGAAACAGGTTGGCTGGGTCCAGGCCCCAATCTCCCCTGTGGGAATCGGTATAATTTCCATCCCAATTCCAGGGAGCATTTGCACCATCTGTATCACAAAATGGTTTGCCCAGCCCGGCACCGCAGCCCCCGCTTCCATCTCCCTTAAAATTTCCAAAGCTTGCAAAAACTGATGCATTAGACCGGTCTAGGCCAATATCTGCCAATTGGTGATCCCATAAGCCATCCTTTGTGAAAATATCCGTCAACTGATATAATACGTGACGATCATTCCCGGATGTGGGCACCTGGCCAGTAGTTCTGCTTGGGAAATATATTATTCCATCTTCGCTACTTTTTCCACTAAAATCCCCAATAAAAGGGTATGCTTTAAGTCCATGACCCTTAGCCTCCTGCGAGGTCACAGGATGAAGTGATCCTTCAAATTCTATAAAACTAAGTTTACCATCGATATCTTCCCCTCCATTAGATAAAGGAGTTCCATCAGGGACAAAAGAGTACAAATCCACATGTGAAATTGTAATAGCGCCCTCAATTTTCCCAAACATCGTTCCGTCTTTTCGAACCATTACTATAATCCCCTCCAGGTCGTTCTCGTGTTCACCGACATTAGTTTCATCCCAGTCACGAGGGTGATAAAAGGCATAAGTGATGTACCAGTGGGTGCATGTTTCAACTATCGAATAGTATCCCGTAGCAGCAAGATCGAAAATAAAAATATGATCCCAGTTATCACTCGTATTCCAGTTATTAATCTGGGTCTCTTTATCATAATCTACACTGGTGATGTAATCTCCTCTGGCATTGCTGTTATCGGTATCCTGGTAATGGATCGGGGCATACCGGAATGCCAGTTCAAGTTTGTCAACCACAAGGTTATTATCCACCATGCCACCGGTGTTAACTACAATGGCGTCAGCCTTCCCATCACCATTTGCGTCGGAAAAATAGGTGCCAATCATTCCATAATAAGGTTCCTGGGTCCATGATATATAGGATGTAAATCTTGTTCCATCTGAAAGCCTAACTGTTACCAGGTCATCATTTACAACTATTGCATCGGCTCTTCGGTCTCCATTTACATCTTCAAAATATGTTCCCTTGCTGCCATAATAAGGCTCCGAAGTCCATGATGCATAAGATGTGAATTTTGTTCCATCTGAAAGTCTGACTGTTACCAGGTCATCATTTATTACAATGGCATCGGCTTTCCCATCTCCATTTACATCTGCGAAATAGGTACCCCTGCTTCCATAATAGGGTTCTGATGTCCAGGAAGCATTGGGAAGAAATTTTGTTCCATCAGAAATCCTGACAGTGACCAGGTCATCATTTATGACGATGGCGTCAGCTTTACTATCTCCATTTACATCTGCGAAATAGGTACCCCTGCTTCCATAGTAAGGCTCCGAGGTCCAGGATGCATTTGGAAGGAATTTTGTTCCATCAGAAATTCTTACTGTAATTAAGTCGTCATTGACAACAATGGCATCTGCTCTTCCGTCTCCGTTTACGTCAGCGAAATAAATACCCCTGGATCCATAATAGGGAACATCCGTCCATGGCTTATTGCCATGAAATGTTCTGAAACTACCGTCATATGAAGGCCATACAACGACAAAATCATCATTGACAAATATGGCATCTGCTTTCCTGTCACCATTTACATCGGCGAAAAAAGTTAGCCGGGTCCCATGATAATCTCTAGTGGTCCATGCCGCATTACTTATAAATCTATTCCCATCTGAAATGCGTGTGGTGATCTGTGCAGAAGCGTTTATGGCAAGTGAAACCAGAATGATAATGGAATAATTTTTTTTCATGGCATTTTTTTAAACAATTTTGCCTACTCTATTTGGTTTTCGACTTCTCCAGTTTGTTTTTACATTGTAGAATTTGCCTGATTAAGGTACACATATGTATGCACAAGTTCAATACCGCAGCCTACGCATGACGCACATCTCGTAAATAGGCGAAATTGGTGGCACCAAAAGTATTTGATTATCAATATAATTCTGAGCTAACTGATTATTATAAATTTATAAAAATATCATTGGTCCATACTTTGCTACAATATCTACCAGGTCTTTGGGTTACGAATCAGAAGGAGCAAATATTAAAAGTCATTTCAAAGCGGCTTCAGGCATAAAATCTTTTGTGGAGCACTTGAAGAGTTTTGCTAATTCATTAAAATGTTCTTGATTATGGTGACAAGGATTAATAATCAATAGCTTATGTTCATAAGAGCATGAAAATTTATTAAAAATTCATGCAAATTTGAAATAAAAACTGTAACTTTGGGACATGAAACAGGTAGAAGCGTTAAAGAAGCATCTCAAACCCGGAGAGGTTTATCGCAGGGCTGATCTGCAGGAGTGGTCCACCGCGGTCGATCGGCATTTGCAGCATCTTGTAAAAGACGGAGCTTTAGAGAAGCTGTCTGGCGGGCTTTATTATGCACCGCGGACAAGCGTATTCGGGAAAACTCCTGCCGATGAAGATGAACTCGTTAGTGCATTCTTGAAAGATGACCGTTTTGTTGTCACTTCACCGAGCGATTATAACACACTTGGCGTTGGTACAACACAGCTATATAATGAACGAAGGGTTTATAATCAAAAGCGCCATGGCACTTATAAATTAGGAAACCGCAGCTTTCGTTTTGTACGTAAACCTTATGTGCCTACTAAATTGACGAAAGAGTTCTTATTAGTTGACTTGGTCAATAACCTGAAACAACTTGAAGAGAACCAGGAATTCGTTTTTAACAATGTTAAAGTTAAAGCCAGAGAAATGGACCTTAAAGTGTTGAGGAAACTGGTACATGAATTTGGAACAATAGGGACCAAAAAGAAATTCGCACAATTATTAAACGACTAAGATGGCAACAATCTATCTCCATGATCATCCAGAATTTCCGGACCTGATAAATATTCTGGCAGAAGAAATGGATATTTTACCCGGGCTAATCGAAAAAGATTACTGGATTATGCACTCTTTATATGGTTTAAAAAAACAAGGCTACCAATTTCAGCTTAAAGGAGGTACTTCCTTATCCAAAGGCTTCGGCCTCATTGATCGGTTCTCTGAAGATATTGATATGCATATTAACCCACCCGCTGAACTTGGCATCAATGAAAATCCAAAAAACGATAAGCCCAATAATATTCAGAAGAAACAGGAATATTATGATCAGCTCGCAAAGGAAATAAAGATTGATGGTATAATCGATATTCAACGGGATACCGCTTTTGATGATACCCGTCGGTATAACAGCGGCGGTATTCGCCTGCATTATAAAAGATATACCAAACCAATTGAAGGAGTCAAGGAAGGAATTCTGCTGGAAGCAGGCTATGATACAGTGGCCCCCAATATACCGTTTACGATAAGTTCCTGGGCTTATAAAAGAGCTAAACAAAATTCTGCATTGGATCTGATAGACAACAGGGCCGTTGATATTCTCTGTTATGATCACTGTTACACTTTCGTGGAAAAATTACAGACCATTGCTACCAAGTTTCGAAAGGAAATGGAAACTGGTGAAGTGGCTACCAACTATATGCGACAGTATTATGATGTGTATTCCTTACTAGGAGATAAGAAAGTCCAAGCATTCATTAATACTGATGAATATAAGCAGCATAAAGAAAAGCGATTTCCCAAAGATGATTTTATCATCCCTGTAAACAAAAATGAAGCTTTCTTATTGAGTGATGCTACCGTTCGGGAGCGACTCAAAAAAAGGTATGAAGGAACGAAAGCATTGTATTACAAAGGTCAGCCGCCTTTTGAGGATGTGTTAAAAAGAATTCATGAATTTATTGATAAGTTATAGGAATGGAAGAATCTGCATATGAAGTGAAATCGTAAGAGAATAAATGATTTGTGGTCTAATGTCGCTATTGGGTATGGCTATTTTTAAAAAAAGATATGAATTGATGTGGTCAAATGTTAATGTAGAAGTTGAAAAAGTTGAAAAGATGAAAAAAGTTGAAAAATATTATAACTATTAGTGTGGTATACTTTTGGAGACATGTCACACCTAACATTTTACACGGCAGAATTTTCAAATTGCAACCGATTGAATACACGGCTATCACTGTCCAACAACCGATTTTTGGCAGGGTGGGGGTATCACTTATAAAAAGAAAAAGGGATACTTATTTTAAAATTTGAATGCAGCACTCATTAATTCCTGTTCTGTCCTTGAAATACCTATTTTCCGGGCTATCTTTTTCCAACCGCTTACCACAGTTTTAATTTTTTCAATAATGATTTCCATTTCGCCGTCAGTTAGTTGAAAAAATTCTCCAACTCTTTTGGCTAAACCAATATCCAATGCATTGTTATGTGTATCAATATTCAATGCTAATCCTCCTTTATCAATGGATGGATTAATGTCAAATGCCGGAGATAATATCCAGCCCTTTGGGGTGAGTATAAATCCATGGTTTCGCAGGTGATCATCAGTATTGGAAACCGCAATATGAAAGATAATTCTCCGCCATAGTTGATGCAGATCTTTTTTTATTTGAACGCTGTTGTATTGGATAAATTCGGCCATATCAAGATAACTGGCCGGATTTTCTTTGATGGTTTCTTCATTTTGCCCGGTCATGGTCATGGCAGAAGCAAAATGCACTCGTTCACCATTAAGCCGGTCAAATCGTTTAGTAAAAAAAGTGTGGTGTTTTCCGGTCACTATTTCTATTCTCGATTCTGCCATCTCAACGCCGCATACTAAAGCCAATTGATAAACCAGGTATTCCCATGCAGCTTTATCAATAGGGTCACTCTTAGATGGAAATTTTGCAATCCATAAATGCCCGGTTTGATCTGCAATATTGGCTTTAGGACGGGCACCTCCCAGGGAAGAACCTGGTGCCATTAAAATTGCCAGCCATTTTTTTACGTTTTTACTATCCTTATCCGATTCTAATATCTCAGCTGCATGCTGCAATTCTCTGATGCTACTCCAGGGTGGTGTGGGCACATTATGATTGTCATCCAGAAATGGCCCATCCTTGTCTAACTTAAATCGCAAAGCACCCATTCTCGTTTCATCATACACCCCCAGTAAATAATTAATATCATATAAAGGTGGTGCAGGCTTTCCTGCTTCTTTTGCTTGTTGAGCAGCCCGTCTTTTCATCAGGGTACGTCCCCATGTATCCGGCATTGAGTCTAAGAAAACTCCAAAATTCTCTTTGCTATTGGGATATTGAGCCCCGGTGTACCAGGATATATCAGGATCCAGCAATTGCTGCTCTCTGGAGCGTATCCATTCAGCATCATACTCAAAACTAAATGCCTTCTTCCCTTTAGCCTGTTGGCCACTGAGCACACCAATACATTTAGGTTCAGTCATCCCAACCCAATGAGCATATACCAGTATATCTGTTTTAATACTTGCCATGGTTATTTACTTCCAATTAAACTCAGGTCTTGTAATTTCCGGCCGTAGGTATCATCATCAGCCAGTTTCAAAAAATCGTTCTGCAACCCCAGTACCCGAAGTGTATTGAAGTAGGCAGCCATCGACACACTGCCACTACCTTTCTCAATCTGGTATAAGGTAGTACGGTCAATCCCTGCCCGTTCAGCTACTTGCAACGTTGTTAGTTTTCTTCGTTTTCTTGCTAATTTGATGTTTTCGCCTATCCGCTCCAGTATCTTTTGGTACTTGGGAAACAATATTTGCTTTTTTCGCTTCATGATATAATGTTGATTATTTTCAACAAAAATAGGCAAAGTGTTGATAATATACAACATTATAATAAAATTATTAAAAGGGTACGCTTTTAATCTGACAATAGTTACAGAACTAACATTCATTATACTTTAATGAAAAATCCGCAGAAACTGGATGGCCTAAAGAATTTTATTATTTGCTACAATCCCAAGAATCGGCATATAAGAATAGGAATTTTTAATAATAAAATCACTAAGGCCGCTGGAGAAAATTTACTTACGAGGAAATTATTGCAAGAGATAAAACGAGTTTGGATATTACCTGGCTAAAAGATAAGTCAATGGCTGATTTGGATAACCTTCCTGATCCTGATGTATTGGCGTTGGATATAGTAGAGAATTTGGAGGCGGGTTTAGAAAGCTTCAGGGCGATAATTGCTTCTTTGAATCAGAAAGATTAATTTTTGAAAGCAACCTGAAATGAATAATTATTAAGGCGCTTAAAAAATATTTTCATTTTTTCTTTAAAAAATTTGGTACTATCAAAAAAATAAATTCATCTTTGCATCGCAAAACAAAAACATGCAACACTTAATACTTCATATTGAAACAGCGAATTGGTTTAGTCCCAAAAGTGATTATACCAGGGCGGGGCAAGTATTGCTGCATGAATAAGTTTAAAAACGAATTCGATAGAATACAGGCCCCGCAAGAGATTGCGGGTTTTTTTTTGCCCTCTGTAACCTTGGCGAAGGAGGGCTTGCCCGGAAGAAATTTTGATTAATAACGGAATTAATTTATGTAATGCCAGGGAAATTGAATCTAACAATAACTAAAAAAGTAAAAATGCGGAAAGGATTACAACATAAACGATTTATGAAACTGATTGAGATACTATCATCAACAGGATGCTATTGGTATGCGCAGGCGAGCAAGAATATTGTGCCCATAAGCAATGAGAGTGATAGCAGACATCAACGACCGGATAATGTCCATACGTAACCACAGCAATGTGGATACAGAGGAAGCCCGGTCGCAAAAACGACCGGGCTTTTTTATACCCTATCCCCTAAAGGAGAATAGCAAAACCCGGACCTGAAATAATCTAGAATGTATTAACTCCCCTTTAGGGGATGGGGCAAAGGAGGTATGCGATGAAATTTTTACTGATTGTGTTGATTATCCGTTTTTTAATTGAACTGGTAAGCCATAAAAAAAATAAAGCTCCGGTAAAGGATGCGGATGTAATATCCGAAAGGATTCTGCACCCTGCGGAATTTGAATTGAGATAAAAAATTAGATGCAGAGAGGAGGAAATAGATGTTCCCCGTGAGATGCAACGGGGACACTTTTAAAAAAAAGTTCTTTGAGAAAAATATAGCAGCATTCCAATTGGTTGGATACTCCGTCCGCTGCGGCGGAAGAGGATGTTAGCTCGGGTCTGGCCTGCTATACAGAATGGCCTGTTCGTCTAATGGTTCAGGATACTACACTTTCTATGTGGTGATACGGGTTCTCCCGATGTACAGAGGGACCGACAGGTTACAAAAGGTTCGTTGGTGTAACGGCTAACACTACGGATTGTCTATCCGTTGCTATGAGTTCGACTCTCATACGAACCGCAATACTGGCTTGTAGCCCAATGGAAGAGGCAATAGCTTCAGAAGCTATAAAGTGTGAGTTCGAATCTCACCGGGCCGACTGTGCCGGATAGTGTAATGGTTAACATATCACACTTTGACTGTGATGTTCTCAGTTCTCCCGCCTCAGGCGGGATGAGTCCGGTGTCGAAAAATGTTGGCTTTAGCTTATTGGTAAAGCATCCGTCTGTGCAACGGAAGAACAGGGTTCGAGCCCCGAAGTCAACCGGGTGAAAGAGAATGCGGCTTGGTGTAACGGTAACATGTCCATCTTCCTTTCTTTCTGAGATGCAAACATAAGATGGTTGTTTTCAGTTCAAATCTGAAAGTCGTACAACGAATGGCTTATAGTTCAATGGATGAGAACACTTCACTACGAATGAAGAAATGAAAGTTCGAATCTTTCTGAGCCAGCAGGAATTGGCCTGTAGCTCAATGGTAAGAGCAGGAACCTTATACGTTCAAGGTTAACAGTTCGAATCTGTTCGGGCCAACGAAATAAGACTGCGGTTTAGAGTAATGGCAACTCAAAGGTCTCATAAGCCTTCAATACCGGTTCGAGTCCGGTAGCCGCTACAAAGATGACTTAGCTTAATGGTTGAGAGCATTACCCTGATACGGTACAGGTTGAAAGTTCGAATCTTTCAGTCATCACAATTTGGTTCGTAGCTCAATTGGCAGAGCCTCCGGCTTTTAACCGGGGAGTTCAGGGTTCGAGTCCCTGCGGGCCAACTAAGGATGAGATGCTCAATGGCTGAGCGGCGGTTTGTTAAACCGATGGTTGAAAGTTCGACTCTTTCCTCATCCGCAAAATTAATGGAGAGTTGACAGAGAGGTATTGTACCGGCTTGCTAAGCTGTGGTTGAGGTAACACTCAGGTAAGTTCGATTCTTACACTCTCCGCAAGTTGTTTGCTGCTGAGTGAATTCGATAATGAGGAAACAGGAATCTGTCAATACTCATGGCAAACAAATGGACGAATAGCTCCAATGGTAGAGCATTGCGTTGAAGCCGCAATAGTACAGGTTCGAATCCTGTTTCGTCCACATGTGGGTTTATTGTAATGGTTAACATGTCAGTCTCCAACACTGATGATAAAGGTTCGAATCCTTTAACCCATGCTGAAAGAAAAAAAATGAACTGATGGAACAGGAACAACAATGGAGAAAATTTAACGGGCAACGTATTCAGCAGCCGATTGAAGACGAGGTAAAGGATGTGCTGGTACGGGAAAAAGAAATGGGGCATGAAATGAAAGTGTGTATTGGTACCGACAGCCAGGTAAAGGGCAAGATCACAGAATTTGCTACGGTTATCGTTTTCATCCGGAGAGGAAAAGGTGGTTTCATGTACATACACAATGAAACAACCAAACAGAAAATGACCATTAAACAGCGGATGCTGATATAAGTAGCAAAAAGTATTGAGGTGGCGTATGCTTTGTGCAATATTTTTTCCCGGTATAGTGTTGACATGGAAGTGCATGCCGACATCAACACTAACCCATCATTTAAAAGTAATGATGCGTTGAAAGAAGCAATGGGCTATATCATGGGGATGGGTTTTGCGTTCAAAGCAAAGCCGGAAGCCTTTGCCAGCTCCAGTTGTGCAAATAAAGTGGTGCAGTAAAAAGAATAGTAAACAAAGATTAAATCAAAAGTTATGGCAGCGATTTTAGTAATAATAATTGTAGGATGGATCTTCTTAGCGGTAAATCCTCCGTTGACAGCATACATAAAAAGAAAATACAGAAGCTTAACAGGTAAGCGTACAGCAAATATTTTTGAACACAATTACCTTGAAAGCAAAGCTTTTTATATGTACCGGTTTAAAACGGTTCCCTGTACAACTTATGTTGATGACATTGATGTGTCAAAAGCATTTGGCTATATCAAGGATAATTATGCTGATAGCATATCAGACATTTATCAATCTTGTTTCTTAAACAAGCAGGAAAATAAACAACAGTTTCATAAAACACTGTTTGTATTGAAGAATAAAGTAATAATTGAACTGGCCGGCGATTATGCCAAAATTTTGTATGCTAACAACAGGTATGACTTTGCAGATAACTTGTTAAATGTGTTAAGCACTTATAAAATGCCGGAGAAGAAAGAAGATTTTGAGATAAACATCATTACTCTTTCCAGAGATGGGCTTGAACTAAAGCAATTGAATATTAAGCCAACAACGTTGGATATTGAAATTTATTACAATGATGATTTCAAAGAGGTGGATACAATTATCCGGAACAGGCTTAATCAGCAAAATGATAAAGGAATAATCTTGTTGCATGGTTTACCGGGAACAGGAAAAACAACTTACCTGCGTCATTTGATTGGCGGATTAAAGAAAAGAGTGCTTTTTGTATCTCCGTCGGTAGCTGGCAATTTGATGAACCCGGAATTTATAGACCTGCTCATTGATAACCCTAATGCGGTGGTAATTATTGAAGATGCAGAGAATATAATGATGGATAGGAAGTATAACAGCGACTCATCCGTATCTAACCTGCTTAACTTGAGCGATGGCTTATTAAGTGATTGTTTGAGTGTACAGATTATCTGCACTTTCAACAGTTCATTAACTATGATTGATTCGGCGTTGATGAGAAAAGGAAGGCTGATAGCACGGTATGAATTTGGAAAACTGAACAAAACAAAAGCACAGTTGCTGTCAAACCATCTTGGTTTTAATACAATGGTTGAGCAATCAATGACCATTGCAGAAATTGCGAATCAGGATGATAAAGAGTATGAAACCAAAAAAACAGAAGTAGTTGGTTTCAGACGGCAGGAAGTAACGATGAACTAATTTCTTTAAATAACTGTTGATGTAAACATATCAACACAAATGCTTGCCCAACGGCAAGACGATATATGCCTGTTGATAATAAACCAGGTTTATGTTTCAAAGAAGCATAACAGTGCAGACGCTATGGCTATCTGTATGCTGTTATTGCAATAGTACATATATCGCCAAGCGCTGTGTGCAGAGGTTCGATTCCTCTCGGGTTAATAACCCAGTAGCTCAGCAGGAAGAGCAGCAGCTCCGTAAGGGTCACAGGTTCGATTCCTGTTCCAGGCTCATAACCTGGATAGCTCAGATGGTTAGAGCACTACACTGTTAATGTAGGGTAACAAAGAAGTCCACCGCTTCTCAAAAAATGGTGAGCAACAATTAAAGCCAGGGTTATTTACCTTCTTTATTCAAGTGAGTGTAAACAAACAGGTGTAAAGAAATCCGGTAACTACCAGCAGGCAGACGAGACGGGTGCAGCATGTATTACTTGGTTATTCATTACTTACAGTTTATGCTGATAAAAATGAATTATTTAACTGATTCAAAAAACATTCGTGTAATCTACTTCCGTATTTACCGGATGGTAGATAAAACTGGCTTTATTAAAACATTTGTAAAATTTTTAAAATAGAAATGAAATGAAAAAAGTAAAAGTAAATGCCTACCAGGTGGGTTTGGTATTTAAAAATGGAGAGTACAAGCGGCTGTTACTGGCAGGATCTTACTGGTTCTGGAAAAACGAAGCAGTGTATATGTATGATATAACTAAACCGTTTGCGCCGCCAATCGAGTTAAACATTCTGTTGCAGGATATTGCATTGGCTGACATTCTGCAGGTAATAGATGTAAAAGACAATGAAATTGCCTTGCAATACGAAAATGGTTTGCTGAAAAGCGTTATGACTGCAGGTCGGTATGTGTTTTGGAAATCTGTAGTGCAGCGGGAGTTCATCAAAGCCGACATCAGCAACATAGAAATTGCTGACAACATTGACCGTAGTCTGTTGGCAAAAGCACCACTGAATGCATGGGTGCGTATGAACGAAGTACAGAGCTATGAAAAAGCGTTGCTGTTTGTGGAAGGCAGGTATGTAAAAGAATTGCAGCCTGGTGTGTATTACTGGTGGAAGAACAGCATCACTATTCATGTTGGTAAAGTGGATATCCGTCATCAACAACTGGAAGTAAACGGACAGGAGATTCTTACCAAAGACAAAGCGGCTTTGCGTATCAATGCCTGGGCAAAGTACAAAGTAGCGGACATTGAAAAAGCTTTGTTGGAAAACAAAGATTACGACAAGCAATTGTATGTAGCGTTTCAACTGGCGTTGCGGGAGTACATTGCCGGTTTCAGTTTCGATGAATTGCTGGAGAAGAAAGACAGCATCGCACCATTTATTTTGCAAAGCGTACAGCAAAACGCCGGAGCATTGGGTGTGGCGGTGAGTGATTTCGGTATCCGGGATATTATCCTGCCGGGAGATGTAAAGGAAATTATCAACCAGGTATTGATTGCCGATAAAAAAGCACAGGCCAACACCATTATGCGTCGTGAAGAAACTGCCAGTACCCGTAGCTTGCTGAACACTGCGAAGCTGATGGAAGACAATGCGATGTTGTGGAAGCTGAAAGAGATGGAATATGTCGAAAAAATCGCCGACAAAATCAGCAACATCAGTGTAAGTGGCAACGGTGTATTGATTGAGCAGTTGAAGCAGATTTTTGTGCCGCAGAAATAAAATAAGTTAGGTCACAATTTATTTGTGACCTAACTTTTAAATTAATTAGTATGACAAAATTAAAATTAACAGGAAAAGAATTAAGAGCTATTGGCTTTCCGGAAGGACCCGTGATAAGCGTAGCCATGAATGTGGTGCAAAAAAATTACAAGCATCAGAGAAAGGAGGAAGTGATGGAATTATTACAAAAAGTATTGGCCAACCCAATAGAATATACAAATGATGCCCTGCTGGCATTGATAGCAGAACAATTAATACCAAAGCCTAGAGTAGAAGGTTCGGAGATATCGTTGAATCAATCAGGCATTCAATTTAATGTATTCGGACAAGAGCATATTGAGGAAGGTGCTATGCATCAGATGTACACCGCCGCCAAATTGCCGGTAGCAGTAGCTGGTGCACTAATGCCGGATGCACATAGTGGATATGGACTACCAATTGGTGGAGTACTGGCAACAGAAAACGCCGTTATCCCTTACGGAGTGGGAGTGGATATTGGTTGCCGCATGTGCTTAAGCATTTTTGATATTAATCCGAAAGAGTTAATACAAAAAGAATCATACTTCACAAGAGAAATCAACGAAGCCACGTTGTTTGGAAGCGGACAGCAGTTTGACCATGCATCCAATCATGAAGTGATGGAGAATGAATTGTTTTATCAGTTGCCATTACTGAAAAACCTGCATGGCCGTGCCTGGAAACAATTAGGTTCATCCGGGTCAGGTAACCATTTTGTCGAGTTTGGTGTGGTGGAAATTGCGGAGAAAGATGAAGTGCTGGGTATAGATGCAGGTAACTATTTGGGATTATTATCTCACTCCGGTTCCCGTGCATTAGGAGCTAACATTGCCAATCATTATACCAAAATTGCTATCAGCCAAAGACGTCTGCCACATGACGCAAAGAATCTGGCCTGGTTAACATTGGATGAAGAAGCAGGATGGGAGTATTGGTTAGCAATGAACCTCGCTGGGGATTATGCAGCTGCCTGTCATCATATTATTCATGCAAAGATTGCAAAGCAGTTGGGACGTAAACCATTAACTATGGTAGAGAACCATCACAACTTTGCCTGGAAAGAAAAATGGGAAGGTAGGGAAGTGATTGTTCACCGTAAAGGTGCCACACCTGCCGGTAAAGATGTACTGGGAATTATTCCTGGCTCCATGACTGCCGATGGATTTATTGTAAAAGGAAAAGGTGAAACCGCCTCTATCAACTCTGCATCTCATGGTGCCGGAAGAAAGATGAGTCGCACAAGAGCCATCGCATCTGTCACAGATAAACAGTTTAAAGACGAACTGAAAAAATTTGGAGTAAAACTGTTGGGTGGGGGATTGGATGAATCGCCTTTTGCCTATAAGGATATTGAAATGGTGATGCAATCGCAAAAGGCGTTGGTGGATGTGGTAGGAAAATTCACTCCTAAGATTGTAAAAATGGATGGAGCCAAGCATAGAAGTTGGGGAAATAAGCAGAGTGAAATTGTAGGAGAATAAATGATTTGTGATCTAATGTCGCTATTTGATATGGCTATTTTTAAAAAAAGATATGAATGGTGTGGGCAAATGTTGATGTAGAAGTTGAAAAACCTGAAAAAGTTGAAAAAGATGGAAAAAGTTGAAAAAACTTACTAGTTGAAAAATAGGCGATTTTTTATGGTATGCCTTTGGAGTCAATACCACTTCTAATAAAAGCTGCTAGCTTTATAAAGTTGCATCTTCGATTAAAACAGACTTGGCGGAATATTCCGGAAAGGCATGGTATGGGCTGGCTATCCCCATTCTTAATGGGCATGATTAAGTGCGGAATATTCCGGAAAGTTTTGATATGGGCTCACTAATATTATCATTGAGGCTATTATTTTCGGAATATTCCGGAAAGTTCTGGTAAATAGTCCGATTAATCTTTTTATTACCATTTGAGTTCAAGTCGGGAGGGTATGGAATCTCAGTAGAAATCTTCACCACAATTTCACCTCTTAATTTTTAAACTTTCGAAAGTCTTGAAACGCATTCAGATACGATTCAACGTCGCGATGCGAGTAGTATACTTACTGGGATTCTGACTCTCAATTTTTGATAATTGGTTACTAGGCTATTAGCGCAAAGGACAAGAAACCGGCGAATTCTAGGTGAACATCCGAAATTTTCATCTTTCCCCAATAGTAATTAGTGGTTGAAGGATAGCCAGCTGTTTTGAGAATTTGTTGATAAAAATGGCATCGGGCAATTCAATAAAGCAAGAGCTTTCATAAAATTTTTAAATATGAAAGAATACACCTTATTTAATCGCAATCCTGATTTAAAGGAACTCATTTACATCTTCCGTTATGAAATGCAAAAAGCCCAAAGACCGCCCAATGAGGTCATACTCTACGATCAGGATGTAATGCGCATGCTTGGTATTTCAAAAAGAAAATTGGACTATCTCAGAACAGGACGGTTGATACCTTATAGTCAGCCACAGCCACACTCAAGCTACTATTATTTGTTATCTGATATTTTACAGTGGATAAATAATAGCCGGATTGAAAGCATTGGGAACATGCGAAAGATTTAGTTGTTGACAATAAATGTTATGTCTATGCGAGGTGGATTCTTGGCAATCATTAGGTCCTTATAAACAGAATGTTTATTATGACAACTTAGTAGGAGGAAAACATGGTGAAACTTTCTAAGTCCCCAAATGAGATCTTTATTAAGACATGATAGTCTCATGTTCTTGGCTTTGAGAAGAGTTTATAAGGCTATTTAAAGGCAGGTTCTAAATAACTAATAATCAATACTGTGTTCTTTTGCAATATCTATGATCTTGGAATTGCGAAATCACACTTTCATGTGATTCAGGCTATTTATCCTTTCTAACCCCCTTATAAAGACACTGAAACCACATTATAATATGATTTTTATTGGTTATCTGAAAATTTGCTACTAATTTTACCCTAAAATCACATTATAATGTTAGCTAATCACCTTGGTGAAATAATTAAGGATAGAAGAAAGGAGTTGGGAATTACACAGCCCCACTTAGCCGAACTGTCAAAAGTGAGCACTAACACTTTATATAAACTGGAAAGAGGACAAGGCAATCCATCACTTGATGTGCTAAACAAACTGGCTGAGGTGTTGGGTATGGAACTAAGAATAGAAGTAAAGAAAAAATAAATATAAACTAAGTGCGGAAAGCAGCTATATATTGTAATGGAATATTAGCAGGAGTTTTGATTGAGGAAAACCGTCAGCGTTATGTATTCCGATATGACGATGCATATTTCAATGATACAAATAAGCCTTCTATTAGTTTAACACTTCCGAAAACCAAACGGGAATACCGTTGCGAATACTTATTTCCATTCTTCTTTAATATGTTAAGTGAAGGTGTAAACAGAAAATTACAATGCACACAATTAAAAATTGATGAAGAAGACAATTTCGGGTTACTGACAGCAACAGCACAATATGATACAATTGGAGCAGTAACAGTAAAACCAATTGAATCAACATGAGCCTAGGTGAATTGAAATATTGTCCTGGAACCCTAGCCGAAGGTTTTATAACTTATAGTCCGGGTTGTTTGCGTAATCTGTTTAATGGGAAAAAAGTAGACCACGTACTGTCATATGAAGCGCCACAGCAAGATGAAGAAGTGGCAGAACAGTTTATGGAAAATCGTAAACGCATTTCAATATCTGGAGTGCAGGAAAAGCTGAGTTTATTATTGGAAAAAAACAGGTTGCGATTAACTGAAGCAGGGGAACATGGAACTTATATATTGAAACCTATACCACGGGATTTAAAAAAGGTTGACCAGGTTCCGGCTAATGAGCACCTGACCATGCAAATAGCAAAGCAAGTGTATAGTATAAACTCTGCAGAGAATGCTATGATATTTTTTAAAAATGGTTCACCAGCTTACATAACCAAAAGATTTGATGTAAAGCCAGATGGATCAAAATGGGGAAAGGAAGATTTTGCGACACTTGCTGGAAAAACCAAAGACAATGTTGGTGCTGATTTTAAATATAGCTCTAGTTATGAAGAATTGGGCGTTTTAATACAAAAATATGTTCCTGCATGGAGAGTAGAAATTGAGAAATATTTTTCTTTGGTTTTGTTTAATTTTTTATTCTCAAATGGTGATGCACACTTGAAAAACTTTTCGTTGCTTGAATCCTCAAGAGGAGATTATTTACTAAGTCCTGCTTATGATTTGGTAAATACAAGAATGCATGTAGATGATACTGACTTTGCATTGGATAAAGGTTTATTTGCAGACGATTTCAAAAGCGAGAAATACAAAAAAAGCGGACATCCTTCTAAAGAAGATTTTATTGAATTTGCAAAAAGGGTAGGGGTAACATCCGGTAGAATTGAAAAGATATTTCAATCATTTTTAGAAAAGCAAGGGATGGTAGAAACATTGGTAAATCGTTCATTTTTGAATAACGCAAATAAAAGAGGCTATTTATTGATGTACAGCACCCGGCGAAATTATTTGATTGCATAAACTAACCTCTATGCCGTTGTAAGCTCCCCCAAAAGTCGGCCATGTGAAATTGGAGGAAATGAATCGGTGGACTAACTTATTTATTTATTGCTACTAAGGACAATCTCTACCGCTATCCGAAAACCAATATAACTATAGCCCGTACTCTCAGGAAAAAAATACTGATTCACTCCGGGCTGCAAGTAGAAATCATCGGTGCTCCATGCTCCCCCCTTTACAATGACCTGTTTCTTCAAAAAAGCATCGATGGCCTGCTCATCCATTCCTTTAAAAGGCGAGTTGGGAAACTTCTTTCGTAATGCAGATAAATCCTGGTTTATTCCAACGTTATCATATACGGGTTGATAACTGCCGCGACTTGCAGTCCACTCAGCTACATTACCAAGAAGGTTATACAACCCGTTAGCATCCGGCTTATAGGTATTAGCCGGAGCTGTATAAAAATACCCGTCGCTGTAATAACTTTTTAATTCCACGTTCGCCTTGCTGTAGTAACGGCCAAAATTATATTTATACCCATAGTTAATACCACTCCCACCCATTACCATTTTATATGACTTTTTTTGAGTAGAATCCTTAACAGAAATTGGGTAGGCCGACTGAGCTGCAAATTCCCATTCTTCACTATAAGGCAGCCGGACAATAAACCGGCACCGGGTTTCATTCATCGGCAATAATGAATTATTCCACTGACATGTTTTCCAATCGCAATAGGCCAGGGCCTGAAGCTGGTTAATCCCAACTACAGGATAATTATCAAAAGCGGGATGGCTGAAATATCTCTTTGTCAAAGGTTCGTTATAGGAGTATGCAAAGTCTCTGATCCAGCATAATGTATCAGGATATACAGCTATCGCCTCGCCAAAAGAAGTTTTATAAATAATCTTCGCCGGATCAATTTCCAGCCGTCCAAAAATCCGGTCCTCAAGGGAAATCCGGATAGGCTCTAACCTTTCATCCTTCCAGTTTATCGCCGTATCCCAATAAATTTGCTTCTTGTTTCCGACTTCTACTAAATGCCCCAGTAACAGATGAGCTATTGAATCTCTTACATATTCAACGAATCCTCGGTAATCCTTGTTTCTAACTTCAAATTTGGAAATTAAAAAAGGTTGTACATTCTTTTTGACTGGAGATCCCAGTGTGAGAGAATCATCACCTGTTCTAAGACCCGACATGAATTCTCCCCCAATCATAAAAACGCAATTCTTTAATTCTTGTTTATACTCGAATAAGGGTAGAATACTATTTAGCAGATTTTGCAGTGTGTCTGCTTTTTGTGCAGATCCCAGTTGGAAGCAACATAAAGCTATAGCGCAAAAACGAAAATGCATACCCTAAAAGAATTAAGTGCCAGGGTGCTGTTCAACCCTGGGCAATTTAGTTTGTGATCACGATATACTAAATTATGTATATTTTAGGTATTGATAGAAAGTGGGCCTGATGAAAAAAAACACGGACTTGCGGATACTGGGTTTTGTGAAATGGGTATTGCTTGTTTTGATTACTGCAATGCCCCGGGATACCTATGCTCAGAAACCAAAATTGATGTTGCCTATTGGTCATGTTGGTGGCGCCGAGTTGACCTTCTCACCAGATAGCAAAAAAATGCTGACCCATGGAAATGATGGTACCGCCAAGATCTGGGATGTACAAACGGGGCTCATGTTAGCTGACCTGGTGGGACACAAGGGTAACATTGTTCATGCTCAATACAGTTCTAACGGGCAAAAAATAATAACCACTTCTGAAGACAATTCCGTCAAGATATGGAGTACGTCATCCGGCGAATTATTGCGAACCCTCGGCAATAATAAGGGAACTCTTAGATCAGTTGAACTCTTTGCCAATGATAAGCTGTCTCTTATTTTCCATAGTTTAGGCGAGATCTCTACAGGTACTGTTTGGGATGTTAGTACAGGCAGCCTACTAAGTGAAATAACTCAAAGTAAATTCAGAGGAGCCGATGGCAAGATCTATGGTTTTTCACCCGTGGTAACAATAAGCCCGGATGGAAAAAACATTGCCAGCTCAGATTGCTACAATCTCCAACTAGATAGCAATATTTTGGTGATCTCTGCCACCCGATCGGGGCTGAGGCAGGATACACTGGAAGGCTTTTTCCCTTATATCAGATCCGTTCAATATAGTCCAAATGGAAAAAATATCATTGCAATTGGCCAGTATTCTTTTAAAGACAGTACAGGAAAGAAGGCGGCAATAGACTCCAGGAAACCTTCATGGGCTACGATCATCTGGAATACGACTACCGGAAAATTGCTCCATATCCTTAAGTTAGAACATTTTAAGGAACATGATTATTGGGACAGAAATAAGGAATTGAATAAAGTCGGACTTTGGTTCGATCCTGCGAATAAAGATCTCGTATTTATTAATGACGGATTCACGATCGAGATCTGGAATATCTTAACTGGAAAAATGTTGTCCAGCTTGTGGGAGCAGACCAAAAAAAGCTCGTATACCCTGGACAAAAACAAAAGAAACGCTTTCATAGAAGATGGTAATACACTGAAAATCGCTAATGTGCTTATCGGTAAAATAACAAGCACCTTCGAACATACCACGGATATAGGGTCGTACCAGGTCGATGAAAAAAACAAAGTCGTAATAACAACCACAAAAGACAACCGCATTCATATATGGGATATTGTCACAGGCAAGCTTCTCCGCTCTTTTGCAGGGGAACATGAAGAAATTATTTTTATTGAACATAGCCCTTACGATAAATACCTCGCTATAGTTACTGAGCCCGAATCTGAAAAGGAAGAAAATGATGAAATCAACCGGAAGGTTAAAATGTGGGATTGGGGGTTAAATAAATTCCTTTGGACATTAGATATTACTGGAAATGAACTTAAGGCCGAGTTCAGCCCCGACGGTAAAAGCCTGGCCATTCATTATGACGACCCATCTGGCGAACCTTACGATGTTCGAAACCAGGGTAAGGTTCAGGTATTTGATGTAATAGCCGGCAAAAAGAAGTCGAATTTTTTAGGTCATGCTTCCTATGTTCGATGTGCTACATTTTCTCCTGATAAAAAAAAGATCGTTACAACGTATGCTGACAGCACGATCAAGATCTGGGATGTGGAAAAAGGACAGTTCACAAACCTATTGACCGGGCACCGTGATGTTGTGAACATGCTGCAATTCAGTGCAGACGGGAGTTACCTGGCATCCGCATCTGATGACAGCACTGTGAAGGTATGGGATGCTGTGTCAGGTAAACTCTTATATACACTTGAAGGCAGTGAGGGGCCTGTGTATTCAGCTCGGTTCAGTACCGATATGAAATATATTATTACGACTTCTGATGACGATGGGCGGGTTTGGGATGTTGGTTCAGGAAGGCTATTGCGTGTATTGGAAGGCGCAGGAGGAAATGACGCCCGGTTCAGCCAGGACGGGAAATATATCATAAGCGACACCAGGGTCTGCAGCGCAATAACTGGTAAGCTATTATTTGAACTCGACTGGCATAATAGCTATATAAACTATAGCCAGTTCAGCAACGATGGAAAGTATATAGTAACCGCCTCCGCTGATGAGACAGCCAAGTTATGGAGCGTTGATTATGGTGAACTGTTGTACAGTTTCGACGACCATACCGATGAGGTGGTATTTGCGGCATTCAGCAAAGACAATAAGAAAGTTATCACCGCCTCCTTAGATAATACAGTAAAAGTTTGGGATGTTCAATCGGGTCAACTCGATAAATCGCTTGACCTTGGACCAAACACAGTTGTAATGGATATGCATATCGAAGGAAATAAATTGCTTTGTGTGAGCGCTGGTTCCCAGACCAGCATCATCAACCTATCTACCGGTGAGCCTCTATATAGTTACTTTGCAATGGAGAAGAATGGTTATTTGGTAGTGGACAAGTTCAATCGGTTTGATGGTACTGAAAACGCAAGAAAGCTATTGTATTTTACCTGCAATGAGGAGGTAATTGAGCTGGACCAGGTTAAGGACCAGTTGTGGACCCCGGGTCTTGCGGAGAGGATTATAAAGGGCGATTCCATCAATGCACTAACACTCGCTGATCTGAATATTTGCGGTCTTACCCCGGAAGTGAATGAAACGTCCACCAAAAATGACGAGTACCATTTCAGGATAACACCCCGGCGGGGAGGATTGGGAGAAACGGCCCTGTATCTGAACGGCATAGAAATTAGAAGATATAACAGGAGTCAGCTAAAATATAGCGCCGGATCTTATGACTTGGTATTTAAGAAACGAGAATTATCGCCCTATCTCATACCCGGCCAGGAAAACTCAGTGAATGTTAGAGCATGGGTTCAGGACAATACTATATCATCAAGGGGCATCATTGTAAAATTGACTAATAATACAAAAGACACCACAACTCCCGATCTATATGCCGTCTTTGTCGGTATCAGTGATTATAAAGGCAATGAGCTGGACTTGAAATATGCAGCAAAGGATGCCGAGGATATCGCCTTTGCGCTTTCCATGACAGCCCGCAAACTCTTGAATACAGACGGAAAGGAACACGTGTTTACTTATCAACTCACTACAGCAGGAGACCGTTACCGCTTACCGGAAAAAAATGCCATCCGCAAAACGTTGGAAGAGATCGGTAGTAAAGCTAAAGCCAACGACATTTTGCTGCTCTTTTTTGCAGGGCACGGAGTCATGGAAGGGAAAAGTAAAAAGCAGTTTTACTTTTTAACAGCCGACGCTTCTAGGGCTACAATCGTGAGTGCTATCAGTGAAACGGGGATCAGTACTGCTGAACTTACCGAATGGGTAAAACCCGCGCATATCAAAGCCCAAAAGCGCATCATGATATTCGACGCCTGCAATAGCGGGCAGGCAATCAGGGATTTTGTACAATTAGGGAAACCAGGTCAGGGGTATGTTGCAGGCAGGAATGATGAAAGTGGCCAGCAAATAAAAGCGATAGAAAAATTAAATAGTCAGTCAGGGATGATCATTCTTTCTGCTTCTGCAAGTGACCAGTATGCCTATGAAATGGGCCGTTACTCACAGGGATTGCTCACTTACTCATTGCTTAAGGTAATGAAACAACAACCTGAGATCCTCGAGAACGGCAAATACCTTGACGTTACCAACTGGTTGAATGCGTCCAAAAAACTGGTGGGTCAGCTCGCGGAAGGGACCGGCGCCCGGCAGGACCCTCAATTAAATACGAACAATAATTTTAATATAGGGATCGTGGATGAGGAAGTGCGATCAAGGATTGTCCTTTCATCAGAAAAACCATTGTTTACCCGTAGCAATTTTCAAAATGTGCAAACAAGAATCGATGACCTAAAGCTCAGGCAGGTCACGGATAAAGAATTTTTACAACTCAGCAATATAGTGCAGGCAGATATTTCGTTTAGCGCTGACTATGACGGAAATGATGGATACTCTTTAAGTGGTGATTATAAGATAACGGGCGACCAGCTTGTTATTTCTGTCTTGCTTGTTAAAGGCGGTATTGAAATAAAGCACCGCTATGAATTGAAAGGTGCAACAACAGACCTGGTTATGCTCGCTAAGGAAATGACCCGAACGGCAGTTGCATGGCTAAAAAGCAATCCCTGACTTATCTTCAGCAATAAGCATTGTATCCGTTTCATGGTATTCGTGATTAATGCTGAAAAGCTTTATCAGTTTTTATGAAAAAAGGTTCACACTATAGGAGGTACGTTTCTGTAAGGATTCTCCTTGCGTAAAAAAGATTCTGACATTCAATTATTTAATTTGACGGATTGAGTCAGGGGTGAAACTTGGTGAAACATTATACTGACGTTTGCCTTTGTCTATCCTTTCCCAAACTCAAATTCAAATAAAAAAAATCCTATTCATGAAATCAGGAAATTCCGTCAATAATATATTTTAAAGTCTTAGGGAATGTCCTTTAAAATAACAACTAACGGTAGGGCTTGGCGAAGTACGGGTATTCTGTGTTCCGTCTGCCTGGCTAACCGCTGCTGAGTAAAGATAAAAAAGATGATGATATGCACATAGCTAAATAGAAAAGGTCAAGCTGGATAGGTAGATGCACAATGAACCGAAAGATGAAACACGGCTTCCGTCTGCCCGTATTTTGCCAAGCCCCTTGTTGTATGTTCGCCCTTCGTCTTGGTAGTTTGAATTGAAAGTATGTGACCAACGAAGTAGGGTGTGTCCCGGAAGCGTTGGAACAAGGCAGGCTCTTTTGCAAGGTTGGCTTTTGTGTGTCAGCTTTGCGAGCCTTGCAAATGTGCCTGACTTGGTGCGTTGTCGTCTGTCATTTAAGTACTGAGAGTTTTTGTGTGTTTGAATATATTCCTGCTTCAAAATGAAGAAAGTATATCCCGGCACTGATTTCCGCAGTATTCCATTTAAACTCATATTGTCCTTTTTCCAATTTGGTATCAACCAGCACTTTTATCAATTTTCCATTGGCATCGAATATTTTTACAGAAACATTTTGCGGCTCATAAATTGTAAATGAAATAGAAGTGGAATTAGAGAAGGGGTTTGGATAGATCTTTAAACCCGGATTCAATTTTTCTGCTTGTATATTTTTTGAAACAATGGTTTGTTCCTCACACTTAGCCGGGCTTTTTAGCTTTGCTATCCAATTAATATTCGGAAAAATTGTACTTCCGTATTGCCCTTCATACCAAACTTCACCAGGATGATTATATCTCCTGCAAATTCCTGAGTAATCACCCCACAGCCCGTTAATAGTATCAGTGCCAGCTTTCACGGTGGTTAAAGGGCTTATATCAAAATTACTGTTCACATAAACTGCCGAAAGCCCGGGATAAGTATTTAACCCTGTATGTTCAATGCCAACGATAGCGCTGTTATCAGCAGCGGAATTTCCTGCATAAGCGATTTTTGGAAAAGACAAATAAAGATTCGGAACACTTACTGTTTTTGCTGTGCAGGTAAGATTATTCGGAAATCCGGTGATCCTTCCAAGGCAAACTGCTGCCTTGCCATTTACGTTTGTATGTTGGGAGAACTGAAGCACACCATTTTCAAAAAATGCATTTTGCACATAAGCAGCATCGGATGAGGGTGGATTCCATAAGGGAATACCGCCTGGCTGAAATGAGTTTCCACTGGCAGAATAAGAAATATTTGAAGTAACCGGGCCATACCTGTTCAAAACTGCCTGACCCGAAGCAATCGTATTGGTAATTTCATACACATAATATTTGTTTGAATAATTACCACTTTCATTGGACATGATAAAATACATCTTGGGACCGTAAGTAGTGGAGCCACCCTGAGCCGGCACCATCGTTCCCTTTGTGTTGCCGTTTAACAGAGCATCATATTTTTGCGAGATAAGAGAGGCGGAACCTGCATAACCTTGTCCTTTATTTATTTGTATTATCTCTACATGCTTATATCTATTTCCGGCGTTGTAATAATCAAGGGTGATGAAAATTTCATTATCACTTATTGCTAAAAGCGGGTAATCCCCAACTGAATTATCATGGAAGTCAGTAAAGGGCAACTGGTATAAATTCCATCCATCCATCGGGTCATTGGATTTAGAAAATCCTATCAAAGTTCCCTGCGTATTCAAAATAAACGGGTCAGCATTGTAGTAACCATAGCTGGAACAATAAACAAACCGGTCTGCTTTCGGGTCGTATAAAACATGAACATCAAGTATGCTGTTGCCGAAGCGATACAGGCTATCAGAAAAAACCAAACTGCCGTTTTCATTATAATAACGCATCCAGGTATTTGAAATGCTAACAATCTTCCCTGCATTAGAAATAGCGATGTCACATTCAGACGGACCATAACCTAAAGGAAGCAGGAAATATGATGATTGAGGGTTTCCTTCAAAATTAGTTTGCAAAACAGGCGGACAGATACCAGGTTTCTGTTGCAATGGAGAAATTGAATTGCCTGAAAAATTATTTTGTACCCGCAGCTTGCTTTTTTCAATTTTCCGGATTTTGTTCCTGAAATATTCGGGAACTTCATTTTTATGATTGTTAATTGCCTGCAACGATATTTTTTTCATTATCTCCGGATCAGCTTTCTTTATCTGGATGATTGCAGAAGGATAAATTGATTGTACCGGATCAGGAGTTAAATTTTGTCCCTTACTGACGGATAAGGAAAATATACCAATCAATGTCAGCATGAATGCCTGACTGCAGCACAGGGGAGAAGAAAATCTTACTATTTTTAAATGCTTCATTTTGTCCTGGTTTTAACGATGAATTATTTTATCACAGAAATTTTTTTCGTTTCACTGTAAGCACTGGTATTAAATTGAACAATATATATTCCAGCAATCACTCCAGCTGCATCCCATTGTAATTTATGTTCACCCTGTTCAAACATTTTATCGGCCAGTGTTGTCACTAATCGTCCGGTCATATCAAAAATCTTTACGGATAATTTTTCAGCTTGTTCCAGGGAAAAAGAAATAGTGGTCGATTGTGAACCGGAATAATAGATGTTTGTTAAAGTTGTTTTCCAACCGCAAATTTGACCACATTCAAATGGTATTGGGCGAATAAAACAGTTGCAAATAGTACCACCACCGGATTTTGTACAAACCCCATTAACACAAACCTGTCCTTTTGGACAATTACCGTCAGGGCATTTCTTTTGTGCATTTACCAATGTTGGCATAACAGAAAATATCAATATGGTAATGATGAAAGCAAAAAACTTTTTTGTTGTTTGTATTTTCATTTGTTTTAAATTTTACGATGTAAAAAATTATGCTGTAAATTTCTTTTCGTTAAAATTCGCTATAGCCGTTTTTAATCCTTGCTATTTTGGCTATTTTCTGCCCGCTTTCTTTGAAACAATAGCTTCTTCGGCAGGAATTTTTACAAATGGTTTATTCGGCATTTTTTTGCCCGGTGTTTTAGCAAATCCAGAGCCTATATAACACCAATACCACCAGCCGTTACTCACATATCTTTCTACCTGGCTTAGCGGAACGCATTTGGAAATGCAGAGTCCATGCAACTTTGGTTTAAACATCTGCACCTTGTTATCCGGGCATTGTGCATTTAAATAAGAAATCGAAAACATCATCACGATGATGAAAGCGAAAAGTTTTTTTGTTGTTGAAGGTTTCATTTTAATTTGGTTTTGTTTTTAGATAAAATTTGCTGGAGTAAAGTTCATAGTCTCACTAATCCATTACAACTGCATAAACATGCGGGTAACACATCCCAAAACCTGTTTATTGCCACTGCACCTGCATATTTATGCAGGTGTATTTCTTGTAGTCTTAGGGCTATCTTTGATTTGAAAAATCTGGCTTTGAAAGTTTCCATCTTTATAAAAAAAAACTTTACTGCAATCCGGGTAATGAAATGGATTAGCATAGTTCTATTTTTGTTGCTGCCATCAATTTGCCTTTCACAACTCGCAAAAAATATCCAGTTCAATCATTTCAGTGCTGATAATGGATTATCTCAAACTCATTTCGGGCCCATCCTCCAGGATAAAAAAGGGTATATGTGGTTTGGCACATGGAATGGCCTTTTAAAATATGACGGTTATTCTTTCACTAATTTTCTGACTGACCCCAAGACCAAAAATTCATTGCCCGATACTGATGTTGACAATTTATGTGAGGACGGCCAGGGAAATATCTGGAGTTCAACGAATCTTAGTCCCTGGCTGAGTAAATACAATCCGCATACGGGCAATTTTACTATTTACCGGCATGATAAAAACAATAAATTCTCCGGGCCACCGGGTATTGTAACCTGTTTGATTACTGATAAGCAGGGGCTATTATGGATAGGAACCGATGCAGGGGTAAGTTTTTATGAGGCTGCTACAGATAAATTTATTAACCTGTCCGGAATTATTAATCCTGATACTTTAGTCAGCCAAAGCATCCGTTGCCTGATGATTGATCGGGCTGGCTTATTGTGGATAGGAACCGCAAACGGAATTAGTATTTATGATGTTGCGAATAAAAAAATAAAACCGTTTGTCCCCGTTGATAGAAATTATACTGCCATGAACAAGGAAGTCATTTCTATGCTGGAAGATCATGCTGGGAATATTTGGATCAGTTTATTGGGCAATGGACTTTATCGGTATAATCCTTTGAAGGGGACATCTGAGACTTACCGGCATTCAGACGGCGACCCCAATTCATTAGGCACGAATGACGTGACTAAACTGATTGAGGACAGTCATAAAAATATTTGGGCAGGGATGTGGGGTGGGATAAGTATTTATCAGCAGCAAACGAATAATTTTAAAACCTTCCATGCAGAGCCAAATGACATTTACTCCCTGAGTTCAAATCAAATCATAAATCTTTTTGAAGATAAAAGTGGTGTAATGTGGATTGGAACAAGTGGCGGGGGTTTGAATAATTGTTATCCATCAAATAATAAATTTAAAGTGTTTCAGAATTATGATAAGGACTTTATCTCTCATTTCCCTTTAAGCCTGTATAAAGACCGTAAGGGAAAGATATTTATGACAACATTCGGAGCAGGGGTCCAGGAATTTAATCAGGTATCCGGTACTTTTAAATCCTATAAAGTCATTTTACCCGATAATAAAAAAACAAGCCCCAATTTTTCTTATGGTACGCTTGAAGCATCAGATGGAAATTTTTGGGTAGTGAGTTTTGACGATGGATTACATAAGCTCGACCGAAAAAGCGGAAAATTTACAACTATTCATTCAACAAGCAATAACCGGGATACAACATTTCATTTTACATCCAACTGTATAGTGGAGGATATTGATAAGAGACTATGGATAGGTACTAATAACGGTTTAAAATATTATGACCTGGATACAAAAACATTTTCAGGATTTGAAAACCTTCATCGGGATACCAATCAACTAAGCAACGATGCAATTGTCAGTCTGTATTGCGATAGCAAAGGAATATTATGGATAGCAGGAACAAATGGGTTGACATTATTTAATACAAAAACCGGCCAGGTAAAAATATTCAAACACGATGATAACAACCCTTGGTCTGTCAGTAATAACAACATCACTTATTTTTATGATGACGGAAAAGGAACAGTCTGGATTGGTACTAAAGGTGGGGGTCTGAACAAGTTTGATAAGATGAGTGAAAGGTTTGTTGCCTACACCACAAGAGATGGATTACCGGATAACACAGTATATGGAATTCTCAGTGATGATAACGGTAATTTATGGCTGAGTACCAATAAGGGCATTTGTAAATTCACTCCGCCATCTTCTGAAAATAATAAGGTTATCTGCCGTAATTATAATATGAGTGACGGCTTGCCCGGAGATGAACACTATTTCAATACCTGCGTAAAAGGCGACGACGGTACTTTATACTTTGCAAGCACTGCAGGTCTGGTTGCTTTTAAGCCTGATGAATTAACAGACAATCCTTTTATTTCCCCCGTAGTCATTACAGAATTCAGCGTTTTGAATAAACCTGTTATGCCCAATGATTCTACAGGAATTTTAAAACTTCCGGTGGATAAAACCAGGGAGATAATCCTTTCTTACCGGCAAAATGTTTTCTCATTTACGTTTGCAGCCCTGAGCTATGTCCATCCTGAAAAAAACCAGTATGCTTATATGCTGGAAGGATTTGATAAGGATTGGATCTACACCGATGCGACTAAACGGGTTGCAACTTATACCAACCTCGATGCCGGTACATATATTTTCAAAATAAAAGGGAGTAACAATGATGGTATATGGAATGAAATACCTGTAGAAATTAAACTCATCATTACACCACCCTGGTGGCAAACCCTGTGGTTCAAACTGCTTTGTGTGTTTGCAGTAGGAATAATTCTTTATATCATCTATAAGAGCCGTATGCAAAAGATGCTGGATATTCGCCGCATAAGAAATAAAATTGCCAGCGATTTGCATGATGATCTCGGAGCCACACTCAGCAGCATTTCCATCATGAGTGAGCTGGTGAACCAGCAGGTAAGAGACCATTCGCCACAAGCAAGTTCATTGCTTGAAAAGATCGGGAGCAGTTCACGCAACATGATTGAATCAGTGAATGATATGGTGTGGGCCATCAATCCTCAGAATGACAGTTTTGAAAACATCATCAAGCGTATGCGGACCTTTGCTTCTGAAATTCTATCCGCAAAAGATATTGCCTTTCATTTTGATTTTGATAAGAACCTGATGCAGTCAAAACTAAAAATGGAAATGAGAAGAAATTTTTATCTTATTTTTAAAGAAGCAGTGAATAATGTTGCTAAATATTCGCAGGCAGCCAATGCCTTTGTAATGATCTGGAACCGGGAAAATAATTTAAAGATGACGATCAGGGATGATGGCAGCGGTTTTGAAATGAATAATGTAAAAGCCGGAAACGGGTTGATCAACATGCAGCAACGGGCTGAAATAATGAAAGCGAGGTTTAACCTCGAATCCATTCCCGGCAAAGGAACAATTATTGAACTTGAATTTAAAAATGAATGACCATGAGTATTCGTGTGGCAATATTTGAAGACAAATCAATACTCAGGGAAAGTTTATACCAGTTGATCAATGGCGCTGAGGGCCTCACCTGTGTAGGTGCATTTGCTGATTGTGATGAAATTATTTTCAACCTGAAAAGAACAACTCCGCAGGTAGTGCTGATGGATATCCAGATGCCGGGCATAAATGGTATTGAAGGAGTGAAAATCATCAAAGAAAATTTTCCTGATATAAGAATCATCATGCAGACGGTGGTGGAAGATGATGACAAAATTTTTGCTTCCATCTGCAGTGGCGCATCGGGTTATCTGTTAAAAAATACAACTCCTGCCAGGTTATTGCAGGCAATCGGAGAAGTGTATGAAGGTGGAGCCCCTATAACGCCGGCTATTGCACAGAAAGTGCTGGATAAATTTCGCCGACAATCTCCCGCATCATCAGAAGAATTGAATACTCTCTCTGTCCGGGAGAAGGAAATTTTAGAATGTCTGGTGGAAGGGATGAGTTATAAAATGATTGCTGCTTTCTGTAAGATAAGCATTGATACGGTGCGGTTTCATATCCGCCATATCTACGAAAAACTGCATGTGGGTTCCAAATCAGAGGCGGTGGTAAAAGCAATGAGGGGGAAAATAGTTTGAGGTTTATGTTGAATCAAATTTTCCCAACCATATTTTCCGGCTTCACCCATTCATCAAATTGATCAGCGGTTACATATCCTAACTTAACCGCCATCTCTTTTAATGTTGTTCCCTGCTTATGTGCTTTCTGTGCAATCTCTGCAGCTTTGTAATAACCAATTTTTGTATTTAATGCTGTAACCAGCATCAGGGAATTGTCAACATGTTTTTTAATATTTACTTCAATGGGTTCTATTCCTACGGCGCATTTATCATTGAAAGAAACACAACCATCACCAATCAATCTGGCACTATGCAGAAA
>JANPMI010000068.1:0-24765 GCA_031422725.1 Chitinophagaceae bacterium | reverse complement strand
ATGGGAAATTTCAGCATAAAATCTGATAATCAGTATTTGTTTCAATGAAACACAAAATTAGCCTAAAAGGTTCTAACTGAAAGGGGTAATTTCGGGCTGCTGGCCGATTTTACCGAAATCGCAAGCCTTAAATTTCAAAGTATTTTTATGCAAAAAGTAGAGCATATCGGGATTGCCGTTAAAAACCTGGATATATCGGTTCCCTTATTTGAGAAGTTGCTTAATAGCCCCTGTTACAAGACAGAACTAGTTGAATCAGAGAAGGTCAGCACAGCCTTTTTTAAGCAAGGCAATACCAAGATAGAGTTATTAGAAAGTACCGACCCCGAAGGAATAATTGCCCGTTTTATAGAGAAAAAAGGCGAAGGCCTGCACCATATCGCTTTTGATGTGGCCGATATTGAAAAAGAAATGGAACGGCTAAAGAAAGAAGGGTTTGTGTTACTGAATGAGACTCCCAAACCCGGTGCTGATAATAAATTGGTTTGCTTTCTTCATCCCAAACATACCAACGGGGTGCTGATTGAATTGTGTATGGAGAGGAAATAGAATTACAACTTTTAATATAGGCTACTCTGCCTTTTCCTCCGCAATTGAATCTGCATTTACAATTCCTAATTTATCAACCGCTACCTGGGCCGCAATCTGGGAGGCATCTTTTTTATTAAAAGCTTTTCCTTCGGCAATATTCTTTCCATCCACCACTGCTGCTACCGTAAATAACCGGCGGCCGTTTTCTAATTTTTCATTCAGCGTTTCAAACTCCAGCACTTTACCATTTTTATTCGCCCAGCCATAGAGCCTGTTTTTGTGATTGATTTCCAGATTTTCTAAATCGTCCATAAACATATGCGGCTGAATGATGGTTTCCAGCACCCATTTGGCTGCCTTTTTATAGCCATGATCCAGGTAGATAGCACCCACTAATGCTTCCAGGGTGTTGCCAAATATCTGGCTCACTTTAAGCGAACCATCCATCTTGTTATAGAGGGTAATTTTTTTCAATCCCATGCGGACAGCAATTTCATTCAGCTGCTGGCGGTTCACCATTTTGCTCCTCATCTCCGTAAGAAACCCTTCTTCTTTGTAGGGATACCGTTTAAAAAGATAATCAGCAATCAATGCACTCAGTACAGCATCACCGAGATATTCTAAACGTTCATTATTCTCATCCGCCCCTTCCCTTACCGAACGGTGTGTGAGGGCCGTTTTATACAAAGAAATATTACCTGGTTTGAAACCCAGTATATTCTTCAATTCTTTTTTAAAAGAGAAACCCGAATGTTTGGCTGAAAAAAATTTAAAAAAATCCACAGGCGTTAAGCTACGAAAAATTAGTTAATTAGTTATTGGTTGATTAGTTTATTAGTGGCTTCTGCAAAGAACAGAATTCGTTTGCTTATCTGAGATTATACCTGGCTTCGGAAACATACGAATTAACTAATTAACCATGTACTTTTTCACTATCACACAGGCATTGTGTCCGCCAAAACCAAACGTATTGCTCAGGGCAGCATTCACGGTACGTTGCTGTGCTTTATTAAAAGTAAAATTAAGTTGCGGATCAAGTTCAGGATCATCGGTAAAATGATTAATAGTTGGCGGCACCATGTCATGCATCACAGCTTTGATGCTGGCAATGGCTTCAATCACTCCGGCTGCACCAAGACAGTGCCCCGTCATTGATTTAGTGGCACTGATGTTCAGATCATAAGCATGTTTGCCAAATACCGCCGTGATAGCTTTTACCTCCGCCCCGTCACCAATTGGTGTAGAGGTGCCGTGTGTATTGATGTAATCAATCTCTTCAGGTTTCATACCGGCATCATCCAATGCTGACAGCATTACATTCCTTGCACCCAATCCTTCGGGATGCGGGGCCGTTATATGATAAGCATCTGCCGTAGCTCCGCAACCGGCTACTTCACAATAAATTCTTGCGCCTCTTGCCCTGGCATGTTCCAGTTCTTCCAGCACAACAATGCCGGATGCCTCGCCCATTACAAAACCATCCCTGTCTTTATCATAAGGCCGGCTGGCTGTTTTTGGATCATCATTTCTTTCACTCATCGCCTTCATGGCGTTGAAACCACCGACACCAGCTTCGCTGATTACTGCTTCGCTGCCACCGGATAATATGATATCAGCTTTGCCTAACCGAATCAGGTTAAAAGCATCCATGATGGCATTGGTGCTGCTGGCGCAGGCACTTACTACAGCAAAGTTTGGCCCCCGCAGGTTATGCCGCATGCTGATCTGCCCGGCTGCAATATCCAAAATCATTTTAGGAATAAAGAAAGGATTGAAGCGGGGTGTTCCGTCTCCTTTTGCAAACTCTATCACTTCATGCTGAAAAGTTATCAAACCACCAATGCCGCTACCAAATACCACACCAATTCTGTCAGGATTAATGTTGTCTTTATTTAACCCTGCATCTGCCATCGCCTGGTCGCTTACTACGAGTGCAAACTGGGTAAAGCGGTCAATCTTCCGGGCTTCTTTTCTATCGAGAAACTGGGTGGGTTCAAATCCTTTTACTTCACAGGCAAATTTTGTACGGAATTTTGATGCGTCAAACTGCGTAATCATATCGGCACCGGGCACTCCATTAATCAGGCCGTTCCAGTAGTCCTGAACGTTATTGCCTAATGGGGTGAGGGCACCCATACCTGTTATCACAACCCGTTTTAACTCCATATAACTATAAAATAAATCTGTTTAACCAAAGATAGTACTTCGCTTATTTCCATTCCTTATTTAAGCATGATCAGAAAATTGTCTGTTGCACCTTGTTTCCCGCAAGGGACTTGCTGAAAAACGGAAGCTTTTTTATAAGAAGTAAAAACCGCCTTCGCTGTCACCACAGCCGGAAGGCGGAATTATTTATTAGCTGTTACCTGTATCTGCCAAAGCGTTAGCAAAGGTGGCCAGGCAACTCCCGCAATGACGGGATGAATTACTTAGCATGTTCTTCCAGATAAGAGACAGCCTGACCAACAGTAGTGATGGTTTCAGCCTGCTCATCAGGAATGGAGATATTGAATTCTTTTTCGAATTCCATAATCAATTCTACCGTATCTAAGGAATCGGCGCCCAGGTCGTTGGTAAAAGAAGCTTCATTAGTAACTTCTGCTTCGTCAACGCCCAGCTTGTCAACGATAATCTTTTTAACTCTTGATGCAATGTCTGACATGTTCTTTAAGTTTTGTTTATTGGGAGCAAAAATATACTTTTTGAATTAATCAGCACTTAAAAGGTGCTTTTTTCCCGTTTTAGTCCAAGGGGCTGAAAACTAAGCCATAGGAATTAAAAATCAATCAACCCCGGCGCAAATAAAAGAAATAACGGTTGGCAGTATAGCAAGTTCTTTGTATTTTGAAGTTGTCTCTGATTAATCTCTTAGTAATGGCATTGAAAATTCTTGATTACGGAAGTAAAGAATACCAGCAGATGGTAAAACTGCGGGATGATATGCTGCGCAAACCTCTTGGCCTTGGTTTTTCTGCACAGGAACTGGAAAATGAAAAAGAAAATATGCTGATAGGTGCCTTTGAAGACGAGGATATGCTGGGATGCTGTATGCTGGTAGAAGAAAAAGGCGACACGGTCCGGTTGCGCCAGGTGGCAGTTTTAAACGACCTGCAGGGAAAAGGTATCGGCAGGGCACTGATAAATTTTGCAGAAAATCTGGCCCGTGACAGGGGATATAAAATAATCTCCATGCATGCCAGGAAGGGAACTACTGTCTTTTTTGAAAAAATGGGTTATAAAATAACCAGCCCGGAATTTATGGAAATTACCATCCAGCATTACATCATGCAGAAACAATTATAACTGCCTGCCCGTAATACCGTCATTATTTTTTTATTTTTTCTTTTAATAACTGTCTCAATTCAAACACCCCGTCGCTGTCCCGGCATCCGCTTTTAGGCACTAAAAAAAACGAACGGCTGTCAAAATATAAATGAAAGAAATGAGGGCTTTCCATAAAACTTTTCAAAGCTGTCCACGGCCATGATTTGGAACCTTTTTCATGTGCCAGTGTAAAACCATCGTCTTCAAAACTCATACTGAATTCATGTTTGAAGGTAACGGCCCGCCGGTACACAATCCCCGGAAGAATAAACCAAAAACTGATCATCAGCACTATCCATAAAAAAGAACCGACGAGGAAAGCCATCGGTGTTATCTTTTTTAACGCATATAAAGTAATGGAGGCAAGGGCAAACACATTAACTAATATGAGCATAATTTTTATTTCCGGGCGGCTGATAAAATGATAACGCAATGCCTGCATCACCTGTGCCTTTTCATATCCGAAATAAATTGTCATAGTTGCTGCTTAGTCATTTCCGATCTTAGCGATGGTCCATTGACCATTCTCTTTTTTCATATCCACCTGCAAAAGCAGTGACCCGGTAACATAGTTTTTATCCCCGGGAGCCCCAATCTCAACTTTCGCATCATCCCCTTTTAAAGTGATGATCCATTTGGTTGATTTATTGATCCCGTCCAATAAGTAATTCGGTTCTTCCTGGCTGTTCGTGTACCAGTCGTAATCAAAATAATAAGGAACATCGCCATCAATATCCACTTTAAAGGCCGAGTCGGCTTTGGTAAACATGATCTTCTGGTTCTTCAGGAATTCATCTCCGAGTTGCGGAACAGAATCACGGATGAAGGTCTGGTATTGGTCTACCTGGTCCCAGTTCATTTTATAAGGTGCGGCATCTTTCTTTTTAAGACTGCTGTACAACTGGTAGCCCATTAATTTTTGGTAATTCTTATCATACCAGTTGTAAAAATCAAGGATCACGGCCCGGATGGCAGCAGAGTCCTTTGCTGGATCCACAGTTGTGGCCTCTGTTTTGGTTTCAGTAGCTTCACCACTTTTTTCCTTGTTACTATTACAGGAATTGGTGGCGGTCATGGTAATGAACAGGAGGATGATAGTGTATTTCATATTTTCAGTTTGATAGTTATTTTAATTCTTTTTCAGTAATACTCCATTCGCCAAGCTTTTCTCCTTTTATTCCTAAAAATTCTACCGTTAATTTTCTATCACCTTTTTTACCGCTAAAAGAAAATTTTCCATAGTTCTGTTTTTCATCCAGCGCAAATACTCTGTAGGGGTTATTTTTTTCTGCAGGATTAAATTTATGTGTGCTGGACGAAAGCGGTGAAACCGTAATATCATATAGCGGGTAAGTTCCCGGTCTTTCCACTTTTATTATCTCACTGTGGTGCCTGTCACCGGTTAAAAAAACCACTCCATTAATTTTATTCTCTTTAAGAAAATTCATCAGTTCATCATATTCTGCGGGAAAGTCCCAGTATTTTCCAAAAGGCGATACGGGGTTAAGCACCTGCCCCCCTACTGTAATGATTTTGAATGTAGCCTTGCTGAAGAGCAAAGAATTTTTTAACCATTCCATTTGCTGCTCGCCCAGCATTCTTTTATCAGGATTGGGTTCTCCATCTATTGAGTCAATCATATTATCATCACTCCGCCACCAGCGGTTATCGGTAAGAAAAATATCGGCATCGCCCCAACTGGTCATGGTATAAATGCCCTGTCCATTTTCACCGGAAGAAGGGTTGCAAAAATATTTGTTGAATATTTTCCTGCTTACATCTTTCAGGATATAATTTTTACCGATATCATTAGGCCCATATTCATGGTCATCCCAGGTGGCAATGTGCGGCATGGCTCTCAAAAAAGGTTGTATTACCGGCATAGCCCTGTCATGACTGGCCCTGTACCATAATCCCCATTCGCTGAAGAAATCTACTTCTCTTGTGTACCAGGCATCACCTATCCACAGCATAAAAGCTGCTTTTTCCCGGGCCATTGATTCAAAAATGGAAGAATCCTTTCCATAGGAAGTGCCGGGCCGGTCAAAAACCGGTTCATTAAAATAAGAACAGGAACCAGTGAGAAAGCTGAAATCAGGAACCGGTTTTCGCCATTGCCAAAGATCTTTGGTGTTCAACTCTCCCCCTTTTTGTGTTGCTTTTCCATTGATCCAGATTTTATATTCATACGTTGTATTAAAATCTAATCCGCCGATAGTGAATTGCAAAGGATTGAAATCATTCCCCAGTTCGCCTTTATAAATAACCGTCTTTACAGATTTTACATCCCCTTTTTTATTGTATTGCAACGATACTGATTTTACTTCGGGAGATACCTCTACCCATATTTTAGCATCCCTTAATTCCACCGGGCCAAGCATGGGACCAGCGATAATACGGGGCTGTGCAAAGACATGCAGAGAAATAAAAAACAAAAATAAGAACCAGATATTTTTTTTCATTGCAGGGGTTTTAATTTACCAATTAACAGGGTAATGAATATAAACAGAAAGAAAAAGCCGTCCCCACAATAGTGTGGGGACGGCTCAAAATTATTATAATAAACCTTATTGAGGTATGTTGAACATACGGCAAACTTCGCTGTAAGACATAGTTCTTAATTGATCAGCTGTACTAATGCCTCTGCCACCAGCTACACCACCAGGAATTAACACATAACGATATATATTACCTGTAGCAGGGGGGCCGGGAGTTCCTGTAAATGTTCCCGGGTCATTATTATTATCAAGGTTATAAAAATTGATCTGAATAGCTCCAACAACGAAACTGGGTTCAATAACCTGATTAACAGTTTGTGTAAAATTGAAGGTTGTATAAGGCAAAATACGAACGGTGCCTGGTGATCCTCCTCCCTGGAAATAAACCAGTATGGTTCCCTGTGCCAGCATTGTTGTTGTAATACCAGGCGCAACAGCAGTATATCTTCTTGCTGTTTTGCCGAAGATATCAACAGTAGTGGCACTCCAGTTTGCACTTGTAAAAGCTGTCCATGGACTGTAAATTACGTTTGCTGTTCCGGCAGGACCAGTGGGACCAGTGGGACCGGCAGGACCAGTGGGACCGGCAGGACCAGGAACAGTACTTGCAGGACCGGTAGTACCAGCAGGGCCTTGCGGACCAGCGGCACCGGCAGGACCTTCAGGACCTTCCTTGGTACAATTAACAGTAATAAATGCTGTGGCTAACAATAGAAGTGAAAGAAGTCTGAACTTTCTCATACAGTTTAATTTGGCTGATAATTAGTTTCGGTTTTAAAAGTAAGTTGAATTTTTCTTTTCTCCAACTTGAGATTTAAAGGTAAAGGAAAAAATATCAAACCATTGCCGGTTTTAAAATTATTTTTACCCCTTCTTTCTTTTTGGCATATCCAGTATATATTTGTCGCTTATCAGTGAATTATATGCTACAAAAATCAATCTTTTTCAGCCTGCTTTTACTATTGAGTACAATTACCTTACAGGCTCAGTTTGCCAAAGGCGACAGGATAGTGGGCGCCTCTGTTGCCAGTATTTTTTTTAATTCCGGGAATGCCGATATTTCGGTTGCCTCAATTGGAAGCAACAGATCAAAAATTACCAATTACGGGGTTAGTATCACCCCTTCGCTTGGGTGGTTTATATCTGGCAAAACTGCGGTGGGTGCCTCGCTTATCATTAACCCGAACGGGCAAAAAACCACCTATGAGCAAAATGGCAGCACTTACCAGAGCGATAAATCCAATGGCTTTAATATTGGTGTTGGTGGCTTTGTCCGGAATTATTTTTCTGACAACAGTTCCTTGTCTCCTTTTGGCCAGATCAGTCTGAATGGCGGTATCACCAGCCTGAAAACAGAGGGATTTTTTTACGGGGGTTCGGGCCCGGGTGCTTATAAGCAAACCTATACCGGCAATTCTTCGGGAGGTTCTTTTGTGAATGCAACATTTTCAGCCGGTCTTACTAAAATGATGGGTGAAAATGCGGGGCTTGATTTTTTTGCAGGGTATAATTTTTCTTACAACAAAAATCTATTCAAAAAAACCACGTTGAGGGATAATGGCAATGACGGAAGCATTGACGAAAGAGCTGAAAATGAAACGACCACCAAATTCACCAATCATGGATTTATATTCGGGGTGGGGTTCCAGGTTTTTTTGCGGAAGAAAAAGTAGGCAGAGTTTATAAAGTAAATAGGGTATATAAAGTTTGGACATTACTTTATATACCCTATTTACTTTTATACCGTTATTCTACTTATTCATCATCTGCTTGGCTTCGATGCTTAAGGTGGCATGTGGCACTGCTCTCAGTCTTGCTTTGTCAATCAGCTTACCAGTAACCCGGCAAATACCATAAGTTTTATTTTCAATGCGCATCATGGCTTTTTCCAGGTGATCAATAAAAGTGATCTGGCGGCTGGCCATCTGGCTCAGTTGTTCCCTTTCCATACTAACACTGCCGTCTTCCATTGTCATGTAACGGGCCTCGTCCATATCACCACCTTCATCTTTACGGGTTATTAATCCCTGCAGGTAAGCCAGTTCTTTTTTAGCAGCATCCAATTTTTTCTGAATAATTTCCCTGAATTCAGTCAGGTCATTATCGGAATACCGCATTGTAGGTCCTGTAGATTGATAAATGCTTGCCTGAGTATCCAGCACAGATTTGGTAAACTCCGGTTCATACTTCACAGAACTCCGTGTAGTAATTTTTGGCATTACCATTTTCGCCGCCTTAGGCGGCTCTTTCTTGATAACCGGTTTAACTTTTGGTTTGATTGACACTAATGATTTGGGATCAACAGTACCAGGTTTTTTTACGACAGGTTTTTGAGCCGGAGGTTCAGGTTTTACTGCCACTTTCGGTACAGGCTTAGCCACTGGCTTTGCTACTGCTTTGGGTGCTGGTTTCTTTGCCACAGGTTTCGGGGGGGCTTTTTTAGGAGCCGCTTTTTTAGGTGCAGGTTTCTGCACAGTTTTCTTAGCCACTGGTTTCTTTACAGCAGCTTTTTTGGGGGCGGGTTTGGCGGCTTTTTTTGGAGCCTGTTTTTTCTTAATTGCCATAATTTACCCTTTTTTTAAAACAATCACATTTAGCAAAACATCGTTTATTTCAATCGTAATACCATCTTGAATTTCAGGCAAAAATTCCAGCTTGTCGGCCAGAATTTCGGCGCAAATATAGGCTTTAAACTGAGCCAAAGAATCTTTTAGTCCACCAACGGCCGAAGCGGTTACTTCTATCCTGTCCGTCAGGTCAAAGTTGCTGTCTTTCCGGATTTTCTGGATACGGTTCACAAACTCCCGGGCATTTCCCTCAGCTTCCAGTTCCGGTGTGATGGTGACATCGAGTGCTACGGTCAGGCTGCCTTTATTGGCTACCGTCCAGCCGGGAATATCCTCACTGCTGATGTCCACGTCGGTAATCTGTAATATTACAGGTTCGCCATCAACTGGCAAATTATATTGACCTTCTTTTTCCAACAGGGCAATGTCCTCTTGTGAGAATTGTGCCAGTGCAGTTGCTACCGATTTCATCTTTGCACCCAGTTTTTTGCCAAGGGCCACAAAGTTGGGTTTGATTTTTTTGCTGATGAATGTGTTATCGGCATCCAGATATTCAATCTCTTTTATATTTACTTCGGCCTTAATCAGGTCTTCCACCAGTTGCAATTGCTCTTTCATGGAAGCACTCAGAACCGGTATCAATACCTTCTGTAATGGCTGACGAACTTTCAGATTTGTTTTTTTGCGAAGCGATAGTATTAAAGAAGACGCATCCTGTGCCAGCTGCATTCTTTCTTCCAATTTTTCATTAATCACCGCTTCATTTGTTATTGGATAATCTGCATGATGCACCGACTCAACAGCAAATCTTTTGGTCACCGCATTCAGATTTTGAAAAATGGTATCGCTGAAGAATGGGGAGATCGGTGCAATTAACCTGGTGATTGTCTCCAAACATTCATATAATGTCTGATAAGCACAGATTTTATCCTGTTCGTATTCTCCTTTCCAGAAACGTCTGCGGCAAAGACGAACATACCAGTTGCTCAGATGCTCATCTACAAAATCTTCTATTACACGGCCAGCCTGTGTTGGTTCGTAATCATCCATATAAGCATTGGCTTTCTTTACTACTGTATTGAGTGAAGAAAGAATCCATCTGTCAATCTCCGGACGTTCTGCTAATGGAATGTAGGCTTCTTTAAATGCAAATCCATCTACATTGGAATACAGAGCGAAGAATTGATACGTATTATAAAGTGTGCCAAAAAATTTACGTTGTACTTCTTTAATACCATCAAGGTCAAACTTCATGTTATCCCACGGTGATGCATTGGTAACGAGATACCATCTGGTAGCATCAGCACCGAAAGTTTCAATAGTTTTAAAAGGATCCACCACATTGCCCAAACGCTTACTCATTTTATTGCCGTTCTTATCCAGCACCAATCCGTTTGATACACAGGTTTTGTAAGCAACGCTATCAAATAACATGACAGCGATAGCATGAAGCGTATAGAACCAACCTCTTGTCTGGTCAACACCTTCAGCGATATAATCAGCCGGGAAATTTTGTTCAAATGTTTCTTTATTTTCGAAAGGAAAATGCCATTGTGCATAGGGCATTGCGCCGCTATCAAACCAAACGTCAATTAAGTCAGGTTCACGACTATAAAATGCGTCGTCAACTACAAAGATTACATTATCAACAAAAGGCTTATGCAAATCAATATCTGAAGTTGCATCTACCACTTTAGGGAAATATAATTGTTCTACTAACCTTGACGGAAAACCAGCTTGAGATAAAATTCGACCATCAATTAAGTGAGCTTGTTTTTTACTTAGCTGGAAAATCATATCATAATTAACTCCACTCGGTCTATTAAATTCCTTGCCAATAGGGTCAATTATTCCTGAGTTAGCCTTTTCAACGTATTCAAAAATTTTACCCTTGATTTCTTCCGTAAGAAGAAATCCTTTTTTCAATTCATCAATTGAACCTATACAAATTTTCTGTTTTCCTTCGTCTACCAAATCATATGTAGTCCAGATTGGTAAAGGAGTTCCCCAAAAACGGCTGCGGCTCAAATTCCAATCCACTACATTCTCCAACCAGTTACCAAAACGGCCTTCTCCGGTTGATTTTGGTTTCCAGTTGATGGTTTTATTCAACTCCACCATTCTTTCTTTTACGGCAGTGGTTTTAATGAACCATGCATCCAATGGATAATAAAGAATGGGTTTATCTGTTCTCCAGCAATGCGGATAGTTGTGTTCGTATTTTTCTACTTTGAAAGCTCTGTTCTCTTTTTTTAGTTTTACAGCAATATCAACGTTTACATCAACATAGTTCGGGTCGTCTTTATAATTCTTTACATAACGGTTGCTGAACTCACCAAGTCCATCTACAAATTTTCCTTCCCTGTCCACCATCGTTAAGATGCCGATATTGTATTTCTTTCCTACTTTATAGTCATCTGCTCCAAATGCTGGTGCGGTATGAACGATACCGGTACCATCTTCTGTAGTAACGAAGCTATCCACCATTACACGAAATGGTTTTGCACCGGGAGTTATTTCTTCAATAGCTGCTAATGAATTGGCTTCGTAAGGAAGAAGCTGTTCATATTCTAAGCCCTCTAATTCGCTTCCTTTAAATTGGGTAATGATTTTCCAAGGGATTAATTTTACCTCCGCTGCATAATTTTCAAAATCCCCATTTTCCCCTTCAGCTTTAAAGTATTTACCAACTAAGTTTTTAGCTAGAATTACATTGATTGGAAGATGAGTATATGGATTAAATGTTTGTACCAATACATAATCAATATTAGCCCCAACTGTCAACCCTAAATTAGAAGGAAGCGTCCAAGGCGTAGTGGTCCACGCAATTAAATAAATATTCTCATCTTCGCCCCGAATAATTGTTGCACAATCAACAATACTATGGATTGCTTTTTTGTATGCCGAGTGTGTTTGATTGGCATTTGATGCCATTTTAAACATCGCCACTGCACTTGTATCCTTCACATCTTTATAAGTTCCCGGTTGGTTCAGTTCATGAGAACTTAATCCTGTTCCTGCTGCAGGTGAGTAAGGCTGTATGCTTACACTTTCGTAGAGCAATCCTTTTTTATACAACTCACTCAGTATCCACCAGAGTGTTTCAATGTATTCATTTTTGAAAGTGATGTAGGGATCATTCAAATCAACCCAATAACCCATTTTGCGGGTAATGTCGTCCCACTTGTCTTTATAGCGCAGCACTGCTTCCCGGCATTTCTGGTTATATTCTTCTACCGATATTTTTTTACCAATATCTTCTTTGGTGATGCCCAGTTCTTTTTCTACACCTAATTCAATTGGCAGACCGTGAGTGTCCCAGCCACCTTTTCTTTTTACCTGGAAACCTTTCATGGTTTTGTAGCGGCATATCAAATCCTTTAATGTTCTTGATATAACATGGTGAATGCCGGGCATACCATTCGCACTGGGAGGCCCTTCATAAAATACAAAGGGGGTGGCTCCTTCCCGAAGAGATACACTTTTTTCAAAAGCCTGGTTCTCCGACCATTGGGCCAACATTTCCGCTTCAAAAGCCGGTAGATTTAATCCTGAAAATTCTTTGTATTTATCACTCATACCTGTTCTAAAATGGGGGCGAAGTTACGGAAATAAAAAGAGGGTTTAGCCACAGATCAGCACAGATTTGCACAGATAAATACAATTATGCCTGCTTTGCAGGGAATACAGGTTTGCCACGAAGGCACACAAAATTTCACGAAAAGTTGCCTGTGGCAGATTTTTTATTTGGCCACAGATTAGCACAGATTAATACAGAATTAAATACCAATATATACCTGCTGCGCAGGTAGAATACATATAGGCCACGAATGAACACAAAATTTCACGAAACAAGTACAGAATGAAAAGAAGCTGTCGGTGATGACAGCTTCTTAAATGTATTTGCTGAACAGAATTTCGGAACAATGAAAAGTGCCCTTCGATAAACTCAGGGTAAACTTGCAAGGGATGATGACTAAATTAAAAAGTCAATGTGCCATTGCCCTGGTAAGTGTAACGGAATTTGTAGTACCGCTGCTCGTTTATTTTTACATTGTCCGGTGCCGTGGCAGATGGAGTAACGCCGCCTTTGTAATAATTCAGAATTTCCACTTTTGCATATTTGCCACTGGCAGTTCTTATCACCATCACACGGCCGGGAATGGGAGTTAATAGATTATTGGCGCCATCATAATTATACCAACCCTTACCAGAACCTCTTGCAATGGCATAAGTGGTGGGATGATTATCAATTCTGAAAGTTGAATCAGTTGGCACCGCAGCTAATGCATCAAATGTGCCTGCATATACAAATGCACCACCTGCACCAGGGCCACTGGTAGTATTGTTTACACGGATGGTGGTACCTGCAAAAGCCAGATCCCATTTGGCGGTGGCGGAGTCAGCATTGGAAATCCATTTGTTTGTTTCGAGACTAAAGAAGGAATACTTACCTGCACCTACAGGCTGGCCTGATGGTGCAAGTCCTACAATAGTATCTGCAGGAAGATTGCTAACGGTTGCAATTTTTCCGTTTACGGTTACACTAAATGCACCTGGGTCAACTACTACGGGTGGTTGTACATCATCTTTGGTGCAAGATGCTAAAAACGCTGTGATTACTACTACTGCTGCAATGATTCTGATTTTCATCTTGTTTTGTTTGTGTCCCTGGCCCCTAAAGGGGAAAGAGAGAGTTTTATAATTATTGTTTCTTGTTTACTAATTTGACTTGTGCTCCTACATAGATCATTCTTCCCTGCAGGTTAGGCAGATAATTTACATCCTGGTAATTGAATACATTATCCATACCTGCCTGCAGGCGGATACCCTTTTTAAATTGTTTGCCGGTTGAAAGATTGAGTAGCATAAATCCATTGGCAAATTCATCGTTGCTGTTATATACACCATTACCATCGCTATTGGCCACGGCCCATTGGCTGCGATAAATAAACCTGGCAGTGGCAAAAAATTCTTTTAGATTTTCGAAAGTGAATTTGAGATTAGCCATATGCCTGCTGCGATTGGGCAATCCTGCATATTCATCCCGGTTGAGTACACGGCTGAAACCATTTGCATCACGGGTAAATTCTTTTCCTGCTTTTACACTTTTTAATTCTTCTTTATCTGCGGTAAGCAATAGCTGGTAACCGGAAGAAATTTTTAATTGCCGGAGTGGTTGCCAGTTTATTTCGGCTTCGCCACCCTGTGTGTAGGCATTTTTAATATTGATATAACTATAAATCTGAGCCCCGTTTGATTTGGTGGCTACCTGTCTTACATCAATGAGTTCTTCAATATCATTTCTGAAAAAATTGAGATTGAAAGAAAGCTTATCGGAATAATTATATATGCCGCCGATATTAATACCTGTTGAAAATTCTGGTTTCAATTCTTTGAGGCGATAGAAATCTTCTTTTACTTCTGCTATTTGTCCCAGGCGTTGCTGTTCGTTAATAATTTTTACCGCATCAATACTTCCATACACTGAATAGCCACCGGCTGCATTGTTGGTAAAGTTGAGATAGAGCTGGCGGAAGTCCGGTGCTTTAAATCCACGGCCTATTGAAGCATTAATTAAAAATTTATTGCTCACTTTATATCGTACTGCCAGCTTGGGACTGAAGGCAGCGGCGAATAATTTATTATCATCATACCGCAAACCGGCAATGAAAACAATTTTATCAGAAGGTTTCCACTCATGCTGCGCAAAACCATACAGCACTGTGTTCTGTTTGTTGCTGCTGATATTATCATACCGGGTTGACCTGGCTTCATCAATAATATAACCGGCGCCTATTGTCAAAGTCATTTTACTCCAACTGATGTCAGTCTGGTTTTCTGCCCTGTAAAAATGTTGTTTGAATTCATCTACATAACTACTGTCTGGCTTTTCTTTAAAGTTCAACCGCTGTGAGCCATTATATAAAGAAGAATACAAACGCAGTGATGATTTTATTTTATTATTAAACTGGTGAGTAAGTACCGGGTTGATATTTAAATCATGATTGGCTTCCCTTCCGTAAGAATTGGTAACCGAACCATTATTACCTACGGCAAATTCCTGTTTGATATGATCGTAAGCATGACGAAGAGAAACATTCAATTTTGTACGGGCAGAAAACTGATAATTTGCCTGCACCTGGTTGGTGAGTCGCCAGATTGGTTGTGGAACTCTATCACTTGAAAAAGGACGGAGGCTGATAGCATCAAGATAAAATGCATTGCTGGAAAATTGTAAACCCAGTTTATTGATGGTGGTGCTGCCATTCAGATATACATCAAGGTTTTTAAAAGTTTTATTTCCAAAAGGCAAAGCCCAACCTTCGTCAGGATTTCCAAAACCATAACGAATGCCGGCACCAAGATTTTTTTTATAAGAACGATCGGTGATGATATTAATAACACCGGCCATCGCTTCAGAACCATACAAGCTTGAAGAAGGACCTTTTACAATTTCAATTTTTTTGATATTACCTACGGTAAGGCGATTCAGGTCGAGTACACCGGCTGTTCTTCCAACCAGCGGTTCACCATCTATCATTATTAATGTATAATCAGGATTCAATCCCTGCATCTGCACACCGGCACCAAAACCGTTGGTGATATATAAGCCGGCCTGTTCCTGCAAAATATCTTTCAATCTAAGGGAACCAGCTTGTTGAATTGTTTTTTGATTAATGATGCGGACAGGAACAGCTACGTTTCCGAGCTTTCTTTCTGTTCTTGTGGCAGTAATTACCACTTCATCTAAGGTTTTATTAAACAGTGTGTCGCCCTGAGCAAATAAACAATTGCAGATAAAACTTAAAAAAACTGTTCCAGTGGTTTTGTACATATCATCAAATATTCGCCGCAAAGGTTCTTCAGCAATTGTTGAGTTTTATCACATCACTGTCATGAAATGATGTGATAAATTTCTTTGACAAAAAAATGACAGCAGTTTGTTATTCAATCATGCTATTGACTGACGAAAATCATGTAAGAAATAAATAAAAAGAAAGATTGTCTCCTGATATTGAGACAACCTTTATTTACGGGTCAGACGGAGACCGTCAGACCCTACTTACAACTTTGCTCCTACACTGATGAAAAACGTTCTTCCATCAGCCGGTAATGCACCCGGGCCCGGATAGCCACCTGCACGGCGGGTAAAATATATTTTATCAGTAAGATTATTAATCCCTGCTTTAATATTCAGGTTTTTAGAAACCTTATACTTTGCAGATAAATCAGTCACCGTATAAGATGGAATCAATCCATTGTTGCCATTGGCAGTCGGAGTTGACGTATTGTTGGCATCGCTGAATGTTTTACCAACATGGCTTATCTGTGCAGTGATAAGAAAAGCTTTGTAACCAGCAGTTAATCCACCACGGAAAATATGCTGCGGCGCATTCTCCACCTTCTTTCCTTTTGTCGCAGCATCTTTATGGTCGCCGCCGTAAACGGCATCCGTATATCCGTAAGAACCAAAAATAATTAAGTCAGTATTTTTCTTCTTATCCAATAAGCTTGCTGCATTAAACTCAGCATACCCTTCAAATCCTTTGCTGGTACTGTTACCTACATTCGTAATTAACCGGTAAGAGGGTGTGCCGGTCACAGTGATTGTTCCAATACGGTTATTGTATTGGAGATAAAATCCGCTTACATCAAACTGCAAAAAGTCTTTTACTTTACCCCGGTAGCCTAAATCAATATTGTAACCTTTTGCATCTTTTAAATCATTATCCACCACATCTGTTGTTGGTGGAGCTTGCAGATTAGCAAACTGAATTGGGCGATATGCCTGGGAAATATTTGCATACAATTCTGTTGCTTTACTAACATGATATTCTGCACCCACTCCTGCCAGTAAAAATTTTCTACTGCGTTTAATATTTTGTAATAAAATTTCAGTGCCGGTATTTGTGTATCCATTTCTTCCGGAGGCTTCCCCTTTCAGCCATTCATAACGAATACCCGGAATGATTAATAATTTTTTACCGATGCGAAAAACATTCTCTGCAAATGCAGCAGCATTAGTTGATTTAAATTCCACATCTCTAGGATAGCTACCAATCACCGTCATATCATAGCCCACACCTGTAGTTCCTTTACCATCTGCCCGGCGATGAGTGGTGCCGGTGTATAATCTGATACCGCCTGATATAGTATTATCAATTTTCCCAATTTTATAATCTGTGATGAAGCGGCTTTCCATTCCATAGTTTCTGTATTCATCTATGTTCAACACCCTGTTATTATATCGTAATGTAGTTGCATTAATACTATCAGCAGTGGTAATGCTTTGCAAAAAGCCAACACTGTTTCTGTCGCCAATCGTTGCAAATAGTTTTGTATTCCATCTTGTTTTTTCATTCAACTGGTAATTGAATATTAATGCAGGTGTTATCCAGGTAATATCAAACCAGTTGCGGCTGCGAAAACTTTGTTGAGCATTTTCTTTAAGCTGTGCATCTGTCAATCCGCCGGCCTGCTGGCTGCGGATTTGTGAATGCATTACTTCAGCACTCAATGAAAGTTTGGGAGTGAAATAATAAGTAACAGTTGCAAAGCCAGCATTAGTATAGTAGCGGCTGTTCTGTCTCCAGCCATTGCCGTTGCGATGGTCGAAAAAAGAATAGTAATGCCACTTGGCCGTTTTGCCACCAATGGCATTATAACTGTTAAACAGTCCGTTACTGCCAATGGTTTGCTGTGTTTCAAATTCAAACTTTTTGCTTACCTCACTTCCGTTGCGGAGAATATAATTTACCAATCCGCCAAACTGCGGACCATATTGTAATGAACCCTGCCCTCTCACCACTTCAATTCTCTGCACTGCCTGCATCTGTGGATTATAATAGGCTTCCGGATAGCCAAACGGATCGGCAGCTATATCATAACCATTTTGCCGGATATTAAATTCCCAGCTCCTGTTAGGGCTTAATCCTCTTGCAGCAATACCAATCTGTATGCCGCTGGGGTCACTTTCCCAGATATGAATACCGGGTACTTTCGCCAATACCTGCCGCATGGTATTGGTTACTACATTTCCCTGCACATTATCCAAAACAATGAGTGCATTTTTTTTACCGGCATAAATTGAAGTACCTACCACTTCCGGCATTTGCTGATAGTCACTTTTACTGTTACGGCCCACTACGGTTATGTCTGGTAAATATTTATGGGTGGGGATTAATGAGTCATCATGAAAAATCTTTTTATCATTTTGCGCAAGGGAAGGAATCAAAGAACAAATAAATCCTGTCAACATCACTATCCTTATAAGCATATATAAAATTTATGCTGCAAAAGTCTGCTTCTCAAAACGATTAGAGTTACGGATACGGAAAAACATTTTACGCAAAGTGGAAAACCATTTTTATAAATTGTTGGAATAAGAAAAAGGCCGCCTTCTTCGGGCAGCCTTTAATTAGTTGCAAAATCAATACTTATTCTACTATTACAATTCCTTTTGCCTTCACACTTACTTCTTTTTTGGGTTGTGTAATCGCATCAATTTCTTCTTTAGATTTTTTGGCATCTTCTGCATAATGCTTCAGTTCGGCTACAGAAGTTGTTTTCATTTTTACTTCGCCGTCAATGACCACTGTTTTTCCTGTGGCGGCAACCGGAAGAAAAAAACCATAGTCTTTCATCTTTACAGTAGCAGTTTGTCCGTCACTAAGTTCCAGCTTCAGCCAGCAACCTTTTTTAGGGCAAACTTCTACAATCTTTGCTTTAATTTTTCCTTCAACTGATTCTGTTCCACTGTTCAGTTTTGTAACCGCATCATTGATGGGGATGGCCCCATTGGCTGAAATTTTTTCGCCGTACCAGTCACCGGCTTTTGCATCCCCCTCAGGTGGTTGAGCATTGGCTAAAAAACCGAATGCGGCAATGGTCAATGTCAGAAATAATTTTTTCATGTTTATTTTTTAATGCAATTTTGAAAGTTTGGATAGCAAAGATAGTTTTTCTTGTTAAATAGTTGCCTATTCCGGCAAAACAGGTTTTTTAAACTCCAGCGGCGGCGCAGAAATAGCTTTTAGAAAAGACAGCAGGTCTTTTTCTTCTTTTGGCATAAGGCCAAGTTCCCTGATAAGCTTATCTGGTTCACCGGGTATAAATTTTGCATGATTGTAACGACTGATAATTTGCCCAAGGTTATTTTGTTGCCCGTCATGCATCCAGGGACCCGTTTTCGTAACATCTCTTAATGAAGGGGTTTTTAATTTCCCCATGTCTGCCTCCTTATGACTTACTTTATAATAACCTGCATCACCTGCAGAAAATCCATTGTTGTGAAACTGATTATCAGAAAACAACGCCCCGTTGTGGCAATTCATGCACCTGGCTTTGGTACGGAATAAATGCAAACCCCTGAGCTCTTCATTATTCAATGCTTTTTTATTACCAGCTAAAAAATCATCAAACCTGCTTTTGCGACTAATAATTGTCTTCTCAAAAATGGCGATGGAAATAGTAAGCCTGTCAGGATTGATCTCATCATCCCCAAATGCTTTTTTGAATAACTCAGAATATTCTTTGGTTTTACTCACCTTTCTCATTACCTCATGCATTTCGTTATGCATTTCTGTTTCACTGTTGATGGGGGCAAAAGCCTGGTCGGCGAGACTGTTGCTTCTTCCATCCCAGAATAATTTCTTATAAAACCAGGTATTTTGTATGGTGGGAGAATTTCTTTTATTCACGGCTCCCTCATGACCGATAGATTTTTCTTTTCCGTCTGTCCAGTTCAATTCCGGCTGGTGACAGGTGGCGCAACTTATTTTTCCGGAACCACTCAGTCTTGTATCAAAGAATAAAATTTTTCCGAGTTCAATGATATGTTTCAGCGAATCCTTCTGTTTTTCAAGGGGACTTTCCGGAAGAATTCCTAATTCTTTCCAGTCCACTCCTGAATCAATGGTTGGCGCCGGCCATTTATCGGGTGATTGAGAATACAACTTTCGCAGTTTTGCCGCACTTATTTTATCTTCCCGTTGGGTGAAGGAGACAAAAGCAAATGTTGTTGTTGTAAGGATTACTATGACCAGCCATTTAAGCATAGAGCAAATATGCAAAAAAGCACCGGGCAAAAGATGCCGGGTGCTTTTTATTTACAATCTTAATTTAATGCCCCCGTTTACCACAAAGCCATCCAGCGGTGCATAAATATCTTTGAATACGGGGCTACTAATGCTGCCTGTGTAAATATTTCCAAACCGTGTTTGCCTTGTATCCAGGAAATTTTCAAAATTGATATACAGAGAAATTTTTTTCCATAGTTTTTCCACCATGAACCCTGTTATCCAGTACGGCTTACCGCTGGTTCCATCACTTAGTTGTTGCTTGCTGAAATAATAACCTTCCAATCCTACTTTCCATTTTTCATGCACTTCATACAGCAATACAGAATTGAGGCGATGTTTTGGTGTCAGAAAATTTTCACTCTTTGTGTTTCCCTGGTGGAGTTCGGCAAGGGTGAAAGTGTAACCCATAAATAATTTAAAATCGCTGTAGCCAACTTTAATATTTGTTTCCACACCTCTGCTATCAATATGCCCTGTCACGGTATTAAACCGGTAATTGCCGCCATCGGGCTGTAGCAGCAGCGGATCAGTAATACGGGTATAAAAGAAAAGATGATTGATACTGAAACTCACTTCCCCATCTGCAAACTTTGTTTTGTAGTTAATATCGGCATTCACTCCATAACTGCGTTCCAGTTTATTTACATTTTCATCCACCGGCAACACATTTTTATACTGGAGCCTTTCACTTTCTTCTGCAAAAATGGTTGGTGTTTTATATCCCAAACCACCGCCGATGCGGGAAGAAAGTTTGGGATTGAATTTGAACAACGCAGACAGCCTTGGCAAAAAAGCAAAACCATAATCTTTCACATAGTCGCCTCTCAACCCGGTTTCTAAATTAATTTTATCGTTTACTTTCAATGTATTCTGAACAAATGCTCCAACCGTCAGTTGCTGAAAGTTTCTAAGTGGCGTTATAGTCAATTGTGTTTCTTTAAAGTCATCGGTCAGCAGGTTCAGCCCGGTAACCCATTCCGATTTATCGCCATGATAAGCATAAGTAGCTTCTGTGAAAGTTCCGTTCTGTGTGCCATTAAAGATATAGCCCGGAGAAGTGATGGCCCGCTGAAAACGGTTCAAACTGTTTTTAAAAGTAAAATGGCTGCATTTGCCGAAATGATGTTCAATACTAAACTGTGTGCTGTAACGGTCAGTATTATTAAATTCATAAAAGCCGGGCGGATTATTTCCCTTGATATAATCCATATCTCCACCAGTTCTTTTTTCTGTAGTGATATTGACACCAACCGTCATTGTGGTTTTTGGAGTAAAGAACAAAAACAGTTTTGGATTCACTGTATAACGTTCAAATTTTGGAATGGCGGATAAACCAATATCAGCCGGATCATAGGCCGCATTGCTGTTGCGGGATGCAAATACGGTAAGCCCTGTTTTACCAAACTTCTTTCCATAAAAACCACTGGTATTTAATCCACCTGCTGACGTGACATCGAAATGAAATTTAAGTTCTCTTTCATCTTTTGGTGTTTTAGAAATTAAATTCACCAATCCTGCGATGGCACCGCCACCATACAAGGTGGAGGCGGAGCCTTTGATAACTTCAAACTGTTTCAGGTCCAACGGAGGAGTTTGCAATAATCCCAACCCGCTGCTAAAACCAGCATATAATGGAAAGCCATCTTTCAGTGTTTGGGTGTATCGTCCATCTAATCCCTGTATGCGGATGGATGCATTGGCAGAAGTGGCAGAGGTTTGTTGTGTTTGTATGCCTGTACTTTCTGTTAATACCATTCTTATATCGCCAGGTTTCATATTGGCTTTTTCATCCAGCTCTTCTCCGGCAATAAACTCCACTCTTGTTGGAATATCCTGTATTGTTCTTGAGCTTCGGGTAGATTGGATGATGACTTCCTCTTCTTCCTCTTCTTCCGGCTCCAATTCAATTTCAAGAACTGAACCAGCGAATGGTATAGTTACTGAAAAATCTTTTTCCGAAAACCCAACGTAAGAAAGAGCTAATTGGTATTTTCCTTCAGTTAAATTCTGAAATGCAGCCATGCCTGAGCTATCTGTAACAACAGTTCTTTTTATAGATGGAATAGAAACAGTTGCAGCAGTAAGTGGCTCTTTTGTCTCCGCATGGATAACTTTTATTTTAAGGCTATTTTGCCCAAAGATGCTTGTGGCACATAATAATGCCACTATAATTACACATATTTTGTTCATGGGTAAATTTTAGATTAATGAAAATGAAATGAAAATGTTCATTAACCCAATTTGGGTGGTTGCCAGAAGTCGTAATCAACCTGTGGAAGAGACAGTTGCAGATATGTTGAATAAACAGGAGAAGCCTGTAAAGAAGAAAATTCAAATTGAACCGGGTGATAAACTATAGTAGCCATAGCACATCCTTCACAACTAAAAAAAGGGGAGCAATTGCCGCAATCCTCATCACCGTTTTCATGATTAGTGGCCAGTTCTGTTTTATCATCCGGACAATCATCAAATGAACAGCAGGGAACTGCCGACAGGAGTATAAGATAAAAAGCAAGTATGAAGCCGGTAAGTTTCATTAGCTGCAAAACTATGCCATGATTTTTATAATAATAGAAAAGCGGCTGATTTATTATCGCAACAACAATTCACAAGGCTTCAGCCCCGTGTGTTTTTTAAATGCGGTGGAGAAGTGGGAAATAGAAGAATAACCGAGCAGCATGGAAACTTCTGTCACACTCAATCCTTTTTCATACAAAAGATATTTGGCATGTTCCATTCTTTGACTTTGATAAAAATCAAAGATAGTGGTGCCAAATAATTCTTTAAACCCTTTTTTCAGGTAACATTCATTGATGGCTACCTTACGGCTGAGTTCTTTTATTGTGATAGGCTCACCAATATGCTCCAGTAAAATTTCTCTGGCTTTTACAATTTTTTCCCGATCTAGTTCATTGGCCAGGAATTTACAATTCACTACATCAATTTCCTTTTCCCCCAGCATACAATCAAGGCTGTACAACAAAAGCATTTGTGTCTGTGCATTGATATAAATATTTTCCAGGCTATCGCTGTAAGTGTGATTCAGCACTCCTTCCAACACCATTCTTGTTTTGCCGCATAGCGGAAGAATTTTGGTAAAAGAAGAACGATGCTCAAAATTCAGAATATCATCGGTAAGCACCGCATTACCTTTCCTGGGTTTTACAAACTGGCTGAGATGCGCCGGTGAAAATTTAAAGCTGACCACATCCACACTGTCCACTCTTTCCGTACAGGTTTTTGATGCATTGAACTGGCACATATCACACTCTGTATTTTTTTTACGGCAGTACACATTACCACTAACGCAAAACCGGAGTTCTAAATAATTTTCTTTGGGTTCAGTTTTAGCATAGTGATACACCAGCATACCGGTGTCTTCAATATTCCATTGCGGATTGCGGCTGTAGCGGTTGATTGAATAATTTACTGAACCGGGAATCTGCTGTTCTCTTTCCTGGAGCAATACCAGTTGGTCCTGCATCAGGTTTTGCTTATAAGCCAGGGCCAGTATGTCGGGAGGATTGTGCATTATTAGCAGCAAATCTACAAATTATATCCTGATTTTGATGTTGCAACTCTGACCTGGCTGGTTTTGCGTTGATTTTTAACAAACTACCCCTAAAAAAAATTCTGTTTTTACCTGTAACGACTAACTTTGTCCCTTCCCCTGCCGACGGGCGGGGGATATTTTTATTCTACTGCATGATTCATCCACATACATATATTCATCCTAATGCAAAGCTGGCGACGAATGTAAAGATTGACCCCTTTACGGTTATTCACCAGGATGTAGAAATTGGTGATGGTACCTGGATTGGTTCCAATGTAACCATTATGGAAGGTGCAAGAATTGGTAAGAATTGCCGCATTTTCCCCGGGGCTGTTATTGCTGCCATTCCGCAGGATTTAAAATTTCAGGGAGAATATTCAAATGTTTTTATCGGTGACGGAACCACCATCCGTGAATTTGTAACGGTGAACCGTGGCACCAAAGACCGTGACAAGACGGTAATTGGTAAGAATTGCCTGATCATGGCGTATTGTCATTTTGCCCATGATTGTTTTGTGGGTGATAACTGCATCACCAGTAACAACACACAAGTGGCCGGACATGTAACCATAGGAGAATGGAGCATACTGGCAGGCATGTGTGCGGTACATCAATTTGTAAAAATTGGCGCCCATTCATTTATCAGCGGCGGTTCATTAGTAAGTAAAGATGTGCCGCCTTATATTAAAGCGGGTCGTACCCCATTAAGTTATGCCGGTGTAAATTCCATTGGTTTAAAACGCCGTGGCTTCAGCATTGAACGTATCAATCACATACTTGATATATACAGGGTGCTCTACAACAAAGGGATGAACACCAGCCAGGCGGTGGAATATATTGAAGAAGAAATGCCCGCCACCGATGAACGGGATGAAATAGTAACTTTCATCCGTGAAAGCGGAAGAGGTATCATCAAACGTTTTACTAAAGGCAGCAGCGATGACGATCTGCCTGTCTGACGCCGGTAAACGGTTCAACCGTGACTGGATATTCCGTCATTTCAACTACACATTTGAATCAGGACAATCTTATGCCATCACCGGGCCGAATGGTTCGGGGAAGAGTACGTTGTTGCAGGTGCTGAGTGGGGGGATGTATATTAATGAAGGAAAAATGCAATGGGCAATTGGCAACGGGCAATTGGCAAATGAACAAGTTTATCAGCATATTTCTATTTGTGCCCCTTACTTAGAAGTAATAGAAGAAAT
>JANPMI010000067.1:0-4928 GCA_031422725.1 Chitinophagaceae bacterium | reverse complement strand
AGAAGGATTATGCGGGGCAAGGACAAAAAGTAATGAACGCCATGTGGGGTGCCGGACAAATGATGTTTAATAAAATTTTGGTGATGACGGACGAGGGGGTGAAGATTCAGGATTATGAATTATTAGCTAAATACGTTTTTATAAACTTAAATCCTGCTACCGATATTTATTTTTCTACCGGCCCCATGGATGTATTAGATCATAGTTGCAGCAAAATGGGCTTTGGTGGAAAGATGTGTATTGATGGAACGTTGAAGTATGAAGAAGAAAGAGATGATGGCTATAAGTTGGAAGCCAGGAGCCAGGAGCCAGAAGTGATTATAAAATCATTACAATCGTTTAAAGAAATTAAAATAGTAAATACATCGCTGCTAAATAAAGAGATTCCCTGCCTGATTATTTCAGTCGAAAAAAACAGGAGAGCCCATATTAAAGAATTGCATGAGCAAATTTGTGCATTGGAAGAAATAGAAGGAGTGAAGATGATTTTGTATGTCGAGCATACAGTAGATGCCAATGATTTAACAACATCTCTATGGCGGTTCTGCAACAACCTCGATCCCAAAAGAGATCATCATCTATGTAAACGACCCACCAGCAACCAGCAACCAGCAACCAGCAACTACTTCGCCTGCATGGGCTTTGACGGAACAAGAAAAACAAAAGAGTTTGATGACTTCCAGCGGGACTGGCCCAATATTATTGTTGCGGACAATGAAACAATAAAAGCGATTGATGAAAAATGGAAGGAGCTGGGAATCGGTTCATTTATTCCATCTCCATCACTTAAATTTAAAGGGCAGATGTACGGAGAAGAAGCGGTAGTAAAATAATGACTGTCAGCCTGAGCTTGTCGAAGGCTATTTGTTATTTTTACAATCTTCATGACAATAGATAAAGTAAATATTCTTATGACCGGCGGCGGTGCACCCGGTGCAGCAGGTATCCTTCACTGCCTGAAACAAAATCCATCATTTAATATAACAGTAGCAGATGCAAACCCTGATGCTGTTGGTAAATACCTGAATAAGGATTTTGAAACGATTCCCTTTGCTCATGATGCTCATTTTGCTGATGCTGTTCTTTCATTGTGCAGAAGAAAAAGAATACAGGCAGTTCTTCCATTAGTAACAAAAGAATTAATTCCTTTATCGCAGCGCATATATGAATTTGAGCAGGCAGGTACAAAGTTGCTGGTCTCACCGGCTTCATCACTTGAAATTGCCAATAATAAAAGTCGCCTGTATGAATTTTTACAATGGAGGGGAATACCTGTTCCGGATTTCAGGGTTGTTGAAACCATTGAACAATTTAAAAAAGCGGTAGAAGAATTAGGTTACCCAGCTAAGCCAATCTGTTTCAAGCCGTCTGTATCAAACGGCAGCCGTGGTTTTAGAATTCTTGCTCAACAAATTAATGAACTGGATTTATTACTCAATTATAAACCTGATTCTACTTATATCAGCCTGCAGGATACGATCAGGGTTTTATCATCGGGCAGCTTTCCTGAATTATTAGTCAGTGAATATTTACCCGGAGAAGAATATTCAGTGGATTGTGTATCCAATCATGGCGAATCTCTGCTCGTAGTTCCCCGGCTGCGCAAAAGAATGATCAACGGAATTAGTGTAGAAGGAGAATTTATACAAGAAGAAAATATCATTGAGTATTGCAAACAAATCATCAAAGAACTTCAGTTGCATGGTAATATCGGCATACAAGTAAAAAAAGCTGCTGCCGGACAGTTTCTTTTATTGGAGATCAATCCCCGGGTGCAGGGAACTATTTCTGCTGCTCTGGGCGCCGGTGTCAATCTTCCGGTACTGGCTGTCAAGCAGGAACTGGGTCTTCCCATTTCTCCCGGTGAACTACTGATTAAATGGGGAACAAAATTTTCCCGGTACTGGCAGGAAGTGTTTTATTAGGCCTCCTGACACAAAGGCACTTTCTTTCTTTGGTCGGGTCTTTGTTGAGTCTTTGTCATTAAAATCACCGCTTATGCATCTGCATGCAGCATTGAAACGTCTTTTAACTAATTTGCTTTAAAATCTGTTGATATGAAAAGATTGAGTGCCGGAGTATTGCTGAGCCTGCTTACACTTTCCTCGTTAGCGCAAAAAAATAATGAAACCAATACGTTGCTCTGGAAAATCAGCGGAAATGGAATTGACAAACCTTCTTACCTTTTTGGCACCATTCATATGTTATGTGCCGATGATGCAGTACTAAGTCCCCGGATGCTGAAAGCTATCAGTAATTGTGACGAAGTATATTTTGAAGTGGACATGGATAACCTGTTTGAAATGCTGGGCGCCATGAACAAAATGAAAATGAAAGGTGACACCACTCTCAGGGATTTGCTCAGCGAAGCTGATTATAAAAAAGTAAAAGAATATTTTGAAAGCAGGAGTTCCATGCTTCCCTTTTCCATGCTGGAAACATATAAACCTATCCTTGCGGCTTCTACATTAGAGCAAAGTTCTCTGCCCTGTGATAATACGGCCATGATGGAGCAGGTGATTATGACAGAAGCAAAGGCGAACAATAAAAAAATTAAAGGCCTGGAAACAATGAGTTACCAGGCGGGAGTGTTAGACAGTATCCCGTACAAACTTCAGGCTGAACAATTGGTAAGTTATATTGACAGTGCCGGTAACGGGGATGCAGGGAATAAGCAAATGAAAGAAATGTTTGATGCCTACAAAGCACAGGATTTGCAGAAGCTGGAAGAAATGATGGTGGAAACTGATGCCGGTATGGCCGGTTTTACTGATATAATGCTTTATCACCGTAACCAGAACTGGGTTATAAAATTAAAAACATTGTTAGCCGACAAAGCATTGCTGATAGCAGTAGGGGCCGGACATTTACCAGGAGAGAAAGGAGTGATAAACCTGCTGCGAAAAGAAGGTTATACGGTAACCCCTGTTGAAAATAAAACAGGTGCGGTGAGGGAGATATAGTTTTTTTGTTTCGTTTTGAGGTTGATTAATAATTTAAATTTGGAATAAGAACTTACGGCAATCTGTGAGTTGGGCATAATATTTTCACCGCATGTTTACAAATTTTATAGAAGCAGAGCTTTTAGCATTAATTGCAAATCAAGTCGAGGAAAATATTCATCTTGATTATAAAGGAGGCGACTCACTTCAAAAAACAGATGGAAAGAAAAAGGAACTATCGAAAGACGTTTCAGCATTTGCAAACTCTGATGGAGGGACAATCATTTATGGAATAAAAGAGTTTGACGACGTCGCAAGAAGACATTTGCCAGAAAAGATAGACCCTATTGATAGAACAAATATTTCTAAAGAGTGGATAGAGCAAGTAATTAACTCTAATATACAGCCAAAAGTAACCGGGCTTTTGATAACACCAATCCAACTCGTCGGCTCAGTTAATAATGTTGCTTATGTAGTGACAATTCCAAAATCAAATACGGCACATCAAGCGTCAGACAAAAAATATTACAAAAGGTACAACTTCGAGTCTGTAGCTATGGAAGACTATGAAATAAAAGACATCATAAATAGGCAAACAAACCCTGTCTTACATTTGCTACTTGACCCTGCAAGTACAACTTATGTTGAAAACGTAGTAACTATGCCAATAATGATTATGAATTCTTCAGTAAAAATGGCAAAGGACGTAAAGTTGACTTTTCAAATCAATGAACCTCAAAACTGTGAGGTTGTAGCAATTAATAATTTAAATGACCTTTCTGCCTTCAATCAAGGGAGAAAACTTTTTGGGTCAATGTATGATTTAAGAATTTATAAAGGGTTAAGCATACAGGTTGGGACTATTTCGTTTAGACTTTTAAATAATGTATCCCAAATTTCATTTACTTCTAACATTTATGCTGACAATATGGAGCCAATGATTGATAATTTTGACTTACAAATTGTTAATGGTGGAGTTCAATATCAGTTAAAATAAATACTACGCCCAACTGTTTTGGCTATATGGCGGGGCGACGAATATATTCTCAATTTTTTTCGCTATCTGGCTTCAGTTCCAGTCGACCAATAAAGCCAAGCAATACAATAAACAATGAACTTTTATTTAATAAATTTAGCATCAGTTACAGGCTGACGATTTTCAAATGCCGCCGCATCGCCAAGCCGTAGCTGTTAATTCATTCCCTAAACAATCCCCTCGATTATTTGTTATAACAATTATGTTCCATAAAATCGCTCCTTTAATTTTTACACTATTAGTTGTACTTGCACTGAGTTCTTTTAACCGGGCAGATGAAGGCATTAAAGTAAACATCACTAACCTCAAAAACAACAAAGGTTTTGTGCTGATTAGTTTATTTAAGGAAGGAGTTGGTTATCCCGATAAACCTGAAAAAGCATTCCGAAAAGTAAAGATTTCCATAGCAGCCAATAAAGCATCAGTAATTTTTAACAGCCTGCCTTCCGGCAGTTATGCTATCGCCATCCTGCATGATGAAAACGATGATCAGAAAATGAACACAAATATTTTGGGCCTCCCAAAAGAAGGATATGCTTTTTCAAATAATGCTACCGCAACATTCGGACCGCCCCGCTACAGCAAAGCAAGTTTCAAACATACTGCCGGCACAACTACGACATTAACTATAAAAACAAAATATTTATAGTTTGCAAATTTCCGGAATAGCAGTGTTTATTATTACCCTCCTTACGGTGCCACAAAATCAAATTATACCAAATGTATTTATAAATTAGTCTGGATTTTTCCGGTATAATGCCGATGTAGCAGCCGTTTAGGCCAATGATCCCGATAACTATCGGGAGGACTATTACGGATGCACAATCTATACAACTTAGATCTAATCACTTGCCAATTAACCATTTGAAATTGAAGAGTACAGTCTGATGTTTTATTCCATAGTAGTTGTCATTTTTTGATAATTGACTTTTCCAGCACCTTGCCTGCCC
>JANPMI010000066.1:0-2718 GCA_031422725.1 Chitinophagaceae bacterium | reverse complement strand
CTCAAAAATGAGACAAATCATTGAAGACAGGAATGGGAATATTTGGTTTGGTACAGAAGGAGGTGGTATAAATAAACTTAACGCAACAAACTTTGAATACTCGTTTCCTGAATCATTAGTTGAAAATAACAGGATAAGACCGATTCTTAAAGACAGGAACGGCCAACTTTGGTTTGGTACTGATGAAGGTCATATTGGGAAAATGGAGACTGCAAACAAAGCAAATGGTGGAAGCCAATTTATTTATTACATGCTACAGGAAAATTTAATAAAAGGACAGCGATCATTGGAGGAAGATAAAGATGGCAATATCTGGATTGGTACTACGGGAGCTGGAATAATAAAATATGATGGAAACAGGTTCTTAAAATATTCGTTAGGTAAGGAACCGGAGAATGAATCAATTTTTGATATACTAAATGATAAAAATGGAAATACCTGGTTTGTAACAAGGGGTGGAATCATCGCAGGGTTTGATGGAAAGAATTTTTCTTTTTACACAACAAAAAACGGATTGCCCGGCAGTATTATCTATTCAATGCTGGAAGATAAAAAGGGGAACATCTGGTTTGGTACAGAAGGTGGTGGTATCCATAAATATGACGGAAAAGATATTATCGTTTACTCTGCGAAAGAAGGTTTATTTAACCAAAGTATTACATCCATTACGGAAGATGATCAGGGAAATATCTGGTTAGGTACATTAGGTTCCGGAGTATGCCGTTTCGATGGAAATAGTTTTACATATTATTCTGAAAAACAGGGACTGGCTCACAACAATGTGTGGTCAATGTTTTGTGATGGAACAAATCAGGTATGGATTGGTACTGATAAAGGGCTTTCACTCTGCATGCAAAAGAAAGACAGTTTAATGAACACTAAAAACAATTCTGTTTTTTACAATTTTGGTGCACCGGATGGGCTGAAGGCAATTGATTTTAATCTTCATAGTGTAAGCGTTGACAACAATAATCACATCTGGTGGGGTACTGGCAAAGGCGTTGTTTCACTTGATTTGAATAAAAAATTTTTTCCAGATAGTCTTCGTTCACTTAGTTTGAACTATATCGAAATCAACGATCGGTTTTATGATTATAGAAATCTTCCTGATAGCATGAGTAAAAGAATATCTTTTGCAGCAGTGCCTGCATTTTCAAATTTGCCTATTGCACTTCATCTGGGTTATGACCAGAACCATCTCAGTTTTCATTTTTCAGCAATTGATTGGTCAGCACCTGACAAAATAAAATACAGTTACCAATTAATAGGTACAGATGCAGAATGGAGTAGCCCATCTTCTAATACATTTACTGATTACAGAAATCTGCGGCACGGACATTATGAATTGCAGGTAAAAGCAATTGGCCGTTCACAGGTTTGGACAAAGCCCTTCAGTTATTCCTTCACCATTTTACCGCCGTGGTGGTTGACATGGTGGTTTAAATCTTTACTTGGGTTAATATTATTTGCAATAATTTTTTTAATTGCCCGGTTTATTTATCGTTACCAGCTACGTAAACAAAAAGCGATACTCGAAAAGCAATTAGCTGTTCAATTTGAAAGACAAAGAATATCTTCTGAAATGCATGATGATATTGGTGCCGGCCTTTCAGGTATAAAACTGATGACTGAAATGGCGAAAATGAAATCAAACGATGAGGCAAATACTTCAGAAATTGAAAAGATATATCAATCTGTAGGTGACATATCATCCAAAATGAAGGAGGTAATATGGAGCTTGAATACAGAGAATGACAGTCTCAGTAGTTTAATTGCTTATTTGCAAAAACAAGCCCGGCAGATGATGGAAAATTATCCCGGCAAGTTTTTCATGACAACTCCTGAGATCATACCCGAAATAAAAATAAGCGGTGAAGCCCGGCGGCATATTCACCTGTTGATAAAAGAAGCATTACATAATATTATTAAACATTCCGGTGCTGATCAGATTGAATTAACTGTAAGCTGTGATGACAAACTAAAATTTGTTGTTGCTGATAACGGAAAAGGGATGGATACTGCTATTAATAATGAAACCGGAAACGGAATGAAGAATATGCGCAAACGGGTTCAGCAGCTTAATGGAATTTTATTTATTGAAAGTAATAATGGACTTAAACTAACATTTGAAATACCCCTGAAATAAAAAATTATGATTACCGTATCAGTTATAGAGGACAATGATCAATTCCGCAATGCGCTGGAAACAATTATTAAGAGTCAAAATGAGCTGGCAATTGTTGGATCGTATGCCAGTGCAGAAAAAGCGATGAACGAACTATTGATCAACCCGCCGGATATTGTTATTTCCGATATCAGCCTGCCGGGTATGAGAGGAACAGAATTAATTGTACGATTGAAAGACAAAATGCCACAGACACAGTTTATGGTGTGCAGTATTCATGATGATAATGAAACCATATTTGAAGCCTTGAAATGTGGCGCATCAGGTTATATATTAAAAGATCCGGTAACAGCTGATGAAATAATAAAAGCCATCCGTGATTTATACAATGGCGGCTCACCCATGAGTCCATATATTGCAAGAAAAGTTATTGGAAGTTTCCAGAAACCTGTTGTGAATAATGAGGGATCATCATTAAGCATTCGTGAAAAAGAAGTGCTTGAATTATTATCAAAAGGTTTACTGTATAAAGAGATTGCTGAACGACTAGGCGTAACCCATGAAACAGTAAAGAAACATCTCAAGAATATTTA
>JANPMI010000065.1:0-4590 GCA_031422725.1 Chitinophagaceae bacterium | reverse complement strand
GTAAAAAATTTAATTATTAAGGGTTTAAATTGTGAGGTTCGGAAACCTCTTTTTCTCCTTTTCTCTTTTCTTCTCTTAGCTTAGTCTTTTTTCAGTTTTCGCGGATTAGTCAACAATACTTCATCTACCAATCCATATTCTTTTGCTTCAGCAGCCGTCATCCAGTTATCCCGGTCAAAATCTTTTTCAATCTGTTCAACAGATTTACCAGTATGATGATTTACTACCTCGTATAGTTCTTTTTTCAGCTTACGGATTTCATTCACGGTAATTTCAATATCACTGGCCTGTCCGCCAATAGCACCGCTTGGCTGGTGCATCATTATCCTGGAATGTTTCAGGGCTGCTCTCTTGCCTTTTGTGCCGGCTCCCAATAATACACAAGCCATCGAAGCTGCCACACCGATACAGATAGTAGCAATATCAGGACTTACATATTGCATGGTATCATACACACCTAAACCAGAATACACACTGCCCCCCGGACTGTTAATGTACATATTGATATCCCTTGACCTGTCGGAAGAATCAAGGAAAAGCAATTGAGCTGTTACGATGTTGGCTATTTCATCATTGATAGGGTAGCCAAGAAAAATGATGCGGTCCATCATTAGCCTGCTGTACACATCCATCACGGCAACATTTAAGGAACGTTCTTCAATAATGTTAGGTGTCATGGCCGTTACCATGTGTGAGGCATAGCTATGTAATGTATTACTGGAAAGGCCACGGTGTTTCACCGCATATTTTTCGAACTCGGAATTAAAAGTCATAGATAATTATTTAGTGCTGAACAGGGTCAGTGCATCAAATATCCGTCCAAATGGTAAAACCACAAAATTGCTGACACGAAATACAAAAATTAAGACGAATTGGCATAAAGTATATAGAGGTAATAAAGTAAATAAGGTTGACGGAATTACCATCAACCTTATTTACTTATATACTTTTTCTGCCTTTTACTAATGATGCGAATGCTGATGTACTTCCACCATCTTAGTAAACTCTTCCGCACTTATATCCTTATCCGAAGGCTTTACCTGGGCGGTGGCCCATTCAAATATCTTTTGAGTCTGGATGCGGTTATAAGCATCCTCCACATATTTCCTGTCCTTCATCATTTTTTCTACATAGTCGGTCACCCACGGCTGATCATCACTAAGGTTGGCACCACCCATGTAGCTGAAGAGTTGTTGTTTGGCAAAAGCCTTTATTTCATCAGGGGTCACAACAATGGCATTATCCTGAACAATCTTGTCGGAAATTAATGTCCATTTCAACTGGCTCAGAAATGTTGGAAATTCTTTTTCTACTTCTTCATCAGTTTTAGGAGCCTGATTCTTTGCCTGGTCGTCCTGGGTTTTTACCCACTTCTTTAAAAATCCTTCCGGGAATTTTATTTCTGTATGGTCAACCAACTGATGAAACACCTGGTCGTGGATTTGATTAGTGGCCTGCCCGTTCCAGTGATTTTGTATTTCTTCTTTTATCTTATTACGGAAATCGGCTTCTGTTTTCACTTCCTGGTTAGGGTAAAGCTGGTTGAAAAATTCTTCATTCAATTCTTTTTTCTCCATTAACCCGATCTTGGTAATCTGTATCTTAAAATGTTTTTGTGAAGCAGTGGGATCGTTTTTATCGAGACCAAGATCGCTGAGAATAAAATCCAATTCTTTTTCATCAAAGGCTTTGTCTAATTGCACTATTACAAAATCATTCATCACTTTTCCCATCAGGTTGATGCGGAAATCTTCTTTAAAATATTTTACTAATAAGGAATTATCTTTTTTTATGCCCCCTTCTGTTTCATTTCCATTTTCATCTGCTTCCATGAAGATCACATTCAGCACATTTTCTTCTGTATTCACCGTATCCTGATCTTTCATATTGCCGTAGCGGTTTTGTAGCCGTGCAATCTCATTGCTGATCATCTCATCCGTAACGGTAACAACATAACGGGTAGTTTTTGCAGTAGCTAAATCAGGGAGGTTAAAATCAGGTTTCATACCTACTTCAAATTCGAAAGTGTAATCGGTAGGATTATTTACATCTAGTTGCTTAAAATCTGATTCTAATGGCAGCGGCTGTGCAAAAATATCCAGTTTGTCATTTTGCAGATAACCGACCAGTTCCCGGTCAACAGTTTTCAAAACCTCATCCGTGAATAAGGAAGTGCCATACATTTTTTTAATCAGTCCGGCAGGCACCATTCCTTTCCGGAAGCCGGGAATATTTGCTTTTTTGCTGTATTCCTTCAATGCCTTTTCAAAAGAAGGCAGGTAATCAGTCTTTTCTAATTTCACTGTCAGCTTTTCATGCAGCAGACCGATGTTTTCTTTGGTAACTGTAGCCATTTGTTGTTAATTGAGTTAATTAGTTAAATGGTTAATTGGGGTGGTTCCGAATTAACCAATCTACCAATTAACCAATTACTGAAGAAGTGCGGGTGGAGGGACTCGAACCCCCATGCCTCACGGCGCCAGATCCTAAGTCTGGTACGTCTACCAATTTCGCCACACCCGCAATTTGGGCTGCAAATGTAGGGCATTTTGCCCTATAAAAACGGCTGTTTTTCACTAAATTCGTAGATAATGGAAACCTTGGCACAAATACCGAAATATAACCTGAATGAAGAAGAGGAAAAGAAACTTATCCTCCGGGAATACCGTTCCCTGCTAAAGGTGCTGAAGGCTAAATTAAAACCCGGTGATAAAGATATTATCCGTACCGCTTTTGAAATGGCTGTTGAGGCGCATAAAACTATGCGGCGTAAAAGCGGCGAACCTTACATTCTGCATCCGATTGCAGTAGCAAAAATATGTGCCGATGAAATTGGGTTGGGTGTTCGTTCCAGCATTTGTGCCCTGCTCCATGATACTGTAGAAGACACCGATATTTCATTAGAAGATGTAAAAAGAGAATTTGGCGAAGAGATAACCCGGATTGTAGATGGACTTACTAAGATTTCCAATGTCATTGATGTGAATGCATCGCAGCAGGCAGAAAATTTTAAAAAAATATTGCTGACACTTACGGATGATCCCCGTGTAATTCTTATTAAACTGGCGGACCGTCTTCACAATATGCGGACACTTGACAGTATGAAAAGGGAGAAGCAACTCAAGATTTCTTCCGAGACGGTGTATGTGTATGCACCCCTGGCCCACCGCATGGGTTTGTATAATATCAAAACAGAGATGGAAGACCTGGCGATGAAATATATGGAGCCGGATGTTTACAAAGACATTGCGAAAAAACTGGCAGAAACAAAAAAAGAAAGAAGCAAATACATCAATGAATTTATCAAACCAATTAAAGACAAGTTAGATAAAGCACACCTGAATGCAGAAATATTTGGCCGGCCCAAAAGCATCCACTCTATCTCAAATAAAATGAAAAAGAAAGGAGTGGACTTTGAAGAAGTGTATGATCTTTTTGCTATCCGTGCCATTCTGGATTCGCCACCGGAGAGAGAAAAAGAAGATTGCTGGAAAGTGTATTCCATGATTACGGATGAATATAATCCTTCCCCTGAACGATTAAGAGATTGGTTGAGCAATCCAAAATCGAATGGATATGAAGCCCTGCATACCACTGTGATGGGGCCGCAGGGCAAGTGGGTGGAAGTGCAAATACGGACGAAGAGGATGAATGAGATTGCAGAGAAAGGCCTTGCTGCCCACTGGAAATACAAAGAAGGAGCTGCCGATGAAAGCCGCTTTGATAAATGGTTTCAGCAAATACGGGAAGTCATCAGCAACCAGGATACTGACAGTATAGACTTTCTGCAGGATTTTAAAACCAGTTTCCTGGCAGAGGAAATTTATGTCTATACTCCAAAGGGCGATGTAAAAATGTTACCGGTTGGTTCTACAGCACTCGACTTTGCTTTCAGCATTCACAGTGCCATCGGCGTAAAAACTATAGGAGCTAAAGTGAATCATAAATTGGTTCCCATCAGTCATAAACTGCTTAGCGGCGACCAGGTAGAAATTATTACCAGCAATAAACAAAAAGCATCGGAGGACTGGCTGGGCTTTGTAGTTACCTCCAAGGCGAAAGGTAGAATTCGGGATGCCCTCAAAGAAGAAAAACGAAAAGTAGGGGATGAAGGAAAATACACGGTGCAAAGAAAATTAGAAGGCCTCGGTGCTTCTTTTTCCCAGCATAATATTGATGAACTGGTGCAATGGTACAAACTGCCTTCCCACCTGGATCTTTTTTACCAGGTAGCTGTAAAAAATCTTGACCTGAAGGAGCTGAAGGAATTTAAAGTACTGGGAGATAAAATAGAAGCTCCGAGGCCGGTAAAAATTCAACCCGACAAAACGGATTTTATCCCGCATCACCAGGTGATGGCGAGAAAAGATACTGAGCTGATCATCTTTGGGGAAAGCAGCGATAAAATTGTATATAACCTTGCCAATTGCTGCAAACCAATTCCCGGAGATGATGTGTTTGGTTTTGTCACTACCGGCAAAGGATTAACTATCCATCGTACGAACTGCCCCAATGCTGCAAAACTGCTTGCCAACTATGGGCACAGGGTGGTAAAAACAAAATGGGCTAAGAACAAAGAGATTTCTTTCC
>JANPMI010000064.1:0-19411 GCA_031422725.1 Chitinophagaceae bacterium | reverse complement strand
TGTAAGTTATGTCCGTAGTCTGAATGATTCTGTAAACAGTAAAAGCAAGATCAGGGAATCGCAGGTTATTTCCAGCAATGAACAATTCCGTCAGTTGGAACTGGAAGAAATAAGGCAACATGAAAAAAAGGAACGGTTTGAACAATTGCAGATGTTACTGATTGCCATATTTATCCCCGGCTTTTTTATTCTTACCATTTTACTCAGCCGGGTAAGAGTTCATATAAAGTTGATCCGGCTGCTGGGTGTTCTTTCTTTGCTGTTTCTTTTTGAATACCTTACGCTCCTGCTGCATCCAACAGTGGCGAGGCTAACGAACCACACTCCCATTTATGAAATACTCATTTTTGTTTGCCTTGCTGCCATATTAATTCCGATGCATCACCGGCTGGAGCATTGGCTGATACATAAACTGATACATAACAGGCACAGGCATCAGTTAAAAAATACAGAAGTAGTACAATAAAAAAATCGTTCCGGTTAACAAATAAACCGGAACGACTGATAGTGATTTGAACTGAATTGCTTTAATTAGGATCCTTAACAGGATCAACACCCGGATCCTTAACGGGTCTTGGGCTGGCAGTATCCATTTTGGTGGTGTCCATTGGCATCGGTACCGGGTCCATTGGCGCAACCGTGGAATCTTTTGTAGTTTCTTTTTTGTCTTCTTTGTTATTATTACAGGCTACCACTGTAAATGTGAGCATAAGAAAGCCGAAAAAGGTTTGTGTCGCTAGTTTTGGTATTAGGTTGGTCATATTAAAAAATTTAGGTTATAAGAATACAATAACTATTGAAACTATCCAAAAAAATGAAAAGACAACCGCCACTTCGCTACCAAAATATTCACTTTCTCAGTTAAAAAAATACAGAAGCTATCCCATAAAAAAATCGTTCCGGCTAACAAATAAACCGAAACGACTGATGATAAGGTGAACCGGGTTGTTTAATCAGGGTCCTTAACTGGTCTTGTAGTAGCCGAATCCATTTTAGTCGTGTCCACCGGAGGCATTGGGTCAACTGGTTTTACAGTAGTGGTATCCTCTACCGTTTCTGTTTTCTCTTTCTTTTCGTTGTTGCAGGCCGCAAAAGTAAATGCAAGAAGAAGAAGACTGAAAATGATCTGGTAAACAGGTTTTGGCATTTTACTGGTCATATTTAATAGTTTAGACTATAAGAATACGATAACTATTGAAAAGAACCAAAAAAGCAGGGTATGAATTTCGCCTGCTATCTATGGTTTGCCACTCGTTTTCACTTCCTTTTTTATTTCGGGTTTTATAAGTTTAAAGTAAGTGACTTTAAACCTGTTATTGACTATCTCCCCTTGTACTTCCGCCTTTTTGATTGCTTCGCAAAAACCATCGGGTGCATGAGCATCGCCGTGTTCATCAATCGTAGTTCCATCTACAAAATAAGCCTTTCCATCAATCCGGACTGCCAGGTTACAGCCTTTGCCGGGGAGATGAAACTGGCATTCCCCACAGGAGGCTTCCACGGTTTGAATTTTTTTAGTTGTATCGGCTTTGCTTGTTTTTGTTGCTGTGCTTTGTGCGTTGACTGATAAAGAAAAAAGGCTGCAAAATGAAAAAAACAATATCGCTTTCATAATGATTAATTAATGGTTAACCCGGGTTCTTTTATTTTCGAAATTACTCCATCCCATCCAGGAAAATCCAATAAAAGGATATTTTATCCACAACGGGGATAATTGACGGGTAGATGGAAATGCATTGCCAGAAGCGGCAGGCGGCAAGACGGGGAAATAGCTTACCTTTAACGGGATTTGCAGCGTAACATTATTTTTCAGCAAGTCTGCATTCTCCCGGCATTTCGTATTCTACACGACATTTATAAATTAAAACAGTAAAGTATTATGGCAGAAACATGGAACAAAAAAGAAAGAGAAAAGAAAAAACAACAAGCTAAAAAAGAAAAAGCAGAAAGAAAGCTGGAAAGAAAAGAGAATGCAAAGGATGGCAAAAGCTTTGATGATATGCTGGCCTACCTGGATGAAAATGGAAATTTATCCAACAAACCACCTGATCCCCGCAAAAAAATAATTAATAAACTGGAAGACATTGAAATTGGTGTACCTAAACAACTGCCGGTAAATCCTGAAGACCTGATCCGCAAGGGTGTTGTTACTTTCTTTAATGATGCCAAAGGATATGGTTTTATTAAGGATATGGAGACACAGGAAAGTGTATTTGTACATATCAATTCATTAACTGAAGAGATAAAAGAACATAATAAAGTAACCTATGAAGTGGAAATGGGGCCGAAAGGTGCCAATGCTGTAAACGTAAAACTTGTTAAGTAAGGCACTTTGTAATACCTGCTTACATTTAAAAAGTAGTTTTTAAAATGACTGTTACAAAACAGGGGAAAACAATCTGGAAATTTTTTCGGGAAACTGTTCGTAAGCTGACCGCTTGTACCAATGTTCAGCATTTATTTTTTCCGCATTTTTCAGGTCATCAAAAAACACTTTCCGCATTTGTTCAGCAAATGGCTTGTCATACACAATAGCATTCACTTCAAAATTCAATTCAAAGCTCCGGAGATCCATATTGGCTGTACCAACAATGGAGAGTGAGCTATCCGTCACCAATGTTTTGGAATGCACAAAGCCTTTCTGATACAAGTAAATTTCTACTCCGGCTAACAGCAGATCTTTGTAGCTAGACTTTGAAGCATAATTAACAAACTTTGAATCGCATATACCCGGCACCAATAGTTTAACTGAAAGTCCGCTAAGTGCCGCAATACGCAGAGCATCTAAAATACTATCCCCCGGAATAAAATAAGGAGTGGCAATTAGTATCTCTTTTTTTGCCAGGTAAATGGCCTGTAGCAGGGAAAATAATATGGAGGGCTTGGCAGAATCGGGACCACTGGCTGTCATCTGCACATATGTATTTTCTTTAATCACTTTATTCGGGACAAAATGCAGTTGGTCAGGTGTGAGTAATGTAGTAGAGCAAAAATTCCAATCAGTGATAAAAAGATATTGCAAGTAAAAAACGCCGGGACCATCTATCCGCAAATGCGTATCCCGCCAGTATAACTGCCCTTTTTTATTATTAATGTATTTGTCACTTACATTAATGCCACCGACGAAAGCCGTTTGACCGTCCACGACTATTATTTTTCTGTGATTGCGGTAATTGATCCGGTTGGCCAGTAAATAAAAATGCACTTTATGAAAAGGGTGTATTTGTATTCCAGCCTCTTCCATCCTTTTTTCAATTTTCTTTTTGATAGCAGGACTTCCAAAGTCATCGTAGATAAAACGAACCTCCACCCCTTCTTTTGCTTTTTTGATAAGCAATTCAATGATAGCAGAACCGATTTCATCCTGTTCGTAAATATAATATTCCATATGAATATGATGTTGGGCATCCTGCAGCGCCTGCATCACTTCAGGAAATTTTTCTTCACCGTTTACCAGTAGTTTTACTTTATTGTTCCTTGTAAGTGGGCTATGCAGGTCTTTTATAAGCATGGAGGCCAGTTCGTTATTATCAGAGCCTGCCACATCTTTATGTTGCAACGATACTTCGTCATAGATACTGATATCTTTTTTCAATTGCCTGAGTATCTTTTCATCTTCCGACATTTTTTTATTGTATATTTTTATTCTCCAGTAGTTGATACCGAACAACAGGTAAAAACCTATACCAATGAAGGGGATAAAAATGCAGAAAAGCAGGTAGGCTAACGTCTTCGTGGTACTGCGGGTTTCATAGATAATGCGCAGGCAAATCAAAACCAGTATAAAAATGTAAATGATGACAAAAGTCCAGATCCAGTTCATGCAGTTGCGAGTTTCATCCATCAAGGCAATATTGCCAGGTAATCCGTAGCTGTTACACAGTCAAATCTATGAAATTAAAAATGCACAGCGGTAAAGGCTAACTGATTCAAATTACAAGCGGTAGAATCATTAATACATATCCGGCAAGCATAGAAAGTGCGGCTTGCCATTACCCATTGCTTTCTTCTTTCGGCACCTTGAGGTTTAATTTCAATTCATCAATATCCATTTCCCTTTCCACCTGCTTAAGGGCTGCATCGCTGAAATGACCTTCTTTGTGCAGCTTCAGCAATATCTCCCGGCGAAATTTGTTTATTTCTAATTGTGCATTCACCATTTCATCGGGCGGCGCAGGTTTCAGGGGTTCATCATTGCGTTTTGCTTTTTTATGCCGGCGTATTTCTTTAGAAAGATTATTTATCAATACTTCATATTTTTTTCGCAGTTGTTCCTGCAATTTATTATCCAGGGGTAAATCCTGCCCGATAAAATTTAATGTATTGGTAGCGAGGTATAACTGAATTTCTTTTTCTTCCTCTGCCGTATTATCCTGTGGCTTTATCTTCAGCAGGCGGATCAGCAGTGGCAGGGAAAGCCCCTGCACTACCAGCGTTACAAAAATGACTACGAAAGCAAGAAAGATGATGGAGTTTCTTTTTGGAAAAGCTGTTCCATCGTCCAGCAGTAATGGTAATGCCAGTGCCGCAGCCAGTGATATAACACCTCTTGTTCCTGTCCAGGCCACCACCAGTACATTTTTCCAGGTGCTGTCCGGGTTCTCATCAACGATAGCATCAGTGCCTTTTTTTCTTCGCTGAAAAAAATTTTTCCAATGCACTCCGGCAAAGACCCAGATAATCCGTACAACAATGGTGACACCGCTGATAAGTAAACCATACCCTAAAATTTCTGAAAAAGGATAATTACCTAAATTTTTTATAATAAAGGGAAGCTGAAGACCAATCATAATAAAAACAAACCCGTGTAATAAAAAAACCAGCGTATCCCATACCACCCTTGTCCTCATCCTTGTCTGGTAAGTAAAAACCTCAGGTGCTTTCCATGATATAACCAGCCCTGTACTTACCACCGCCAGCACCCCGGACATGTGAAATTGCTCCGCAGCCAGGTAAGCTACAAAAGGTGCCAAAAGAGTAAGACTTGTTTCAACCAGGGGATTATTTTCAATTTTTTTATGTGCCAGCACAAACAGATACCCCAATACAATTCCAATGATAATACCCCCGCCTGCTACTAACAGAAACTGAAGGCCTGCTTTCCAGAATACAAAAGTTCCGGTGGTTACTGCTGTTACTGCATACCGGTAAGCAATCAAAGCAGAAGCATCATTCACCAAACTTTCTCCTTCAAGTATCGTAATTACTTTTTTATTTAATCCTAATCCCTTTATTATACCTGATGCTGCCACAGCATCTGGCGGTGAAACAACAGCACCCAATACAAATGACAGTGGCCAGCTAAACCCGGGGATGCAATAATGAGCTGTGACAGCTACGGCTACTGTTGTAAAAAAAACCAATGTAATGGCTAATGCCGATATGGGACGAATGGATGATCTGAACTCATGCCAGGAGGTTTTAGATGCTGCATCATATAAAAGCGGTGGAAGAATGATAACAAAAACAATATCGGGGTCCATGGCCAGGTCGGGTAATTGCGGTACAAAACCAATAATCAACCCGGCCACCACCAGCAAAACAGGATACGGCAGTTTTCTGTTGTTGGCAATCGCTGTCAGGGTAATCAGGATGGCCATTATGAAAATAACAATTTTAAAATTATCCATATATTCTCAAGCTACATAAAAACAGGAAAAAATTGTACCCGATTAAAAAACATATTGTTGTTTTTAATAGTTGTATTCAAAGTCGGGGATTCTTTTTCCCACTCAATGTTATATAATCCCCTAAATTAATTTTATCATCCCGCATTTTGCTATATCATTCCGAAAATAAAGTGGCTCACCGTTTGCTTTCATCATCATAAAACTATATATTATTATGCCGCTACTTACTGTATTAATTGTACTGGTTGTTGTAGGTGTTATCCTCTGGCTTATTAACACCTATATACCGATGGATAGTAAAATCAAAAGTATTCTTAATGTTGTTGTTGTAATTGTTGTTATTATTTGGCTCCTGAAGGCGTTTGGGCTTTTGAGTTCTATAAAAGGTCTTAATATTTAAAAAGAAACCACTAAAAGTGCCAGCAGTGGCACATTTTAATCCTGCCAAAAGCGAATATTCCATTTATTCTCACTCCGTCACGAAAATAAAAAACATGAATTATAAATTATTAAGAGGGCTTCTTATTCCAATCTTATTTGCAACTGCTTTTTCGCCGTTGTATGCGCAAAATGATCCAGCTTCACCTACCAAGTTCGATATGAAAAAAGATGGGGATGGGGATGGCGTTAAGAACAAAAGAGACAAATGTCCCTCTACCCCACCCGGAGTTTTGGTTGATGGTACTGGCTGCCCTGTGGATACAGACAAAGATGGCGTGGACGATTATTTGGATAAGTGTCCTGCTATCCCCGGTTCCTCTGATATGAATGGCTGCCAGGATAAGGATAAAGACGGTGTAAGTGATGTTGATGATGTATGTGCAGATGTACCGGGTCTTGCAAGATTTAAAGGCTGTCCCGATAGCGATGCGGATGGAATTGAGGATTCGAAAGATAAGTGTCCTAATGCCAAAGGAACGGATATGTTCATGGGCTGTCCGGATACAGACAGTGATGGTGTTCAGGATGCGGTTGATAAATGCCCTGATACAAGAGGTATTAAAGTAGATGCCAGCGGATGCCCCGCAGATACTGACAGAGATGGAGTAACAGATGCCAACGACAGATGTCCAGATACCCAGGCGGGTACAAAAGTGGATGAAAATGGATGTGTGGCCGATACAGATGGAGATGGTGTGGTGGATGTTAATGATAAGTGTCCCGGTGTTGCAGGTGATGCTGCGAACAACGGTTGCCCCGTTGTTAAAAAAGAAGTACCCAAAAGATTAAAATTTGCTACCCGCCGTATCAATTTTGACTCAAAAAATGCATTGGTAAAAGTAGCGTCATATCCAATGCTCGATGAGATTGCCAGTATTCTTAACGAATATCCCGATTATAATTTGAGAATTGGTGGTCATACAGATGGACTGGAAAAAGATCCGGCAATCCTTTCTGAAAGTCGTGTGGATGCAATTAAATCATACCTCTTAAATAAAGGGGTACCTGAAAGCCGGGTTGTAACTACTGGCTATGGTAAAACAAGACCCCTTACATCCAATGCAAACACATCAGGAAGAGCACAAAACCGGAGGGTTGAATTGGAGTTATATCTAAGATAACTATAATAAAATAATACTATTTAGCAGGAATATAAGCTTAATAGTAATAGCAAAATCTTTGACACAATCCATTGATTATATAATCTGCTCACCTTTAATTTTATTATATGCCATTTATTAAATCAGTTCAAGAGAACAATGAACCTGTAAAGATCTATTATGAAGATTCGGGGAAAGGGAAACCGGTTGTTTTTATTCATGGCTGGCCCTTGAGCGGCTCTATGTGGGAATACCAGGTAACCCAACTTCCTCAACAAGGATTGAGGTGTATTACTTATGACCGCAGGGGATTTGGAAAATCTGACCGTCCTTTTTCAGGATATGACTATGATACTATGGCCGGTGATCTGAAATCACTGTTGAATGAATTAAATCTTACTGATGTAACACTTGTGGGATTTTCTATGGGTGGCGGAGAGATTGCAAAATATTTTTCTTTATATGGGGGAGCAAGAGTGGCAAAAGTAGTTTTGATAAGTGCTGTTGTTCCCTATATGCTCAAAACAGCTGACAACCCGGATGGTGTACCCCAGGAAGTGTTTGATAAAATGGCAAAAGCAATGACCGGGGACAGGCCAACTTTTCTCGAAGGGTTCAATAAGGATTTTTATGGTGTAGCGCCGGGCAATAGCCCGGTTACAGATGCTTATTTGAATAGTGCCTTAAATAAAGGAATGGATGCCTCTCCTGTTGCTACCATTGAATGTGCTAAATCTTTTTCTTCTACCGATTTCCGTGAGGATGTGGTAAAAATTAATGTACCCACACTTATTATACATGGTGACAAAGATAAAACCGTACCTATAAAGTCAACGGGGGAAGTATCTGCAAAACTTATCAAAGGCTCTGTTTTCAAAGTATATAAAGGTGCACCGCATGGTCTCTGGTTTACTGATCAGGAAAAATTAAACCAGGATCTGATTGATTTTATTTAACACATGGAGGTTGCTTCTCAGAGCAGCCTATTTTTTATCATACAAACTATCCGGCATATTATTATATCTTCCTGTAAATTGATAAATTATGGAACAGGAATTAGTTTCGAAAGTCTGGCAAATATCCGGTCTTATAGGAAGTGTTGTACCCGGACTTCTTACCTGGAATAACGGACAGGTAGCTTTTATGACGGAGGACGGATTACAGTTTGATGTGCCTCTTGCAGAAGTGAAAGATGTGAAATGGCCTTTTTTGAGAATGGGTTTAGGATTTGATACCGTGGTAAATGGTAAGAAATATAAATTCTCTTTTTCCAAACCTAATCCGTCTGCACCAGAACTGGATGATACAGACGGTGATCAATTACTGAGATTGGTACATTTGGGCCGTTTCTGGGATTCAATTGGTACGCTTAAAAATTTAAAGGCAGATAAAACAACTACAAAAGCCTGGAAGGAATTATTAAAAGGGAAATAAACAGGCCTCAACGAACAGTACAGAACTATGTATAAAAATATCTTACCTCTTTTTCTCACTACCACGGTACTTTCCTGTGGGAATATATCAATAGATAATAAAGCTGCTAAAAACAATTCTATTTCCCCGGTTTCTGTAAACGACACATTGCCGCCTCCCTATGCGACAAAGTCGTCCCGCAACTTCAGTAAGGTCATTGGATGGAAAGATGGCAGGACACCAACAGCACCTGGAGGATTTTCGGTTACAAAGTTTGCTGATAAATTAGACAATCCCCGCTGGATATATGTGGGAAACAACGGAGATATTTTTGTTGCAGAATCAAATACAATATTGAAAGGGATTAAAAAATTTGGCGCCAAGCTTTCCCGGAAAATAAAAACCCAGAATTATGGCAACAGTGCTAACCGCATTACCCTGTTCAGGGATAGCAATAAAGATGGTGTTTTTGAAAATCGATATGTTTTTGCAGAAGATTTAAATCAACCGCTTGGCATGCTGATTTTGAATAATTATTTCTATGTAGCCAATACAGACGGCCTGGTACGGTTTGATTACAAACAGGGCGACATCGTATTGAAAGGTACCGGAACAAAAATTGTAACTCTTCCTGCGGGTGGATATAATAATCACTGGACAAGAAATATTATTACCAATAAAAAGAAAGACAAAATTTATATTTCTGTTGGTTCCGGCAGTAATGCAGCAGAGCATGGAATGGAAAATGAAATAAGAAGAGCTAATATACTGGAAGTAAACCCTGATGGCAGTGGTGAAAGAATTTATGCCAGTGGTCTACGCAATCCTGTCGGTATGGATTGGGCACCGGGGACAGAAACAGTATGGACAGCCGTAAATGAACGGGATGGGCTTGGTGATGAACTGGTTCCTGATTATATGACGGGTGTAAAAGAAGGAGGTTTTTATGGATGGCCTTATTCCTATTTTGGTAAGAATGAAGATCCCCGTATGAAAGATAAACAACGACCCGACCTGGTTAATATTTCTATTGTGCCTGATATACCATTAGGTTCACATACAGCATCGCTTGGTTTGGCTTTTTATAACAAACAATCTTTTCCTGCTAAATATCATAATGGAGCCTTTATTGGTCAGCATGGAAGCTGGAACAAATCGTCGCTGGCGGGATATAAAGTATTGTTTGTTCCTTTTACCAATGGTAAACCATCAGGAAAACCGGAAGATTTTTTAACGGGTTTTATTGCTGATGCGTCAAAAAGTGAAGTTTATGGACGGCCTGTGGGTGTGGCTATTTTGGATGATGGGTCTATACTTGTAAGCGATGATGCAAGCAATACTATCTGGAGAGTAAGCTATAAGAAATAAAATGACGGAACGAAATTCATTTTATGAAGTATTTTACATACTCACCTTTACCAGATTTAAAATACCGCTGAATTTTTTGAAGTTCTGCTGCTGACTGATGAGTTTTCAGGCGGGCAATAAAGTTTTTTTTCAGTTAGTGTATCTTGTTTGACGGGCACAGGTTTAATTTTTCCGGAATTACTCTTTGCTATTATTAATTTATTTACTCTTCAGATGGATCAGATTTTTTACGGGCACTGAACAATGAGAAGGTTTTTTTACCCGGTTTCTCATCTCCCAGCAAACTGATTTCTTTGATATAATCATGCTGGAGGTCTTCATGCAGTGCAGCCAATATAGTATTGATTTTCTTTAACTGGCCATCATAGATATTAGTGAGAACGGCACTTTGATGAAAAGGGATTCCGGATTTTTTTAATTGCTGACAAAAAAATATCCGCAGTTCAATATCGGTTTGCTTGTTGCCGCTGTACCTGGAGTATTTATTAATGATCCGCACTATTTTACGTAAGGTCTTTTTTGCAAAATAAAGCTGGGTGAGGTTGACAGTTCCAAACAACTCATCTATTTCCTGCTTAATGCCTTTGATATAACCTTCTTCATCCTGTGCTTCAAATAACAGGTAAGTAAGCAGTTCTTTATTTTCTTTTTTGAATCTTGCCAGCCGAAGACAGAGACTGGTCAGTTCCACCTGTTTCAGCGTAACCAATTCCTGTTTTATTTCATGGATGGAGGAAGATTTCATATGATAAAATTAAGTTGTAATAAATGGGCCGCAGTGCTAATTATTTTTTAGTAATCAAACTACTGTATTCTCCACCGTCTTATCCTGTTCAAAATCGCTTAAATTTTGCAGTGTGACTAATGCAATTTGTGTCAATGCCTCCTCCGTTAAAAAACCCTGGTGAGAAGTAACCAGCACATTAGGAAAACTCAGTAAACGGGTTATTACATCGTCCTGGATAATGTCTTCGCTGAGGTTATGGAAGAATATTTTTTCCTCTTGTTCATAAACATCAATGCCTAAATAACCAAGCTTGCCGGTTTTCAATGCAGCAATGGCAGCCTTGCTGTCTATCAATGCACCCCTGCTGGTATTAATAAGCATAGATCCATTTTTCATCATATCGAATGTATTGCCGTTGATAATATGCTTTGTTTGTTCTGTCAGCGGGCAATGCAGTGATACAATGTCACTCAGCCGCAACAAATCCTTCAGTGGCAAATATTCCACCCCTTCATTATCCAGTTCTTTATTGGCTATAATGTCAAAGGCAAGCACTTTGCACCCAAGGCCAAGCATAATGTGAGCAAAACAATAACCTATTTTTCCTGTACCAATTACTCCAACAGTTTTACCATATAAATCAAACCCTGTTAATTTATCAAGGGAAAAATTACCTTCTCTCACCCGGTTATAGGCTTTATGTGTTTTACGGTTCAAAGTCATTATCAGTGCCAGGGCATGCTCCGCTACAGCATGGGGTGAATAAGCCGGCACCCTGACAACGGTTATTTTATTTTTTTTAGCAGCAGCTACATCTACATTATTAAATCCGGCACACCGTTGTGCGATAATTTTTATTCCGGCTGCCGCTAAAGCATTAATCACTGCTTCATCCAGCTGGTCGTTTACAAAAGAACATACCGCATCACATCCTTCAGCAAGATTTACTGTTTTCCTGTTTAACTGAGCTTCAAAAAAAATAATTTCATGTTGTCGGTTGTAGCGTTCAAAATATTCTTTATCGTAAGGTTGGGTAGAAAAAAAGGCAATTTTCATGCGGTGAATGTACCTCCATTTTTTTATCCCCCGCATCCGTCCTATTTTCACTTCATGCATCCGCACATAGAAATATTATTACAATGTATTAACCTGGAGGAAAAAGAACAGGTGCAGCGGTATAGCCTGGACCAGCAGCATACTTTAAAATCTTTAAAAGCAGAAGGCCTTGCCCTGCATCCCATCATCATCACCCGCAAAAACTTTGGGTATGCCGATTACCCCGAAATCAGTTTTAAACTCAGTTTTCCACCCGAAGCCAATATGTTTAAAGATGGTGCTGCTATTGAATGCTTTACTGCAGGTGAAGAGCCTGTGAAAGGGGTATTGATAAATTTAGATGGTAAGAACGGCGAGTTTCGTTTGTTTGCTCCCGACTTTCCTGATTGGATAGAAGATGACGGGGTGGGCATTAAGTTAGCTCCGGATACCAGAACTACCAGCATTATGAAAAAGATGCTGAATGAACTGGAAAAAAATGAATTTTTATACAAATTATTTAAACAGTTGCATGATAAACCAACAACAGCAATTCGTTCAATAACAAAAAATACTTTACTAAATTTTCGTAACCAACAGCTGAACAAAAGTCAGCAACAGGCTGTTGCGGGTATTATACAAAATGAACAAATAACTATTGTACACGGTCCGCCGGGAACCGGGAAAACAACTACACTTATTGAAGCCATCATACAATTAATAAAAACAGGTGAAAAGGTGTTAGTATCTGCACCCAGCAATACGGCTGTTGACAATATTGCCAAAGGGTTGATTCAGCATGGAGTTAAATTATTACGAGTTGGCAATGCCAGCAAAGCAGATGAAACCATTTTCTCCCATACACCTGAGGGAAAACTGGCTAACAGCAAACAACAAAAGGAGATAAAGCAATTAAAAATAAGGGCTGAAGAGTTCCGCAAGATGGCCCTGAAATACAAACGCAGTTTTGGCAAAGCAGAAAGAGAGCAACGGCAACTTTTGTTTAAAGAAGTAAAAAATATAAGAACTGAAATAAAAAAACTACAGGCCTACAACGAAGAAAAATTATTTAAAGAAGCTGATGTGATTGCAGGCACTCCTGTTGGGTTATATGATGCTGATATCAATCATCTGCATTTTCAAACCTTACTTATTGATGAGGCAGGTCAATGTATCGAACCATTGGCATGGTGCATATTTCCACTGGCAGAAAAAATTGTACTGGCTGGTGACCATTGGCAGCTCCCTCCCACCGTATTAAGTAATGAAGCAGCCCGTTTGGGCTTTAACCAATCCATTTTAGAAACCGCTATTGAAAGGGCCGGCGATGTTTTTTTACTAAATACCCAATACAGGATGAGGAGGGTAATTGCAGGATTCAGCAGCGATTATTTTTACAATAGTTTATTATTAACCGCAACTCATTTACAAAACACAGGTACTCACCTCACTTTTATTGATACGGCGGGCTCCGGTTACAATGAAGTGCATGGTCCCGATGGCAGGAGTTTGCAAAATGAAGGTGAGTTACGCATTGTTCAAAAAATAGTAGAAACTGAATCACTTAACCCATTAACAACGGCTTTTATTTCGCCATACTCAGGACAGGTGGCAGCTGCGAAAGAAGTATTAACAAAGCAACTCCGCAGCAGTACCATTGACAGTTTCCAGGGCCAGGAAAAAGAAAATATCATTCTGTCGCTGGTACGCAGCAACGAGGATGGTGACATTGGCTTTTTAAAAGATTACCGGCGAATGAATGTGGCTATTACCAGAGCCAGGGAAAAGTTATTTGTTATTGGCGATAGTGCTACCATTGGCGGCGATGCTTTTTATAATGCTTTTTTATCGTATATCGAATTGCAGGGAACTTACCGGACAGTGTGGGAGTTTGAGATGTAAAAAGATGCTGTGCTATAGGTGTGATTTTAACAGGCAGCCAGTCATTATAGGTTATCTTTGTCAATATCTTTACCCGAATATTTTATGCCGCAAACAAAACTTCTCCAGCAATTAAGGAATCAAACTTATGTAATGCTTCAATCTTCTCTGGTGCATGGTATTGGTGTATTTGCCATTCAGCCTATTCCCAGGGGCTGCCGCAATATCTTTTCTAAAGACTCAGGCGAATGGATTAAAGTTCCTATTACAGAAGTAGAAACATTGCCGGAACATTCCCGGTCATTAATTGAAACCTATTGCCTCTTTGACGAAGAAAATTATTTTGTACCTGAATCTGGTTTTAAAACCATTGATCCGGTTATATATCTTAACCATTCTTCCCAACCCAATATTATTTCCATCAATGACGGTGAGGAGTTTGAAGCATTGGTGGATATTGCTCCGGGACAGGAACTGCTGGTGAATTATGAACACCTTGTTGATGGCATGGAAGCTTATGCTGAGAAAAAATGATGCCCGGATATTGAATGTACAGACAGGGTCGTTGGAAATGATACATTACTATTTATCCATGATATAGTTGCAATAAGCCTTTTTATTGTCGTTTTGCACAATACCTGTTCCCGGTTGTTTTCTGATATTTGTATTGTAAAAGCACTAAACGATAAATTTCTATAAAATGGAAACACAGAATAAAACGGTTATTACCGTTGAAAATATCATCAATGCACCGGTAGAAAAAGTTTGGAATTACTGGACAAAGCCTGTGCACATTACCAAATGGAATAATGCTTCAGATGACTGGCACACACCCCATGCAGAAAATGATTTACGGGTTGGTGGCAGTTTTGTTTCCCGCATGGAAGCTAAAGACGGCAGCATGGGTTTTGATTTCAGCGGAATTTACGATGCAGTAACAAATAAAGAATACATTGAATATACCGCTGCTGATGGCAGGAAAGTAAAAGTAGTTTTTTCGGCACAGGGAAACAGCACTAAAGTGGTGGAAAGTTTTGAAGCAGAAAATACAAATTCAATAGAACCGCAACAGGGAGGTTGGCAGGCTATCCTGGACAACTTTAAAAAATATACGGAAGCTGATTAATAATTTTTTGCCTCTGCCGTCTTGACAATGGCAAAGGTGAATATTTTTATATTACTTAAGCTCCTTTGTTATCCCCCTGGATCCTTCGTCCAATGATTTTTTTGCGGCGTCATCCGGCTTGCCCTCATATTTTCCATTTATATTTTGCTGCCACCGGGTAGAACCGTCAGATACATTTTTTACTGTAAATGCCGCTTCAATATTGTAAGAAGTAGCAGCGGAAGGATCCGTATTTTTTATTGCTTTCAGCAAACCACCCACTTTGCTTGCCTGTTTAACTTTTACAAAGTCCGTAGTCAGCATCAAATCGCAATTATATTTCTTTGCATCTTCTTCTGAAGTTATAGCCACCGCTTCAATGCTGCCGCCGTTCAACGTATTGACCAGGTACTGCTGTAATGCAGAAAATTGTAATTGCCCATCCCCAGTCGGCTCATATACACCAATGCGGAGTACACCTGATTTTTTGGGTTCATTACCATCTATTTTTTGCTGGCCATTCTCTTTGTTAGCATTGTCCGCCTGCTTCATTATTTCACTAACGTCATATTTATCCTGCAACTCATCTTCGGCTGCAGCCAGTTTGTAACCGGGAGGTATTTCAAACAACATAGAATCCAGTTTTAGGGTCGAAAGCTCCAGTGTTTCCATATCCGTTTTATATTCACTTGTCTGTCCGGTTCCATTGCCCATTATCATTGTTCTTGTTTCAATTAAAGGGAAGCCAAGTTTTCCTTTTCCACTGCGACGGGTAACATAACGGTCTTTACATTCCGGTTGTTGCTGATAGTTTTGAGTGCTTGTTGTTCCGGAGTAATTTATGGGACAATTAAAAAGAGGCAGATCAATATACCAGCCATCTGTTTTAATAATCATACTGTCTTTCATGGTGCAGGCATCCGGGGAGGGTTTTATTTTTTGTGTGGTCCAGATATGCCTTGCGGTAAAGCCATACATTTTTTTTCGTTCGCCGGTGTCGGTAATGTTATACCACATATTAATTACGCCGCCTTTTTTGTTGCTGGCCTGGTTGGGTGGTGGAGTAACGGGTTTATTTTTTGCAGCAGGTTTTGCATCCTCATCTATTACTTCATCCGCCTCTTTTGAAAAAGGCACAATGAAATAAAGTTTCTTTTTGTCATTCAGTTTAATGGTGCGTTGCAGATCGCATTGTTCAATAGTAACAATATTGTTACTTATTCCTGCATAACCACCGCCTTCGGTTCTTTTGCGCATACCTTTTACATAGATGGTGGATTCGGATTTCATTCCCATCATGCTGGTGGTTTGGCGGAGTTTATACTGTTGTGCCACGGCTGTATTACCTGTTGATAGTATAAAAATCAGGGTCGCCGTGAAATAGAAAAAAATTAATGCCGGTTTCATATTGGTTGTTTGAAAGTCAAAATTATTTGCTTTGGCAGACATATTCAAAAACAAACTGTATGAAATGAGGAGAACCGGGGATAAACCGTCTACGCATCGGCTATTACGCTGTATAAGGCAGGTAGCTGGCAACGAGTAAAACAGGCACGGAAAATTAATTTTACGGAAGCCGGGCTAAGGCGAAGAGATATTCTATTTTATTTACTACATATAGAACCAATGCGGAGTACCTTTATGCACAGACCAACAAAAATCAGCTAAATGGAATTTATTGATTACTACCATATTCTGGGGATAGATAAAAAAGCATCTGAAGATGATATTAAAAAAGCATATCGAAAATTAGCGAGGAAACTGCATCCGGATCTTAATCCCAACGATAAAGAAGCACATAAAAAATTTCAGGCGGTAAATGAAGCCAATGAAGTATTAAGCGATAAGGAAAAGCGAAAGAAATACGATCAGTATGGTAAGAACTGGCAACATGCTGAACAATTTGAGCAACAACGACACTCGCAACAACAATCACAATATTCAGGCGGCCAGCAGTTTCCAGGTGATGGCGACAGCGATTTCTCCGGCTTTTTTGAATCAATGTTTGGAGGAACAGGCCGAAGCGGGCAAACAAAATTCAGAGGCCAGGATTACAACGCTGAACTGAAACTTAGTTTATCCGATGCTTTGGAAACACAGCAGCAAACTCTTACCGTGAATGGGAAAAATATTCGTATTACTATTCCAGCCGGTATTGAAAACGGACAGGTGATAAAATTAAAAGGATATGGTGCAGCTGGCGTAAATGGTGGCCCGGCAGGTGATTTGTATATTACTTTTTCCATTTTATCCCATCCCCATTTTAAACGATCAGGTAATGACCTTTACACCACATCCCCCATTGATTTATACACTGCTCTTCTGGGGGGAGAAACTACTGTTGAAACACTAAAGGGGAGAGTAAAACTAAAAGTAAATCCTGAAACACAAAACGGCACTAAAATAAGGCTGAAGGGAAAAGGCATGCCCCTATATAAAGCGGCAGGTGAAGCTGGCGATCTGTATGTTACTTACGAAATAAAAATACCCACCAACCTTACAGAGAAGCAAAAAACACTTTTTACTGAATTAAGTAATCTTAAATAAAAAAAATTATGCAAACAGAGGACATGATACCTGCCGATGAATTTTGTATTCACCATAATATTGAACTATCCTTTATTTATTCGCTGAAAGCATCCGGCCTGGTAGAAATGACCAGCATCGAAGAGAAAATATTTCTACCTGTTAGCCAGTTGCGCCATTTAGAAAGATTGGTGCGTTTGTATTATGAAATGGATATTAATCTCGAAGGTATTGAAACCATAACGTATTTATTACAACGAATGAATGACATGCAGCAACAGATTGTGCAGCTTTCCAACAGGCTGAGCATGTATGACCATGAATGAAATGAAAGTTTCGACACATTGCCCGGGAAGATGGGCGGACACCCCAGGGGGAAAGAGATGCATAAACTTAACATTGCCTGCCGGAAAATCAGGTTAACTTAATGAAAATTTGAATGTATGAACTGGGCTGTAATAATTCTTGTGGGTATTGGAGCCATTGCTTTAATTGCCTTCCTGGTAATTCGTAATATAAAAGATGAAAGGAAGTTTGAAAACCAACTTAAAAATGATTATCGCAAACCAAAAGATGATGAAGGCGATATAGAAATTGAGGAGAAAATGAAATAATATGCCCGGTAATTTTTCTTCTACCCTTATTTTACGCCGTTGGAGAAAACAGCATCAAGGGCGGATTGTTGTAACGATGATCCGCCACTCCGAAAAGAAGCTGGTGTATAATACCTGAGGCCATTTTCCAGGTTATTATCATTAAATAAAAAATATTTAATTTTTTTTCTTATCAGAATTAATAGTTACATCTACTTTTTTAGTTGTAACCTTAACTCCATTTTTATCTAAAGTAATAACCGTATTTTTCGCAGGAACGGTGGCCGGCGCAGATGGAACAACGATGACTTCTTTTTTAACTTCTGCAGGTTTGTCATTGGAACAGGCCATCATGGTAAAAAGAGCTATGAGTGATAAAAATCCGCTAAACTTTTTCATAAAAATAATTTAAGTGAGTAATGTTACATTTTCTTTCCGTGCATTATATCGGGCACCATGCAGCATTGTCTGGGTGCAAATACAGTACCAACAGCCAATATAGCCTGACAATAGCACCCTATTACGTTGAAATCTTCTATTTTAATCATAATATATCCCCAAAAGGGGAATGCAGGGAAGCTGGTTTTGAAGTTGCAAACGATCCAGCCGCATAAAAAGTAATAAATAGGATGGAAATGATTCTGTTGTTATTTTTGCAATTCATATACTAAAATAAAATTCATGCAAGTGAAAATTTTTTTTTGTTTAACAGGCATCCTGCTTTCAGTATATTCTTACGGCTGCGGTAACAATAACCCTTCATCAAATCATTTTGACGGCGGGGACACCACTAAAATTCCACCGGTAGAAACTAAAAAAGCAAATGCAAATTATAAACCCGCATTCAAAGGACAAACAAGAATTGCAGGTGTGAAAACCGTTACGCCATACAAAGTTGAAAAAATTGCAGACAAATTAGGAAGACCCTGGGCTGTGATTCCCCTCCCCGATGGAAGATTACTGATAACTGAAAAAACCGGTTATATGCAACTACATGATGCCAGTGGGGTGTTGCTAAAGAAGATTACCGGCTTTCCTGCAGTGGATGCCGGCGGGCAAGGTGGATTACTTGACGTAGCACTGGATCCTGCTTTCAAAACAAACAAAACAATTTATTGGTCCTATTCTGAAAAATATGGAACGGGTAACCTGATGGCAGTAGCTAAAGGTCAGTTAGATGAAGCAACCTCAAAAATTCAGAAACCTATAGTGATCTTTCGTGCCACTCCGGCATTAAACAGTGGACTACATTTTGGATCAAGACTGGTGTTTGATAAGAGTGGAAATCTTTTTGTAAGCACCGGAGAAAGATCTATCCTGGAAGGAAGGCCGCAAGCTCAATGGCTTAATTCAGGATTGGGAAAGATTTTTAAAATAACCAAAGAGGGAAAACCGGCTCCCGGAAACCCATTTCTAAATAAGAAAAATGCCATGCCGGAGATTTATGCCTATGGCATCCGCAATGCACAAAGCCTCGATATCCATCCTGTGACTGGTGAATTATGGGAGGCGGAATTTGGTCCGCGGGGTGGCGATGAAGTGAATATTATCAAACCCGGAAAAAATTATGGCTGGCCTGTTATTACCTATGG
>JANPMI010000063.1:0-2040 GCA_031422725.1 Chitinophagaceae bacterium | reverse complement strand
TCCCGCCTGAGGCGAGATAGTTTTTGAAAGTAGAAGTTTGATTGTCCAACGCATTTTTTGCATCGGCTAATAATGTCTCTTTCAATTCAGGAGAGCCGCCAATACTAGTTCCATCCTCTTTTAATAACAAACAGGTTCCGGCTTGCGGGTTTTTTTTATCCTGTAATGAAAAGAGAGTGGTCAATACCGCTTTTTGCCTTTTGCCTGCAACTTCTTTTAATAATTGAATGGGGTTTTCGGCATTTGCAGTATCAATTGGTTCAATCAATACCTGGATGATACCATTGCAACCAAGTCCCATGCCCAGTTTTGCATCATCTTCATCATTGGTATCATAGGTTACCAGCATGGTCTTTTTTTCTATCATCACCAGTGAAGCTTTTCGCAATGCATCTCCTTCCAGGCAGCCGCCACTGATGGCACCTGTTAGCTGACCATCTGTTGTTATCAGCATTCTTGCACCGGGTCTTCTATAAGAAGATCCTTCAACATGAACTACTGTTGCAAGGGCAGTTTGTTTCCCCTGCTTCACCGCTTTATCATAAGCCCGGATAATGTCTTTTATTTCTTTCATGAGTTATACAATAATCTGTATTGAAGTTACTTCATTTATTTTACTGGTATAAACCTGTTGAAACGTCTGCCATTAAATCAATTACATTAACTTTAAAGGTCAATTATACTATTATTTTGGTACAGTTTATTCTTAACGAAAAGTCGATTGCAACAGATCTGCCCCCGGGTATAGTGCTGCTTGATTTTATCCGTTATCACCAGCATCTGATGGGAACAAAGATTGGTTGCAGGGAAGGTGATTGCGGAGCCTGTACGGTATTGGTGGGTGAAATTGTAAATGAAAAATTACAATACGAATCTATGACGAGTTGCCTGATGCCGCTTGGTAATGCACAGGGAAAACATATTGTATCTATTGAAGGCATTAATAATGCGGAGAGTTTAAATCCGATACAACAGGCAATGGCAGATGCCGGTGCTACTCAATGTGGATTTTGTACACCGGGTTTTGTTATGTCGCTGGCCGGGTTTTGTTTGAGTGATGCTACCGCCACGCAACGAAATGCTATTACCGCCATAGATGGAAATATTTGCCGTTGCACCGGATACAAATCAATAGAACGGGCGGCAGGTAAAGTAGCCGAAATAATGAAAGATAGAAATGGAGAAGAAGCAACTGCATTTGTGGCAAGAAAAAAAATACTGCCGGAATATTTTACCGCAATAAAAGAAAGGTTGATTATTCTTAAAGGAACCCCATTCACTATTGATCATACACCATTCACTATCGTTGGTGGCGGCACCGACTTATATGTACAGAAACATGAGGAGATGGCAAATGCTGCTATTCGTTTTGTATTTGACAACCCTGAATTGAATGGCATCAGCAAGGATGGTAATAAATGTATCATTGGTCCTTCGGCTACAGTTAGTGATTTAATGATTTCGCCTATTATCAATGAAGCATTTCCTTCTTTTCAGCGCTATGCAAAATTAGTTTCATCCACACCTATCCGCAACATGGCGACGATTGCCGGCAACTTTATCAATGCTTCACCGATAGGTGATTTTACTATTTTCTTTTTGGCATTGGATGCAAACCTCACCCTGACCATCTCCACAAGTGGAGAGGGAAATAGCCGAACCCTGCCATTACGGAAATTATATAAAGGATATAAACAGTTAGATAAAAAACCAGAAGAAACAATCAGCAGCATTTCGTTTGAACCGCCTGGTGCGAACACTTATTTCCATTTTGAAAAAGTAAGTAAGCGAACACATTTGGATATTGCCAGTGTGAATTCTGCCATCTGCTTAACGATGAATGGTGATGTAATTGAAAAAGCTGGTCTGTCTGCGGGTGGTGTAGGGCCGGTGCCGATGTATTTACAAAAGACATCAGCATTTTTGCAAGGGAGAAAAATTACGGAAGATTTAATTAACGAAGCGATTGAGGTAATGAAAACTGAAATTTCACCTATCAGTGATGCGAGGGGAAGTAAGGAGTATAAAACACTATTGCTG
>JANPMI010000062.1:0-4933 GCA_031422725.1 Chitinophagaceae bacterium | reverse complement strand
TGGACAGATTTTACCGGCCGCAATGAAGAAAGCATTCGTCTTCACCAGCAAATAATAGATGAATATCCTTACAATGAACTGGCCTGGTTCAACCTGGCAGCAGCTTACCAGGGATTAAAACTGTACGAAAAATCTATTGATGCATACCAGTATGCTATTACCATTGACGAAAAATTTGATTATGCCTACCGGAATATGGGTGATGCCTATATCAGGCTCCGTAAATACAAAGAAGCGATTGAAGTACTGGAGAAAGTAAATGAACTGGCAAAGCCTGAAGATGTGATTTTTGAAGCCATTGGTCATTGCTACGACAGGCTTAAAAACTTTGCACAGGCAAGAATTCATTACCGTAAAGCATCGCACATCCGGCAGGATGACAGCAAATTGTTTTATAAAATTGCCTGCACTTATTTTAATGAGGGGTTGTGGGAAAGCTGCATTAAACAATTAGAGACAGCAATGAAAATTCACCGGTTGCAGGCTGAGTATAACCTGCTGATGGGAGAATGTAAAATGCAGTTAGGATTATTTAAAGAGGCTATTCAGTATTTTTCAAATGTTGTTCGTGTAAGACCCCGTAATGCAGGCGGTTGGGAGTCACTAATCCGTTGCCTGTATAACGCAAAATATTTTGAAGAAGCACTGGAACAATCAACTGCCGCTTTAAAAGTTACCGGAGGAAAACCCCTATTTATTTTCTATAAAGCAGCTGTTTTATTTGCCCTGGGCAAAACAAAAGAAGCTGTTTTGCAATTGGAAGAAGCTATGAGGCAATCTCCTAAACTATTGAAAAAATTTGTTGAACTCAATCCTTCTATTTTGCAAAATCAGCTGGTAGTGGATGTAATAGCCCGGTTTAAACGGAATAAGTCTATCTGAGTTACTTGTTACTGGTTGTTAGTTGCAGGTTAGAGTTGTTTTAAATCAGGATTAATGCTGTTTTAGTGAATTTTACCTGTGCAGCAACCAGCAACTTTTTCTTCCCTATTTTTGCCGCCATCTGTAAAACATTGTTGAACCAAACCAAACAAGCATGAATTTTAATCTGTCACAAATTCCGGATAGAAAACTAAAGCCCCGGCAATCGGGATTAACGATGGTCATGGATAAAGGCCTGAGTGTGGAAGAGGCGAAAAATTTTATGAGTGCAGCACATCCGCATGTGGATATTGTAAAACTTGGCTTTGGTACATCCTTCGTTACCCCTAACCTGAAAGATAAACTGGAGATTTATCGTTCCTATGATATTCCAGTTTATTTTGGCGGCACATTGTTTGAAGCGTTTCTGATACGAAATCAGTTTGATGATTATATAAATGTGTGTAAGGAGTTTGGCATCAGTTATATGGAAGTAAGCGATGGATCCATCACCATTCCTCATGCAGAAAAATGTGGTTATATAGAGAAATTGACTAAGCATGGAATAGTGCTGAGTGAAGTGGGCAGTAAAGATGCAGCACATATCATTCCGCCTTACAAGTGGATTGAATTGATGAAAGCAGAACTGGAAGCCGGTTCCACCTATGTTATTGCAGAAGCCAGGGAAGCAGGAAATGTAGGTATTTACCGCGGCAGTGGTGAAGTAAGAGAAGGGCTGGTGCAGGAAATACTTACCCAGATAGCTGCCGAGAAAATTATCTGGGAAGCCCCGCAAAAAGCACAGCAGTTATATTTTATTGAATTGGTGGGCTGCAATGCCAACCTGGGTAATATTGCACCATCCGAAGTAATACCGCTGGAAACAATGCGTATCGGTCTTCGTGGTGATACATTCAGTTTATATCTTGATAAAACGATAAATGCCTGATGCGGCTATTCGGACTAATTGGCCATTTCCTGTCTCACTCTTTCTCCAAAAAATATTTTACAGAGAAGTTTGAGAAGGAAGAGATAACTGAATGCAGTTACGATTTATTCCCCCTTAAAACGATTGATGATTTACCTGTTCTGATCTTGAACCACCCGGAACTGGAAGGGCTTAATGTAACGATTCCTTATAAAACGAAGGTTCTTCCTTTCCTGGATGCCACCCATATACCTGGGGGACTTACTGCATGTAATTGTATAAATATATCCGCAGGTAAACTGGTTGGATACAATACAGATATTAATGGTTTTGAAAAGAGCCTGAAACCACTGCTAAAATCATATCATAAAAAAGCATTGGTGCTGGGAAACGGAGGAGCCACGGCAGCAGTAATTTATGTGTTGAAAAAACTCAGGATTGAATTTGACATAGTAAGCCGCAGAAGGAATACCGGATCAGCGTTTATTTACCAGGAGATAGATAAAAGTATAATAGAACAAAGAACTATTATTATCAACACTACACCTCTTGGCATGTATCCTGATACGGAAACCTGCCCGGATATTCCTTACCAGTTTATATCAGACAGGCATTTGCTTTATGACCTGGTTTATAATCCGGCCAAAACACTATTCCTTCAAAAAGGAGAGGAGAGAGGGGCTACCATAAAAAACGGAGAAGAAATGCTGGTGCTGCAGGCAGAAGAAAGCTGGCGGATATGGAATAGTTGATTTCTATTTTGAAAGTTTTTGCCTTGCTTCTTCCGGCACATTCACAATCTTCTTCTTTTCATAATCATAACAAATCATTCCTGTTTTGGCGGTGGCGACTAACGTTCTTTTATCACCCGGCTGTTTCTCCAGTTTATACAAAAGTTCAAACCCGATTTTAGAAATTTCCCCGGTTGCTACTGATACAATTACTGTATCGCCATAAAATAATTCACTTTTAAATCCAATTGCTACCTCTGCCATGATGATTCCGCTGCCGGAAAAATTCATTTCAGTATAGCCCAGATTTTTTAAAAACTGCATTCTTGCCTCATGTATAATTGATAAAACAGCATCGTTACCCGTATGACCGCCATAGTTAATATCTGTTATGCGAACAGGTATTTGACAGGAAAAGGAAAATTGTTCTGGCAATTCAATTTTAATTCTTGACATATTATTATATACTGTTTGGATATAGTCATACAGTACGAATCAAAATTAATGAAACAGAGTTGAGTCAATGGTTATTTATCCTGCAGCGAATTAATAAGGTGGAGGATGTCCATAAAGTTGCCGGAAGAATGACCTGCCGAAGGATCAGCAATTTTTTCTCTCCATCTTTTCATCTGGTCTATACAATTTTTATCCTGGTCCTCACCGGCTACACAACAAACAAGATCGCTGAGTTTTTTTGACATGCGGATAATATTGCCATCGGGTGTCATCAGGAGGATATAGCGGTTGGCAAGCTCCGCACCCGGCATTATCTGGTTAATATCAATACCTCTTGTAACGCCACCCTGGTAATCATCTTCTTCGGGAGAACTGAAATAAAAATCAGCCGCATTTTTAATTTTTTGATTTGTTGCAGCAACATCAAGTTTTGCATAGGTTTTTTTGCTGGCTTCCAGTGCAGCATCATTTCTTGCTTCTTCCAGTGCCGCCGCCACATCGGTTATAGCTATATTTTCATTGACCATGCCAGTAGTCTTGTTAGTTATGGCAGTTTCCGTATTTTCTTTCGGCTGTTGTTTGACTATAGTTGTATCTCCTGATTTGTTATTAAACAACTGAACACCGCCCCAGGCCAAAAATCCGATTATGGCGGCAGCGGCAGCATATTTAAGTAATGGAAAAAGTCTTCTGTGTTCAGGAATGGCAGCTTCATGCTCCGTATCAAGGGAAGTTTTTATTTTATCCCATATAGCAGCAGGCGGAGCTACTGCAATCCCACCAAGTTTACCTGCAAATTCTTCTACGAGCATTGCTTCGTCTAATTTAGCAGCAATGCTTTGCCACACATGCAATGGTGGGGCTATTTGAATATTGTAAAGTCTTGAAGGATATTTATCGGATAGTTCTGACTGGTCTAATTCAGCAGCAATCTTGTCCCACACAGCAATGGGCGGAGCCACTTCGTAGTTGTACATTTTATCTTGTAATCCGCTGCTCATTATTTTGTTTTCGATCTTTGCTTATCAATAAATGTTCTCACCATATTCTGTAATATCACTTTGGCCCTGGACAATTGTGACTTGCTGGTTCCTTCACTGATGCCCAGCATGTCGGCAATCTCTTTGTGTGTATATCCTTCTACCACATACATGTTAAAAACAGTTCGGTAGCCGGGTGACAGTTCCTGTACTAATGCCAGTATATCTTTTTCTGCGAGGTCATCCAGTACAGAAACATATTTTCCTTCAATGGTGTTTTCTTCTTTTTCTGTTACGGGCATCAGGTAGCGTTTGCGCCTGAAATGCTCGATAGCTGTATTTACAAAAATGCGCCGGACCCAACCCTCAAACGATCCTTCCCGCCGAAAACTGTCTAACTTTTTAAAGACCTTGATAAAACCTTCCTGCAATATATCTTCTGCTTCTTCGGCATTACCGGCATATCGAAGACATACTGCATACATGCGGGGGGACAACCTGCGGTACATTTCTTCCTGCATCCTGCGGTTGCCTTCCAGGCATCCAACAATTAAGTCGCTTTCGGGAATATTTTGGTTGCGTTCCGGGGTCAAAATCAGTGATTTGATTACAGTTTATTCAAAAATGCTACCAGTTTTTCGGTGGCTTTCTTCCGGTGGCTGAATTTGTTCTTTTCATCCATACTCATTTCAGCAAAGGTTTTGTCAGAACCAGTGGGAATAAACACCGGATCGTATCCAAAGCCCTGAGTTCCTCTCTTTTCTTCAATTATGCTGCCTTCGCAAATGCCTTCAAACAATGTTTCTTTGCCATCTGTTAACAAGGAAATAACGGTTCTGAATCTTGCACTACGGTCTGCTTTACCCGCCAAATTAAGTAAAAGCTTTTCAATGTTGGCATCTCGCCCCAGGCGAGACCTGTTCTCACCAGCATATCTTGCACTTTTTACACCCGGGGCACCTTTAAGTGCTGCTACT
>JANPMI010000061.1:0-8384 GCA_031422725.1 Chitinophagaceae bacterium | reverse complement strand
ACCCAGCGGCATGCCACCGCCCAATGCCTTACCGAGTAATAAAATATCAGGAACAATATTAAAATGTTCAAAGCCCCAGAGCTTACCGGTTCGTCCAAAGCCGGCCTGTATCTCATCAAGGATTAACAATGTTCCTGTTTCGGTACATTTTTTTCGCAAAGCCAGCATCCATTCCTTTGCCGGAACAATTATTCCTGCTTCGGCCTGCACCGTTTCCGCAATCACACAGGCAGTGAGTTCAGTTATTTCATCCAGCGATTCAAAAGAATTGTATTCCAGGTGCAGCACATCCGGCAGCAGCGGACGAAAAGCATTTCTCCAGTATTCATCCCCCATTACACTCAATGCACCTTGTGTGCTGCCGTGATAAGAATTATTGAAAGCAATGATTTGTGTACGGCCTGTTGTTCTTTTAGCCAGCTTCATGGCACCTTCTACCGCCTCGGCACCAGAGTTGGTAAAATAAACGGAATTAAGTGTTGCCGGTAAATTGTCTGTGAGCAGTTTGGCATATTGCACCTGTGGGGTTTCTATAAATTCGCCATACACCATGATGTGCAGGTAAGCATCCAATTGTTTTTGTATCGCTTCAATTACTTTGGGATGGCGGTGACCGATATTGGCTACACTGATGCCGCCGATAAGGTCAATGTATTCTTTTCCGTCAACACCATATAATGTACAGCCTTCTGCTTTTACTATTTCTAATGCAAGCGGTGCTGTGGAGGTTTGGGCTATATGGCGAAGAAAAATTTCTCGCTGCGTCATAAAGCAAATGTCGGAAAGAATCAAGGATATTTGCTTTACCGCAGAGAACAGGAGAAAATGGAGATTTCGCAGAGTTCATATTAGTACTTTGCGTTAACTCTGCCTCTCTGCTTCTCTGCGGTGAAAAAAAGCTGAGTAGCGAACAGAACCCTGAAGAGTGCGACGCAACGAAAGCTCATCTGTGTTAATGTCGCTGGTAACAAAAAATAAATATACAAATGGCCTTAATATTACCTGTAAAAGACAAACATCCGCAATTCGGTAACAATTGTTTCATTGCCCCTAATGCCACCATCGTTGGCAATGTAATCGCCGGTGATGATTGCAGTTTTTGGTTCAATACCGTTGTTCGTGGCGATGTGAATTTTATTAAGATGGGCAACAAAGTGAATGTGCAGGACGGGGCCTGTATCCATTGCACCTTTCAGAAATACGGAACTACCATCGGCGATAATGTATCCATTGGGCACAATGCGATTGTACATGGCTGCACCGTGCATGATAATGTGCTGATTGGTATGGGTGCCATAGTGATGGATAATGCGGTGGTGCATAGCAATACGATTATTGCGGCCGGAGCAGTGGTGTTGGAGAACACCATTTGTGAAGCCGGGAGTATCTATGCCGGTGTGCCTGCAAAAAAAGTAAAAGATATTTCGCAGGAAATGATAAATGGAGAGATACACCGGATCGCCAATAATTATGTGGGGTATGCAGATTGGTTTAGAGAGAAGTAGCGGGTTTTAAGTTACGAGTTGCAAGACAACCCCGTGACTATCAGAAACTAACCCGAAACTCATAGCTCACAGCTCGTAGCTTTACTATTTAAAAAGCAATTATTTTTCGCTAAATTCGTTATTCATGTAACATGTTAAGAATGAAAAACCTTAGATTTTTTACTATAGCGTTGAGCATTACTATGTTGTTGTCATCATGTGGAATGTTGAGCAATATATTTAAACGTAAAACCGGGTGCCCTACCAACGGCAAAAATGTAGGGGCCGAAAAAATTCTAAGTGGCGACCCCAAGGCTATGAAGGATGTGAAGAAGGCCAAAAAATTCAAGAGTTAATTTATTTGTTTCGTGCAGCTAACCACCATTTAATCCAGTCTTATGAACATACTTAAACACCTTAACTATGAGCCTCACCCTACGAACCACCCTCGGTTGCACCGAAGCTGTCATTGCTGATGACGGCGGATTAAAAGAATTCTACCGTGTAGCCAACATCCTCAGCCAGGATTTGGATGTAAACTTCTCTCACAAAGAAGATGATTTTGATACGATTGACTGGGAGTTCCGGTTTAAAGGCCACAACATCACCCTTCACTACAGTATTTACAACGGTATTTCTCTCTTCCCGACAAAAACGAAAGATGCTCTTAGTAAAGACAATAAGGCGGTTGTAGAACTGGCTGGTGTGATTGAGTCGAAAATGTTTAATGACGGGCGGAGAAACATTGCGTAAGAACCCTCTCCCTATCCTTCGGTAAACTCAGGAGGAACTTAGATTTATTATACTTTCCTGTTGCACTATTTCTTAAAGAAAATGTTTTTTATTTTTTGCCCGGCTGCAGTGCTACTATCTGCTTTCGTTGCAAGTTTACCCAGAGTTTATCGAAGGGCACTCTTCATCGTTCTGTTCGCTACTGAGCATTTTCTTATACTCCGTTCTTCATCACACAATCCTTTATTTTAATTTATATTGAACCCCTCCGGGGTTCGTAATACATCTTGCCATTCATCTCCGGGTTTCACCCGGAGCTATGATCATTTTACCCCTTCGGGGTAATGACTTCCTCTACTTTAAATCCTTTATACAACTGTATTGACTCATTGACCTAAGTCTCTCCGCCAGTCGACGGAGGACAGGGGGTTAATAACTCTTCTGCTCAATACTTTCCATAATACCCAGGTAACTCACATACCTGTCTTCATGAATTTCTTTATTGTTAACTGCCTCTTTAATTGCACAACCGGGTTCATTAAAATGCAAACAGTTATTGAACTGGCAATTGTTTAATCTGTCTCTCATCTCCGGAAAATAATGAGACACTTCCTGTTTTTCTATGTCAACTAATCCAAATTCCCTCATCCCGGGTGTATCAATAATTCTGCCTCCAAAACCTGCCTGTCCGGCAGGCAGGGGAAGATCATACATTTCAGCAAAGGTGGTGGTGTGCTGCCCCTTGCCGCTCCAGCCGCTTACATCCTGTGTTTTTAAATTGATATCAGGGAACACCACATTCAAAAAAGATGATTTCCCCACTCCGCTATGACCGCTTATGAGGGTAGTTTTATTTTTTAATAATTCCAGCACCTCATCAACCCCTTCCTTCTTTTCTGCACTTATCAAAAATACTTTATAACCCACCGCTTCATACATATCTTTCCATAGTTCATATTTCGCCAGCTCTTTTGTTTTGTATAAATCAGATTTATTAAAAACAATAAAGGGGGAAACATGATACATTTCGGAGGCCACCAGGAAACGATCAATAAATCCCTGCGAAGTTTTCGGTTCTTTCAGTGTTGCCACCAGCATGGACTGATCAAGATTAGCCGCCACAATATGATGCTGGTACTTATGCCGTGGCGACTGGCGGTTGATGTAGTTATTGCGTTTGTGAATTTCATCAATGATGGCAGAATTATCTGTGTCAGCCTGTGATTCTATTTCAACAATATCGCCAACCGCCACCGGGTTGGTGGAAGTGATGTCATCAATCTTCATCACCCCTTTCATACGGGCATCCCAGAATTTTCCGGTTTCATCTTTTACGGTGTACCAGCTTCCGGTAGATTTGTAAACTGTTGCTTTCATCTGGTCGCTAATTTACAGGAATGATTCCGATTATACCGGGACAAATAAGAAGGAATGTTTTTACTATGGAAATTTTCTGAATACAGTAAATTTCAGGATGACTTCAAGCAGGATCAATGCCAGTGCTGCCAATACAAAAGGAAAAAATCTTTCCTCATACCGGCTGAAGGAAGTAATATCCATTTTCGATTTCTCCAGTTGGTTAATTTCATTGTAAGTATTCCTCAGACCCTCTTTATCTTTTGCTCTGAAATATTTACCGCCCGTTTCAACAGCAATTTTTCGCAGCAGCTCTTCGTCAATAAAATCAATATTGGGGTTTCGCTCCCGGTTTTTCTTCCCGGTTATCTCAACAATATTGGAGGGGACGGCTCCCATTCCTATTGTATAAACCTTTACCCTTTTTGATTTGGCGATCTCCAGTGCCGTCAGCGGATCTATCAGTCTGGTATCTGGTGCATCCTCTTTACCATCTGTTATCAGAATTATCACTTTGCTTTTTGAATCACTTTGATTCAAACGATCAACGGCAGTTGCCAGACCCTCTCCTATTACTGTTCCGTCCTTCAGGTATTTTCGGCTTTCCAATGTCTGAATCTGCGTAATCAGAGTGTTTCTGTCTCCCGTAATGGGGCATTGCGTAAAACTTTCCCCGGAAAAAATTACTAATCCAATGCGGTCAACCGGCCGGCTCCGGACAAATTCTTCGGCCACTTCTTTTGCCACTTCCATTCTTGACGGAAGTATGTCCCGGGACCCCATACTGCCACTAACATCCATACAAAGAACAATATCTATTCCTTCCCCTTCCGTACGCTGTCTATCATCTCTCTTTTGCGGACGGGCAAGGGCTGTGATGAGGCAACTTATTGCCAGCAACCGGAAAACAAAAGGTATATGACGAAAACGATTTTTCCATGAGGAAACATTGAAAGCATAGATCGAGGATACTTTTATGGTTGCCTGCTGCCTGCTTTGCTTTTTTATATACCACCATGTTAATAATGGCAGGAATGCAAACAAAGCAAATGCCATCGGGTAAGCAAAGTCCATATTTTTTATCCAGTTGTACAGCATAAAACCTCCAGCCCCTAAAGGGGAGCTTTGGCCTCCGATTTTTCGATAGTTATGATTGAGATTTTAATTTCATTAAAACAATTCTTATCATCATCAACCGATGGAATGTATTTGGCAAATTTTACAAAATCACTTAATCGCAATGATTGAGAGAGTTTATCAAACTGCTCTTTATGAAGATTCAGCTTCTTTATTTGGAGGACGAGATCATCGGTGGTTTTCTGAAGAGAAAGGAGGCCCTTCCTCCTGAAAATATAAAGCCGGAAAATATCAGTAAGCTTTGAATGGTATTGTTTTACATCCGGTTTATTGTTTTCCAGCTGTTCCAGTTGCTTCATAGCTTCTTCAAAAGGGTTAATCACCGTTTTCGATACCGAAACCGCTTGGTGCCTTTTCTTTCGCAAAAGAAAGATGAGCAATAGCACCAGCAATAAAGCTCCTCCTCCTGCATACCACCACCATGATTTCTTTTTTGCCGGACTTACTTCAATAATATCTTTTATGTCATAATAATCCTGGTTAGGGTCAAAATCAGAGAAAACAACATCAACTGGAATAGTATCCGTTTTTACACCCGGTGAAAGAATAAAAGATGGAATGACCCAGTGACCCGAATCAAAGCTGGTGATTTTATATACTCCCCGTATGTTCAAACCACCATTCTCGTCCGTGGTATCTATAACTGGCTTTTCAATGAATTCAAAATGCTCAATACTATCAATAAGAATAAAATTCTGTACTGATTTGGGAGGCAGATATACCTCAATCGTTAATTGTAATGGCTCCCCGATAAGAATTTTATTCTTGTCAACCGAGGCCTTAATGGTCGCCCCTCCCTGTGCAATTACTAACTGCACAAAGAACAAAGAAACAAGAAAGAGTATTTGCTTTTTGAAAATCATTTTGTCATCTGTTCCGGCTGAGAAAGAACCGTTGTAGTACTCTTACATAATCTTCCCCCGTTTTTACATGCAGCAAGTCACATCCTGCTTTTTTAAATGTTTGTGTACTGTAGTCTGTTACCCTGAAAAATTCCTGCTCATAACTATACCGTACAAAGCTGTCGCTGCTATCCACCCATTTTGTTTTACCGTTTTCCAAATCCTGCACCTGCACCAATCCGGCATCCGGCAGATACTGATCCATCTTATCGTACAACTTTATACCAATAACATCATGTTTTTTTCCGGCAATCCGTAGGGCATCTTCATAATTCGCATCCAGGAAATCACTCAATATAAAAGCAATACTTTTCTGCTTGGTTGAATTATTAAAAAACCGGAGAGCCTTACTGACGGAAGTGCCTTTACCTTTTGGTTCTTTACTTAGCAATTCCCTCACAATATATAAAGCATGTTGTTTTCCCTTCTTTGGCGGGATATAAGCTTCCACTATATCGCTGTAAAATATCACTCCTATTTTATCAGCATTATTCACTGCGGAGAAACTAAGCACAGCCGCTATCTCTGTAATAATATCCCTTTTTCTTGCATGTATGGTACCGAATAAAGAGCTGGAACTAATATCCACCAGCAGCATCACTGTCAATTCCCGTTCTTCTTCAAAAACTTTACTGAAAGGATGACCAAACCGGGCTGAAACATTCCAGTCAATAAAACGGATATCATCTCCGGCGGCATACTCTCTCACCTCCTTAAAGGACATTCCCTTTCCCTTAAATGCACTGTGATATTCACCGGTGAACAAATCAGTAGTGAGTTTCTTGCTTTTAATTTCAAGTTCCCGTACTTTTTTTATTATTTCTGTTGTTGTAAGCATCTAAAAAACAATAATGAAATTTTATCCTTTAGGAAATTTAAAGTCCCCTTTTAGGGGGATTTAGGGGGCCATTACGGCACATTAATCTGTTTCAATACATCTTCAATCACATCTTCCACCTTTACATTCTCTGCTTCTGCTTCATACGTTAATCCGATCCGGTGGCGCAGCACATCTTTACAAATGCTTCTTACATCCTCAGGTATAACAAACCCCCGTTTATTTAAGAAAGCCTGTGCTTTTGCGGCCAGGCCCAGGTTAATACTTCCTCTCGGTGAGGCTCCATAGGAAATAAGTGGTTGTAGCTTTTCAAGTTTATACTCTCCGGGGCTTCTTGTTGCAAAAACTATGTCGAGTATGTACTGTTCAATTTTTTCATCCATGTATATCTGCCTTGTAAGGTCTTTTGCACTGATCAGCTCCTGTATGGAAACAACCTGTTTTATCGTAGCAAAAGCCCCCTGTATATTTTGCCGGATAATTAATTGTTCTTCCTTCATTTTGGGGTAATCAACAATTACTTTCATAATAAAACGATCCACCTGTGCTTCAGGCAAAGGATATGTTCCTTCCTGCTCCAAAGGATTTTGTGTGGCAAGCACCAAAAAAGGGTCATCTAATTTATAAGTACTATCACCAATTGTTACCTGCCGCTCCTGCATCGCTTCCAGTAAAGCACTCTGCACTTTTGCCGGTGCCCTGTTAATCTCATCAGCTAAAATAAAATTGGCAAAAATGGGTCCTTTACGAACGATAAATTCATTTTTCTGCTGGTTGTAAATCATGGTACCAATTACATCAGCCGGTAAAAGGTCAGGGGTAAATTGTATGCGGCTGAACCGGGCATGTATAGCCTGTGCCATAGATTTTATCGCTAATGTTTTGGCAAGTCCGGGTACACCCTCTAACAATACATGTCCATTGCTGAGCAAGCCAATGAGGAGCCTGTCCAGCATATGGCTTTGCCCTATAATTACATGCCCTATTTCCTCCCTTAATTTATCGGTAAACTGGCTGGCCTGCCCGATGCGTTCATTCAGCAGCCTGATGTCTTCTGCGGTTTTAAACATGGAAAATATTTATGGTGACACAAATTACGAACTTGAGATTAGCAAATTATCTGCCGATATGATGATTGCCGGCATTTTCGGCATCATTTTAGAGCACATTTGCTTTAAAGCCGTAGAAATTCTAATTTTAAGCCTATAATTCATTGTATTATGAAAAAACAATTTTTCTTATTGATAGCAGGTTTTATTGTGACCTCTTCCTTTTTTACTTCTTGCGATAAGGACTCTCCTGCAAAAACTAAAACTCAGCTCATAACTCAAAGCAGCTGGAAGGTTAAAAGTGCTACTGTTAATGGAAACCCCTATTCACTACAAGCATGCCAGCAGGATAATATATATACTTTCGCTTCTACAGGAAGTGGTACTACAGATGAAGGCGCAACAAAATGTAATGGTGGTGACCCGCAAACCACAAGTTTTACCTGGGCTTTTCAAACCAATGAAACTCTTATTCTCTTTTCTTCCCCTTTATTTACCGGAGGAAGCAATACGGTTAACCTGATATCCTTATCTGAAACTGAAATGGTGATTTCGATAGCTATTTCACCGGGTCCCGGTCCGACATTCAATGTAGTAGTAACATTTCAACATTAAAATTTCAGGAAAGATATTTTCCTACTATCGGCACCCTTCTGCCTACTCCGAAGGCTTTTGGTGAAATGCGGATAATGGGGCAAAACTGGTTGCGTTTGTATTCATTGACATTTACCATTTTTAATACCCTGTCAACTAATGCAGCATCAAAGCCCTGTGCTTTTATTTCTTTTGGGCCTTGCCTCCTTTCAATGTATTGATATAAGATCTGATCAAGGATAGCATAGTCGGGTAATGAATCAGAATCTTTTTGCCCGGGTCTCAATTCTGC
>JANPMI010000060.1:0-2581 GCA_031422725.1 Chitinophagaceae bacterium | reverse complement strand
AGAAGCTTCCGGATGGTTATTAGTGTTGACAATTGCTACATCAGCCAGGTTCAGTTTGCAGGCACCAAGAATACCTGTTAAAAAATCAAGTTCCTCATCAGGCAGATAAACAGCAGCATCATTATTAACTACAATCAGGATGTTTTTCAGGTTATTTCCGAGGTGTTTCCACGACGTAATTGTTTCAATAGCAGGAATGGTGGTTGGCTCTCCGGGTTCTGGTATAATAACTGAGCCGGTATTGCCGGTTATTTCGCCAGAATCAATAAGAGAGTTCTGATATAAATCAGCTACCACGGACGCCGGTAATTCAAGGTGATTTAAATCCATAAAACCGTTGGTAATTTATACAAATGGGTGTTAGTTTTTTTCGTTTCTTTGACCTGTCAAAAATAAACTTTTATGATTGCAGCTATGGACATTTCAATAAGAAAAGCAGAACGCAGCAAATTACAGGATCTGAACCTGGAAAACCTGCCCTTTGGCCGCTATTTTACCGACCATATGCTGGAAGCCGACTATGAAAATGGTGAGTGGAAAAATATTGAAATAAAACCTTATCAGCCGCTGCTGCTTAGTCCTTCGCTTGCTGCACTCCATTACGGCCAGGCAATTTTTGAAGGTATTAAGGCCTACAAGGATAGTGAAGGCAATGCTTATATATTCCGGCCGCAGGATAATTTTAAACGGTTTAATATCTCGGCTGAAAGAATGCAGATGCCCGCCGTTCCCGAAGAATTATTTTTAGAAGGGATGAGGCAGTTGATAGAACTGGATAAGAACTGGATACCGTATAAAGAAGATCATTCCCTGTATATACGTCCGTTTATGTTTTCTTCTGATGAATTGATTGGTGTTCGCCCTTCAGAGACTTACAAATTCATGATTATTCTAAGTCCTACCGGGCCTTATTACATTGCGCCGATGAGGATTTATGTGGAGGAAAAATATGTAAGAGCTGCACCAGGTGGAGTTGGCTATGCAAAAGCTGCAGGTAACTATGGTGCTGCCATGTATGCTACTGCTGAAGCAAAGAAAAAAGGATATGACCAGGTATTGTGGACTGATGCTTCTGAGCATAAATATGTACAGGAATGCGGCACCATGAATGTATTTTTCATTATTGGCAATACTGCCATTACTCCGGGACTGGAGCAGGGAACGATACTGGATGGAGTGACCCGGCAAAGCACTATTACTTTATTGAAAGAAATGGGTTTTGCAGTAGAGGAAAGAGACCTGAGTGTTGATGATATTATGGATGCCTACAAAGCCGGGGTGCTGTATGAAGTATTTGGTACCGGAACAGCTGCCACTATTTCAATGATAAAAGAATTGCGTTACAAGGATTTTGTAATGCATTTTGATGTGGAGAACTGGAAAACAGCCCCCACTATCAAAAAATGGCTTACTGATATCCGGGAGGGCAGAAGGGAGGACAAATATCAGTGGATGCAGAAGGTTTAGGCCCTGAATTTTAAGGAGTTTAATATTTTTAGCGGCCCTGATTATCTGGTTATGCCAGTTTTATCCCCAAAAGGTTCAATATCAGAAAAATCAGCAGTCATTTTTTTGGAGATTAAGCCTTCCGCCGTTACCTTTGCCGTCCCAAAAACAAGGGTCAAGAATGCCTACAATTCAACAATTAGTAAGAAAAGGAAGAGAAATCATCAGGGCTAAGAGTAAATCGAGAGCTTTGGATGAGTGTCCGCAACGCCGCGGTGTATGTACAAGGGTATATACAACAACGCCTAAAAAGCCAAACTCAGCCTTGCGTAAAGTTGCCAAAGTTCGGTTGACCAATAAAATTGAGGTGATTGCCTATATACCCGGAGAGGGTCATAACCTCCAGGAGCACTCCATCGTTCTGATTCGTGGTGGAAGAGTAAAAGACTTGCCGGGTGTTCGTTATCACATCGTTCGTGGATCATTGGATACTGCCGGTGTAAAAGACCGTAAGAAGAGCCGTTCTAAATACGGAACTAAGAAAGAAAAAGTAAAAAAGTAATCCTTCTCCCGCTAAGGGCGGGATCAGGATGACAAAAAGTATATAAATAAAAAGTATAAAGAAATTTTAACTCATGCGGAAAGCACAAGCCAAGAAACTCCCTTTAGCACCAGACCCTAAGTTTAATGACAAACTGGTTACCCGTTTTGTAAACAACCTGATGTGGGAAGGAAAGAAAAGCGGAGCTTTTAATATTTTTTATGATGCATTAGACAAAGTAGCCAAGCAAACCAGTGAAGATGGTTATGAGGTTTGGAAAAGAGCTTTGGTAAATGTTACACCTGGTGTAGAAGTTCGCAGCCGCCGTATAGGTGGCGCTACTTTCCAGATTCCTGCGGAGGTTCGTCCCGACAGGAAAGTTTCTTTGAGCATTAAATGGCTTATCCGCTACAGCCGCGACAGGACTGGCCGCAGCATGGCTGATAAATTAGCCGGTGAAATCGTTGCCGCATCAAAAGGGGAAGGTGCTGCATTTAACAAGAAAGAAGACACCCATCGTATGGCTGAAGCCAACAAGGCTTTTGCCCACTTTAGGATCTAAAAGATACAAGAACACAACTTCCACGGAACCAT
>JANPMI010000059.1:0-5979 GCA_031422725.1 Chitinophagaceae bacterium | reverse complement strand
CGCAGCAAAAAAGAGGGTGGCACTCGGTAATTTCTTTTTCAATGTTTTCCTTACCGTATTTGCTTTCGTCTTGCTGAAACCGATTTTGCTTTTGATAACTGATATTTTTAAAATCAAAGACCCGCTCATTGGCTTAGTTACCTTTTCAACCCTGATTAATTTAGTCAGTATTTTCATTTTTCTCCCTTTCCTTAATCCATTCGCAAAACTCCTCGAAAGATTCTTTAAAGATACCGATGCCTCGGCGGCGGCTTTTATCGGGAATGCCAACATTGCAGAACCCGAAACAGCGCTGGATTTATTCAGGAGGGAAACGGAATATTTTATTCATAACTCCATACTTTTTAACCTGGCGCTGTTTGATATTGATATAAAGTTGCTGTGTGAGCATCCTGATTTCAGACCTATCAATGAGAAAAGAAGATTCTTTTCAAAAAGTCCGGAAGAAAAATATGAATTTTTGAAACAGTTGCAGGGAGAGTTGCAGGCATTTTATTTATCACTGCGAACAAAAGTGCAGAATGAACGATATGCACAGCTCAACCAATTAATATCATCGGTGCGAAGTTGCATGCACTCGGTTAAAAGCATGAAGGATGTAGCGGGTAATATCAACAACCTTAGCCGTTCTTCAAAAGATATTAAGTTCAATTTTTTTGCACATCACAAAAAACAAACGGAAGATTTATACCAGCAATTAAATGCATTGATGGAGCAGAAAACAAAGCCTGATTTCGAAAAGCTTGAAAGCATATTTGCCGTGATACAGGATAACTACAGTTCCTCTCTCAATAATTTTTACAAAGAGGCTCAAAATGCCCCGATTGAAGATTTGGATATAACCACCGCACTTAATTTTAACCGGGAACTTTTTACTTCAAACAAGGCGATGCTGATGGCAGTGAAAGATTTTTTATTAGAGGAAAAAGAGGCGGAGGATTTCAATGAGATTCCTGTATATAAAACTTAAGACAAATGAAGACGAATTAGCAGTAAACCCCTTGTAAACGTAGAACAAATCATTTTTATACAAAGCAAATGGGAACATTAATAGATAAAAACAGTAATATTCTTAGAAGGCCGACAAACTGGTATGTCATCACCGGGGGGCCAAGCTCAGGAAAAACAACAACGGTTAATTTGCTGAAAGAAAGAGGATACATAACAACCTTTGAACATGCCCGGCATTACCTTGATACACAGCGACTGAAAGGAAGAACTATAGAGGATGTTAGAAAACAGCAGAGAGAATTTCAATTGGGAGTACTGGATATGCAAATTGAGCAGGAGGATCAGATTTCCCCTGATGTGCAAGTCTTTCTTGACCGTGCAATTCCTGATGCACTTGCATACTATCGGTTTTTAAATCTTCCGGTAGATGAAAAATTAACAGCGGCATTGCGTACTGTTTCTTACAAAAAAATTTTCATTCTTGATCGCCTGCCATTGGTGAATGATTATGCCCGGATCGAAGATGAGGCGGCACAGAAAAAAATTCATGCATTGCTTGTTGAGGTTTACGAATCACTGGGATTTCCAATCGTTCAGGTTCCTGTACTTCCGCCGGAAGAACGGGTGGATTTCATTTTGAAAAATCTTTAGTTATGAAAACAAAATCAAAAAACATACTCATTCATTCAACGCCTGAAAAAGTATTTGCCCGGATGGATGATTTTTCTAAAACAGGAATGCACATGAGCGAAAGCTCCATGATGATGATGGGAAGTAAGTTGAAGTTAGAACAACTTTCAACTAATGCAGCAGGAATTGGTGCAAGTTATCGCTGGTATGGAAAAATGATAGGAATGACAATGGATTTTAGTCAAACCGTCACAAAGTGGCAACCACCAAAACTCAAAGAATGGGAAACAACCGGGAATGCTAAAATTATTATCATGTCATGGTATCGTATGTGGTTTGAAATTACTCCGGCTGAAAAGAGAACCATTGCAAAACTTTCCATTAGCTATCTGCCGCCACGAGGATGGTTCTATAAAATACTTTCTTTCTTATTTGTAAAATGGTATTGCAACTGGTGTTTGAATAGTATGCTGAACGATACCAAAAGAGAACTTGAGAAAAATTCTAACTAAAATTAATTTTAACATTAAACAGTTTAAACCATATTCATCAATTATACTTTTATTCGCAGGTTTACTTCTTGTAGGTATGGGGCTATACTTTATTTTTATCCGCCCTCCTTTACTGCCAGAAGACCTCCGATACATGGGCTCATCATTGCAAAATGTAAATGATAATATTCCTGGTCTGGCAAATTGGCTTCAAAAAGTATTTTGGGTAATGGGAGGTTACATTTTCACAACAGGATTATTGACCGTTTTTATAGCATTCACTTCTTTTCGCAAACGTATGGGAGGAGCATTTAGCATTGTTGCTCTTGCAGGAATCAGTTCAATTGGATCAATGACGGTTGTTAACTTTATTATTGGTTCAGATTTCAGGTGGCTTTTGTTAATTTTTATATTGCCTTGGGCATTTGCGTTAATTCTTTACTGGCTTCATAAATAAGAAATAAGAATGAAACACCATCTTCATGCCGAAATGCTATTAAATTTTAAAAGCCGCTATTATAGCGGCTTTGTAATATAGAAGGATGACTTATTTAGTTAAGCGAACATTGGTTCACAGGTCCAAACAATCTTAAAGCTTTTGGAAAAAGAATATTGTTTTCCAGGTGCACATGCTGGTGCAGGTCCTGCTCAAAAGCCTGTAATGCTGCAAAACTTAATTTATAAGTAGTGCAGGAATCGTCCGGTAGGTTGTAGTTGTTAGTCAGTTGCCTTATTTCAGCCATTGCACTGCCTGCATGGTCATGTTCCTGCTCCATCACACTAATCGGTGCGAGCAGGGAAGTGTTGTTAATGATAATTTCAGTTCCTTCTGCCAGTTGACGTTCTGCTTCTTTTATCCCCGGAAATAAAATAACTTCTTCTTTTTGCATATGCTGTTCCATTTCATCTTTTACCGCTGTAAATATTTCCAGCACTTTTATCATTTCCGGATGATGGCCGCCGTGTTTGGAAGCTACTTTTTGTAAATAGCCCAATATGGCCGGCATTTCTTTTTTTACATAACTGTGATGGGTTGTTACGATATAATGTGCCAATTGTTCAAGCGACATTTTATTATAGTCAATAGTTAGCTGCGAACTTGTTGCTGATATTGTTTTTTCCAGTTCGAAAAGCACTTCTTCAATTTTTAATTCACTTTCAGTGCAAGCCTGTTGCAGGGTTCTTTTTCCCTTGCAGCAAAAATCAAGATGATATTTTTCAAATACGTTTGCGGCACGGTGATTAGTGTTTACTATCTGTGCCAGGCTTTTTGTCATTAATTCTTCCATAGTAATTCTTTTTATTGTGAGATAAAATAGTTACAAATCTTTTTTTCTGAACTTTCTTACAGCAAACCAGAGAGGTGTAATAATCCATAGCAGCATAATGCCGGTAGTAAACAGGATGCCGGTGCCACTGCCAAAAAAATCTTTATACAAAGCACCGGTGTATCCCATCAGTGCACTTATGTCCATCTTGAGCATGATAAAAATGCGGCCCAGGTCAATCGGGTTAAGTGCAGAAAGTAAGAGGGTCAGTTTTTCCAGCGGATAATTGCTGAAAGAAAATAGTATCAGCAGCACAAGTCCGTCATATATCAATGCAAAATAGAACCAGAGGAGTAAAGCAAATCCGATGCCTCTTGCTTTATCCCTTGCCATTACTGAAGCAAAAAAAGCAATAGAAGAAAATACCAATGTTAAACAACCACCGGTAAATAATAATGCAAAACCAGTATCATTGGCGGCAAATAATAAAACAGGAATGCCGGCGCCGATGAAAAAAGCACTGAGCAGTGAAATGCTTACACCGGCATATTCACTTAATAAAATTTTTGTGCGGCTCATCGGTTGTGACGACATCAGTTCAATAAACTCATACGAATTATAATAATGGATGGTGGTAAATACAAGACTTACTAACGGCAGCACAATCAATACAATATTCAACAGGCTTAGTATGGCTTTGCTGCTGTTCTCTTCCATCTGGAACATGCTGACAGCAATAACAAAGAGAAATAAAGCGTAAGCCAATATGATTTTACTTCTCAGTATATCATACAATACATATTTAGAAAGCTTTATCATAAACCACCAGTTAATAAATTTTTTCATCCTTATTTATTTCCAGCATTTTATCAATCCATTCGTTGTTGAACTGTTCGCCTTTCATAATTCTTGCAATGGCTTTACCCAATCGCAGTTCCCCTGTTTCTTCCTGCAAGGCCTCTATGTCTTTAAAGAACTGCATCTTTCCTTCCTGCATATACATGATGTGAGTAGTGATTTCATCGAGGTCGCTGAGAATATGGGATGTGATAAGGATGAGTTTATTTTTTTTCTTTTCAATCAGGATTTTTTCTTTCAGTATTTCAGATGCTAACGGGTCAAGGCCTGCTGTTGGTTCATCAAGTATAAGAACTTGCGGGTCGAACAGGAAAGCCACGGCAGCACTCACTTTTTGCCGGGTACCACCGCTTAGTGTCCTCATTGGCTTTTCAAATATCTTTTTCAGTTCAAACTGTTCTATGAGTGTTCTGTCTATTTTTTCTGCTGAAACATTACGGATATTTTGCAACATGTTAAACAAGTGACCCACTTTCATGTTATCAGGATAGCGGCCAATCTGCGGCATATACCCGATTTTGCTTCGATAGGCGGGGTCGTTATTTATTAGCTGTTCATCTACAAAAATTTTTCCTTTATCAGGTCTTACCATTCCAAGAATGGATTTTATCAATGTGGTTTTCCCTGAACCATTTGGCCCGATAAGCGAAACCACCTGCCCCTTTTGGAAAGTAGCTGAAATGTTATCCAGCACCTGCAGTTTACGGAAATGTTTATTGATATTTTCGATACGAATCATAATTTCAGAGATTTCATCATGGGTTTATTGTCGGCAAGATTTTCAGGAGTCAGGCTGGGTATGGCTTTTTCTGCTTTATCCAATAAGGTGACAATGAAACTTCTCATCAGCATCAATGTATGGGGGTTCTGTTCCACTATCATGGAGTACATACTCACAGGATGATAGGCTATATCACCAATACCATCTTTGTTGATGTCGTATCCTTCATATTTATCCCAGAAATTATTATAAAAAATGTTCAGAGAAACAGAACCATTTGCACCCACATCAAAACTATTACCCGTAAAATTATTATGATGAAAAGTATTGTCATCACAACTGGCCTGCACTTTAATAGCCCAGCCATTTTCTTTAAAAATATTTTTTTGTATTTCAATTCTGCTGCTGCCTTCCATGTGGATGCCGACCGTGTTTTTTATAAATGTATTCTGCTGAATATAACTGTCAGTTATATCTTTCAGGAGGATGCCGTACGCCGAAGAGCCCCAGTTTTGTTCAAAATGGTTGCCTGCCATCGTTACCTTTTTGGAATACATCACGGCCACACCAGCTCCGTTATTGCGAAAGGTATTATTGAAATAAGAATTATCGGAGGAGAACATAAAGTGTAACCCATAACGGATATTTTTTTCACTCCAGTTTTTTTTAATAGTAGAATTTGTAACAAACTCAAGATAAATACCATCCCTGTGCTGACGGATAGAGTTATTCTCAATCACCATATTGCTGCACTTCCACAAGTGGATACCGTTGCCTGATAAATGTTCTGATTTATTAGTCCCGGTAATAGTATTGTTGCGGATAAAGGAGTGGGTGGAATTGGCAATATGAATAGCAAAAGAGGCATTGCTGATGATGTTGTTTTCAATAATAACATTAGTAGCATCAATTATTTTTATAGCTGCATAATCATTCATGGATGAATAGCCGGCATTAGCGAAATGAATGCCTTTGATCATTATATTTTTCCCGGTAAGTGTAAGTATTTCATTTTTATAATCACCATCCAGTACCGGCTCATCAATTCCTATCAGGTGTA
>JANPMI010000058.1:0-9810 GCA_031422725.1 Chitinophagaceae bacterium | reverse complement strand
GGACGGTTAAAAGCATAAACTAATCCCGCAGTAACTATTGTTGAAATGGCAAAAGGAACAATACGCATAAGCAATTAATGATGGGGAAAGATAAGGAGAAAAAGAATATCCCCCCGCCCCCTATCCTTCTATAAACTCAGGAGGAACTCGGGCCAATGATAAAAACTGTCTGCAAAATTTCCTGAAAGGATACAGGCATAGAAACCTGAAAGTGCAAAATTTCGATAAAAAAGATTTTATTTCTTTTGGAATAATCTGTGGAATCCGTGTAATCTGTGTTCCTTGTATTCTTTTTCACTAATTTCAATGTCTATTAAATAAAACAACTATGCCAGTATTAATTGTAGTCGGTGTCCTTGCAGTAATTGCCATTTGGTTGGTAAGTCTGTACAACGGATTGGTTCGTTTGCGTAACAGAAGAGAAAATGCTTTTGCAGATATAGATGTGCAGCTTCGTCAGCGGCATGATTTAGTTCCGCAATTAGTAGAAACAGTTAAAGGTTACGCTTCACATGAAAAAGAATTGCTGCTGAAAGTAACCGAAGCCCGGACTGCCGCTATGGGTGCCACCACTATTGATGGCAAAATAGTTGCAGAGCAGCAACTGTCATCCGCTCTTGCAGGATTGAAAGTACAAGTAGAAGCTTATCCGGATTTAAAGGCCAATCAAAACTTTTTGCAACTACAGGAAGAGTTAAGCGATATTGAAAACAAACTGGCTGCGGCAAGACGTTTCTTTAATGGCGCCACTACAGAGTATAACAATTCAGTTGAATCTTTTCCCTCCAATCTTATTGCAAAGAATTTTGGATTCAAACGGGAAATCATGTTTGACCTGGGTACTGACAGCCGTAAACAGATGGAAGAACCACCAAAAATTCAATTCTAATTCCTGATGCAATACGTCGGATTAGATAAACAGATCAGGAAAAATAATTTCAACTCTGTTCTTTTGCTGATAGCATTCCCGTTATTATTACTGGGAATGTCTTATGCATTGGTTTACTTTCTAAAAAGTGAACATAACCAGGATCCCAATCAGCTTTTTCTGCAAAGCATGCCGGTAGTTCTCGGAGCTGTTGGTATTTGGTTTCTTATAGCATGGGCAGGACATTCCGCTTTTATCCGGATGGCTACGGGCAGCAAAACATTAGACAGGGCTGAAAATAAAAAAGTGTACAACCTTGTAGAAAACATTTGTATATCGCAGGGCATGACAATGCCAAAGGTTTACATTATAGAAGATGATTCGCTGAATGCTTTTGCCAGTGGTATCAGTGCTAAAAGCTATTCAGTTTCGCTGTCAAGGGGTCTCATTAATAAATTAGATGATGATGAACTGGAGGGTGTTATTGCCCATGAAATAACGCATATTAAAAACCGGGATGTACGTTTGCTGATTGTTTCCATCATATTTGTTGGCATTTTTGCTTTTCTTGCTGAACTGGCTTTTCGCAGTCTTCGTTTTGCAGGCTCCGGTAAAAAAAGCAAGGATAGTAAAGGAAGTGGTGCCATTATTTTAATAGCAATAGTAGTTACTGCAGTGGCTTATTTGATTTCCATTCTTCTTCGTTTTGGCATCAGCCGCAAAAGAGAATACCTGGCTGATGCAGGTGCCGCAGAAATAACCAAGAAACCTTATGCCCTTGCCAATGCTTTAAGAAAAATATCTGGCGACCCGTTAATAGAAGCAGTGGAAAGCCGTGATGTAGCACAATTATTCATAGATAATCCAAAACCATCTGTTCATAAATCTGCTTCCTGGGATAATATGTTTGCTACACATCCGCCGATTGATAAAAGGATAGAGCTGTTAGAGCAATTTGCGTAAACCCCCTGTCCCCCTAAAGGGGAGACTTAAGTCAATCTTTCATCCAAGTAAAAACTTTAATAAAGATTAAAATCTAAGAGCAAAATATTTTTAGCCCTCTGGTAAAAAATGAATAAGTAAAGTTTCTTGCTTAAGCAAGGGCTGTGTTTTGATGGCCTACCCTTTAGGGAGGTCGGGAGGGTTTCATCTCTTCCCTCCCAGCATCGGCACAAAAGAAAAATGATCGAACACTTCTTCTTTTAATGCACCGTTTTCTAATTTGGTTACCCGCATCATTTGTTGAAGATCGCCGGCACCCAGAGGAATTACCATCATACCGCCGGGCTTTAATTGCTCAATTAATTTTTCCGGAATTTCTGGTGCGGCTGCAGTAATAATTACTTTATCGAAAGGAGCATAGGTTGGCAGACCCTGGTAACCATCCCCATAAAAAAATTTGATGGAATTGTATTTTTTTAAAAAATCAAATGACTTATTAGAATCAAAAAGTTTCTTTTGCCGTTCAATGGTATAAACCTGTGCCCCCATCTCAGCCAATACCACAGCCTGGTAAGCACTGCCGGTTCCTATCTCCAGTACCTTATGAAAAGGCTTTACCTCCAGCAACTGAGATTGGTAAGCTACCGTATAAGGTTGTGAAATAGTTTGGCCTTCACCAATCGGAAAAGCTTTGTCTTCGTAGGCCTTTTCATCAAAAGCAGAATCCAGGAAAAAATGACGGGGAACTTCTAACATAGCATCCAGGACTCTTTCATCAGAAATGCCTTTGGCTTGTATGCCCTGTACTAATTTTTTGCGTAAGCCTTTATGCCGGTAAGTATCTTCAATGGGTCTCATAAGCGAAGCAAAAATAGAAAAGCAGCATCGCAAAATGCTGCTTTGAAAAAATAAATCCTGATTACTATAATTTCATATCCCCAATTATCGCCTTTATCTTATCATCCAACTGCTTATTAACTGTATCAAACACTGCTGCACTACTCAATTGTGTATTTACACTAAAATAAAACTTAATCTTCGGCTCCGTCCCACTCGGTCTTGCAGAAATACTGCTGCCATCAGCTAAAATAAATTGCAGCACATTCGATTTTGGTAAATCAATTGTCCACTTCTCTCCTGTTTGCGGGTTAGTTCCTTTTTGTAATTCATAATCCAGCAACTGCACCACGGCAGAATCATTGATAGATTTTGGTGGATTGTTACGATAACTCTCCATCATTGCAGCTATTTGTTGCTGCCCATCCATTCCTTTTTTGGTAATGGAAATCAGGTGTTCTTTATATAATCCATACTCCACATACAGGTTAATCATTTTTTCATACAAGCTTCGGCCCTTTTCTTTTTCATACGCTGCCATCTCGCAAAGCAATGCCACTGCACTGATGCCATCTTTATCCCTTATCTTATCGCCAATCATTAATCCAAAACTTTCTTCGCCGCCGATAATGTAATTCTCCTTTCCTTCTTTTGCCCGTATCATTTCGGCTATCCATTTAAAGCCTGTCAGCACCCGGTAGCAGGCCACGTTATTTCCTTTTGCTATTGCATCTATCATGGGTGTGGTAACGATAGTCGTTATCACCATATCATTTGCCTGTGCTATTCCTTTGGCTTTTCGGGCTTCCAATAAATAATTAAAAGCCAGCACAGCCGTCTGGTTACCATTCATCAGTACCCATTTACCATTGCTATCTTTTACCCCAATTGCAATTCTGTCAGCATCCGGGTCAGTACCGGCGAGAATATCCGCATCCAACTGTTCAGATAATTTTAATCCCAAACTCATCGCTTCGCTTTCTTCCGGGTTGGGATATGCTACTGTTGGAAAATTTCCATCCGGCACCATTTGCTCTTTTACGATATGTACATTATCAAAACCAAATTTTTTCAATACCTGTGGTAATAATGTAATCCCCGTTCCATGTATTGGTGTGTAAACAATCTTCAAATCTTTATGCTTCGCAATTACTTCGGGGTACACACTCAGGCTTTTCACCATCTCCATGTATTTTTCATCCATTTCCTTCCCGATAATGGTGATGTTGGCTTCACCACCACTCCACTTCACATCATCTACCGACGCTATCTTATCTACTTCGTTAATTACATTCTTATCATGTGGCGGCACCAATTGTGAGCCATCATCCCAATAGGCTTTATATCCATTATACTCTTTCGGGTTATGCGAAGCCGTACACACCACACCGCCCTGGCATTTCAATTCACGGATGGCAAATGACAGTTCAGGTGTTGGCCGCAGATCTTCAAACAAATAAACTTTTACTCCGTTAGCCGCAAATACATTGGCCACTGTCTCTGCAAAGAAGCGGCTGTTGTTGCGACTATCATGTGCAATCGCCACACTTACTCCCGCAGTAAAACATTGTTTCAGGTAATTGGCATAGCCCTGTGTAGCCATCCCCACGGTGTATTTATTCATGCGGTTAGTGCCTACACCCATCAATCCACGAAGGCCACCCGTACCAAACTCAAGATTCTTATAAAAAGCATCGGCCAGTTCACCGGAATTTTCATTTTGCAATTGCTTTATTTCATCTTTCGTGGCTTTATCAAAATTACCGTTGAGCCAAATGTCAATCTTTGCTTGTATTGCAGTATCCATAAATTTCAATCGTTTTGAGCTTGAAAGTTATTGAATTTTAGTATTTGAAACTGAAAACAAACGATAAACGTAAATTTGTTTAATTAATTATGAAGTCAGCAGCAGTATTATCATCTTTCGAGACAAAGCCGAAGCAATCTTATGTTGCCAGCTTTAGTTCCCTGAGCATCTTTGTTGCGACGCTCCATTTATCGTTCCGTTCGCTGCCGGGCATATTAATAATATTCCTTTTTCTTTCTACCAATCTAAAAGGACAAATCGATAGCACTTCCAATTTAACTGATTCATCGTTACATGCAGATAATCCGGAGAATTTAAAAAAGTTCTTAAACGATCAAAACTATTATACCCTCACCCCACAACAAAAGAAAAAACGCATCTGGTTAGTAGCTGGTGCAAACGTTGTGGGCTATGGCAGCACTATGATTGCTTTATCTTCTGCCTGGTACAGTCAATATGAGAAAACCCGTTTTCATACATTCAACGATTTTCCTGAATGGAAACAGGTGGACAAAGTAGGTCATTTATATGCAGCTTATATTGAGAGCAGGGCCAGTATGGAAATGTGGCGGTGGACGGGCATTGAGAGAAAGAAACGCATCTGGATTGGCGGCATGAGTGGAGCCGTTTATCAAACGGTAATTGAAGTGCTGGATGGTTTCAGCGCCGGATGGGGATGGAGCTGGGCCGATTTTGGCGCCAATATTTTAGGCAGCAGTGCTTTGGTTGCACAGGAATTTGCCTGGGATGATCAGCGTATCAAACTCAAATTTTCTTTTCATAATAAAAATTACAGCGACCCGTCACTCAATCAACGAAGTGATGTATTATTTGGTACCAGTTCTGCAGAACGGTTATTGAAAGATTACAATGGGCAAACCTATTGGGCCAGCATGAACCTGAAGCCCTTCTTTAAAAACTCACATCTTCCTGAATGGTTATCTGTTTCTGTGGGCTATGGGGCCGAAGGCTTGTTTGGCGGTACACAAAACATTGGCAAGAATGAGGCAGGCAATATCATTTTCAACCGGCCCGATATTAAAAGATACCGCCAGTGGTTTTTGGCCCCGGATATTGACCTGAGTAAAGTAAAAACGAACAGTAAAGCGTTCAAATTTTTTCTGACTGTTTTAAGTGCTTTTAAATTTCCTGCCCCAGCCCTTGAATTTTCAAATGGAAAGTTTAAAGCCCACCTTGTTCAGTTCTGAATAGCTATTCTTAAAACCAAAATGTATATTTTTGTACCCAGTCAAACTGATAAAATGAAAATATCCCTTTCTCTTGCGGCATTTGTTACTGTTTTTTTTATTTCGCTCAGCTGCAATAAAAAAGGCAGTACAACTCCCCCGGATGCTAATCCTTCGAATATACAGATTGACTTACCTAATAATACAGGAGTAGTTTATACCACTGGCTTTCCACTGATTGTAAGCGGAATCATCATTGATGATGATATTCTGACTACAGCTAAAGTCGAAATAAGAAATAAAACTACCGGAGTGATTTTATACCAGCAAACCGCTTCAGGAGTAAACGTTGCTTTGTATCGCTTTCAATGGAGCTGGACAGTTACCGGTATCACAGTTACTACACCCGCAACGGTAAAAATAACTGCCACTGACAGATACGGCTATAAGGTATCTAAAGAAATAGATATTATACTCGACAACTGAATTACCCAGGGCAGGCACCTGCTGTTTTATCCCAACATTTGATTTTGGGAAGATAACAAACAATATTTACCGGCTTTAGCCCTGAATTTATGGTGGTGTCTCAGTCTGAAAAAAGAAAGGCTTCCCACAAAGGCACAAAAACCACAAAGGGGTTAAAATCAACTGTGTTTTCTTTGTGTTCTTAGCGGCTTTGTGGGAAACAAAATTGAAACTGAGACACTACCGAATTTATGGCTAAAGCCATTCTACTGTTTATCCGATAACTTTATCTAAAAGCATAGGTTTTTTTGCTGGTTGCATATTCCTGTGAAATCAATTTACAGACGTAAATTAGCACTTCTAATTCACCGCTATGCAACTTGCCCAACAAATAATATTTATTCTTATCAGTTCCGTCTCTGTCTGGTTTTTTACTAAAAAAGTAAAAGAGATAAGCCGCAATATAAAACTTGGAAGAGATGAGGATATAAGTGATAACAAACCCCAGCGATGGAGAAATTTATTACTGCTGGCCTTCGGCCAAAAAAAAATGTTCCGTAATCCATTAGTAGCCGTCCTGCACTTTTTTGTGTATGCCGGTTTTATTATCATCAATATTGAAGTGCTGGAGATTGTACTGGATGGGATTTTTGGCACTCACCGCATGTTTGCTCCCAGGCTTGGTGGTTTCTATACTTTTCTGATCAATAGTTTTGAGGTGCTGGCTCTGCTGGTACTGGTAGCAGTTATCATTTTCCTGATCCGCAGAAACATAATTAAACTGAAACGTTTTATCAGCAATGATCTTGATGGTTGGCCAAGAAGCGATGCCAATTATATTCTTATTATTGAAGTTGTATTAATGTCGCTTTTTCTTTTCCTGAATGCCAGTGATACCTTATTGCAAACAAGAGGTGTTGAACATTATGCGGCGCATCCAACAGGCAACTTTATTATCTCGCAATACCTGCAACCTGTTTTAAACGGAATGAGCAACGAAGGTTTGCAAATTGTTGAACGTAGTTGCTGGTGGTTGCATATTATGGGCATTTTTGCTTTCCTTAATTATCTGCCCTATTCCAAGCATTTGCATATTGTACTGGCATTTCCCAATGCCTACTATGCAAGATTAGAACCAATGGGTAAAATGGATAACATGGAATCCATACAGAAAGAAGTATTGTATGCCATGCAGCCTGAATTAATTCCAGGAGGTGAACAAGCCGTTCCGCAAAAATTTGGTGCAAAAGATATTCAGGATCTGAGCTGGAAAAATTTAATGGATGCCTACAGTTGCACAGAATGTGGCAGATGCTCGGCTGCCTGCCCCGCCACGCAAACCGGCAAACTACTTTCTCCAAGAAAAATAATGATGGATACCCGTGACCGGATAGAGGATGTCGGGAAAAATATTAATAAGAACGGGGAGTTTAAAGATGATGGTAAGAGTTTATTGCATGATTATATTTTGGTGGAAGAACTCCGTGCCTGCACCACTTGCAATGCCTGTGTGCAGGAATGTCCTGTAAGCATCAGCCCTTTAGATATTATTTTAGAACTACGCCGTTATCTCGTCATGGAAGAAAGTAACTCACCGCAGGAATGGGCTGGCATGTTTAGTAATGTAGAGAATAATTTTGCCCCATGGAAGTTTAGCCCGGATGAGAGGGATAAGTGGGTGGAGGAAATGAAATGATTAATAAATAACAATTAAAAAATAGTAATTGGAAATCGCTTCCTTTCCCTTCCAAACACTCAACTGGTCTTCCATTCCCAAAGAAGAACACAAAGGCGAAACCGGCATATCTTACTGGCAGGTGCAACAAGTAAATGACATCAGAGTTCGACTGGTAGAATATTCTCCCGGCTATAAAGCTGACCACTGGTGCAGCAAAGGCCATATCATTCTTTGCGTAGAAGGAGAAATGGATACCGAACTGAAAGATGGCCGCATACTGAAACTTACTACAGGCATGTGTTATTTTGTTGGGGATAATAATGAAGCCCATCGCAGTTCTACAGTTCCCGGCTGTAAACTGTTTATTGTTGATTAAACATTCCTGTTTTTATCACCGGAAAATATTCTTATCTCATTTACGTTTTAAAAGCACCGATGTATAAATATTTTGCAGCCCTGTTTACCGCAACGATTATTTCCCTCAGCAGCTATGCCCAACTGCCCTTTGAATTGGGGGCTGAATACTTACGTATCATTGGCAAGGGATTTAATAACACGAAAGTAGCTGCAAGAGGGGAAACCGTTAATAGTAAAAGCAGTTTCAGTGCCGGCATCACTTACCAGTTAGCTTCCAAAAAATCTTACTCTGTTTCGACCGGCTTTGGCTTTTATCTTGGCTATCGCTATGCCTTTAGTAACAAAATAACAGGCAGCAGCCCGTTTGCAGGAGCAAGAGTATCATTTTCATTTGAGAATTTTGAAGGACAAACAAACAGGAACAGTTTGTTTATTACACCCTGGGGCGAAGCAGGCTATCATTTTATTTTTGCCAGGCATATCTATGGAGCCCCCTCAATCGGATATGGATTTACATTAAAAATCAGCAAAGATTATAATTCACTCAATGAAGATGATGGTGGCCGGATCATACCCTCCTTTTCTGCCGGATACAGGTTTTGATAATGAACCAGAATCGTTTATCAGTACCTGCTCCGCCCGCCTGGTCATTCTTTTTCTTTCGGCGTAATTTTTTCTAGCCCTTCTTCAATTTTTTCCATCTGGTCTTCAATCTTCTCCGTCATTTCTTCCGGATGCTCCAGCTGATGTACAGCATCTTTATGTTTCAATATTTTCCAAAGCTGAATAATTGCTGTAAATGCAAAAATGCCACCAATTACCCAATTGAGAATATGCTGATTGTTGCTGATCTTACTGGCAATCAGCAATCCGCCGAAAATGAAAATACAATTGCCGATAAAAGTACCGATACCGATACCCAATATGTAAGAATTGTAATGATCGTTTCTTGGCAGCAGCACTTTTTTGGTAAACAACACCGTACTCCAGCCAAACCAAAAAGGTATCTGAACAGGATTAACAGCACACATTACCATCCCCAGCAGAAACTTGGGCAATGGACTATCCAACACAAAATTCTTTTCTGCTTTTGGGTGAAGGGCTGAGTAAAAACTGGAAACCGCCAGGGCCAAAACAATGATTAAGGTAAGCCATTCCAGGGCCTTTAAAATTTTTTCCTGCTTTCGTATCCAGTCCATTGCCACCAGCGAAATGCGTACATAGACAATTTCTACTAATAAAGAGCCTGCTGAAAAAAGCATCGCCGCAGCAACGCCATCTGAAACTGATATTTGCATGGCAGCAATGTTCAGTGTTCCCAATGGCAGCGAACCAAGAAAACTGACCAGCATTCCGGTAAAGAAAATTTTCAGCAGGGGGTGCATCAAACGAAAATACGAAAGGCCCTTCAAAGCCGCCCAAAGGAAGGCTTAAAAATTAAGTAACAATTACCAATTCCTCTAATTTTTTCACATCGGGAATGTGAATTTTCTTACGGGAGATTTTCAGCAATCCTTCTTCTTCTAATTGATTGATAAAAGTGGTAACTGTTTGCCTTGCACTGCCGATAAGTTTAGCAACATCATCATGTGTAAGAAAATTATTAAATGAGTAAGAAACAGAGCTTCCGTTATAACCCTCCATCATGGTAAGGTGGTAAAAGAAAGAC
>JANPMI010000057.1:0-19228 GCA_031422725.1 Chitinophagaceae bacterium | reverse complement strand
GTGGGGGCTTTAAACGAAGATGCCATCCTTACTTCAGCGGGAGCATTAGAGCAAATTCCAATTTGCCGTGTCAATAGCTTAATGAAAGCTGTTGATGAATTGCATTTGAATGGCATAAAAGTATTTGCCAGCGAAATGAGAGCTGCTAAAAGTATTGCTGAGGTAAATTTTAATGAGCCTTGTGCAATTGTGATAGGCAGCGAAGACAAAGGTATTTACCCGGCACTGATGAAAATATGCGATGAGAAAATGAAAATCCCGATGGCGGGTGATTTTGAATCACTCAACGTTTCCGTTGCCACCGGGATCATTCTGTATGAAGCTATGAAACAGCGGTTATTCTAACCTGTGCAGGACATTTTTGTCCTTATATAACAAAGGATATTTTTTTGATTCGGCAAGGCCTTTTTGTATGACCGAAGGCTTGTCTAATATTAAGTAATCATCCTTTTTAAGTTTTGCATAATGCGAATAAATTTTTTTCTGATCAATCAGTTTTATTAGCTCTTCTGTATCAGGAGCCACCATCTCCAATGCGTTAGCTTCAGGGAATGATAACCTGAAGATGAAATGTCGGGCTATTAGCAAGTCGTCATAACTTTTATCAACTGGATTAAATTCCTTTTCCATATCAAGCCAACAGTCAAGATAATACCATCCGCTGATACTGACAAGAATGGCATTGAACCTGTTTGTGTCAACAGTATTTTTTTCTTTATTAATAAAAAAAGTTTTTATCTGATAAAGCTTGCCGCCTTTTCCGCTGACGGTATCCACGGAATAATAGCCGGAGGGGTCTTTACGGTCTCCCCATTTTCCGATCATTTCTTTTTTAAAAACAAATTCGTTCTCGTTCTGAGTCAATGGATATAAAGTGCCCACAACTTTACAGGAACTGGCCAATATTGCGGCGAATACGATGAGTACTATTAATTGTTTTTTCATTTTATAAAGTTTTATCATTAATTAAGTGTCAGTTCAACTAATTCCTCCTGGAATTCTCTGAACACCTGTTTTAAATCGCTGTCTGCATCCGTTCCATAGTTGACAAAGAAAATATGCAACACCCCTTTATTGGGGAAATAAAACAGGTTGGCTGTGTACCCAAGGTCTCTTCCTTTATGACCGATGCCTGCATCAGTCCCTCTTGTCAGAAATGATTTCATAAGGCCGTAACCATACAGGTTGGTATCATCCTGTTTACCATAGGTCTGCATGATTGTCAGTGATGAAGGTTTCAGCAATGTTTGTTTTATAAACAACGCATCAGCAAATTTGAACAGGTCAAAGAGATTACTGTAAATACCCCCATAGCCATTGCCGCTTCCGGTAACAAGATTTGAAACATTGACAATTGTCCCGTTATTGTACAGGTCATAATATCCCTGGGCCACACTGGGTGGCAAAAGATCATGTGGTTGATAGTAAGTGTGATTCAAGCCCAGCGGATTAAGAATGTATTGTTTCAGTAAGTCTGCATGTTTCTTCCCGGTCTGTGCTTCAATTATCATGGAAACAAGAATGGTGTTGGTGTTTGAATAAACAGCGGTATCTCCGGGTGCAAACAAAGGCTGCTTATTATAAATGAATTCCAGCAGTTCTTCGGCTTTCCATTTTTTATTGGGATTATTTAAAACCGCCAGGTAAAACCGGTCTTCTTCTATCAGATCCGGGATGCCGGTTTCATGTTTCATACACTGACCTAATGTGATAGTATTTCCATTAGCCAGTTTATCAGTAATGCGTTTGGGTAACCAGGTATTGACTTTTTTATTAAGCTCATTGTATCCAATTCCGGTATTAACAGAATCTTCCATTAGTTTTAATACCAGAGTACCGATAAACAGTTTGGTAATGCTGGCGACTTTAGAAACAGTGCCCGGAACGAAATCAATATTATTGGAAAGATCAGCTTTGCCAGTAGCGCCAATCCATGTTCCACTGTTATCTCTTACTAAAAGAGAAATACCCGGCAAGCCTTTTTTCCTGTATTTTTCAATAAGATTTTTAAATGCTGTATTTTTTGGATGCAGGCTGCTGGTATCATTCCAGGGGCCGGCTTCACCGATAGTAGTTGTCAAGCCGATCTGTGCTTTGCGGCAGGATGGAAAAAATATAGCAAAGATGATTAGTGTTGTTAGTAGCTTTTTCATACAAATAATTTACGGGTTAGTAATTAATTCGACTTCAAAGACCAGAATACTCCAATCATAAAAACATTATAAGGCAATAGCGGTACATATGATTTTACAAAAGGCATTTGCAATTGCTGCTGGTACTGTGTAAATAATCGCAGGGGTTTATTTATGTCTGATTTAATAGTGTAATTAAGTCGCAGACCGAAATTTACCATTGCCTGCATACGACCAATTCCTTTATTATTCTGGTATTCTCCATTTTCGTCCAACTTTAATTTTGCTGTCGCAGGAATAGAATGCAAGTATCCGCCACCAAGTAACGCTTCTGCTGAAAGTTTTGGGGAGAATTTATACCTGTAACCCAGATTGGTGTAAACAGGGATGCCATGTTGTACAAAACGATGGAAAAAATACCCTGCTTTGAATTCCTGGAACCAGTCGTGTTTCTTCTTTGTTTTCCAGTTGAAGCCCAGCCCGGCCTCCATACCCGGATGAAGATCTTTGAATAATAGACCGCTGAACTTTCCAAATGGCATTGCTGTTTGAGAATTCGTAACAGCGAGACTGATGAATTTTTGTTTCTTTTTTTGTGCCTGCGCTGACAGTGCAAATAGTAAACTGAAGATGATTAAATGTTTCATAGCTTATGTTTTTAGTGATGAAAAACTATTTATAAAGCCCTGTTTCTAATTTTCCGAGTTTTTTATAAATATCTTTTTTTACTGCCTTTTTTTCATTGTATGATTTTTTCGTCAGCAGAACATTACCATATTTGTCTAATGTAACCGGGTTCACAAGACGAAAAGATTTATTGACGGCATTGTATTCATTCCATTTGCTCATATTTTCCCAGGCAGGCTGATAGCATACATCCCGGAAAAGCTTACGGCCCGGAGAACCTGCAACTGCCTGCTTTTTCAGAAATAATCCAGGCTTGGTCATTACCCAGCTTTCGCAGGCATACACGGTGGCAAGAGGAAGAATTTCTCCTATTGCAATCATTAATGAATCACCATTCATCCGGGTAGTGTCTTTATAATCAACAGATGCCCGTTGATAGGTAGCTCCACCATAGCAGGAACCAATAATCACTTTTGTTTCATTATCTGTATAAGGTGTCAGTTGCTGAATTGGAGATGTAGCAGCGGAGTCCTTAAATGTTTTATAGCTGTACTCGTTTTTCCCGATAAAAAATAACGAATAACCTTTCTTATACATCCCATGAGAGTCGAACCAGATCGTTCCAATACGGGCATTGTGCTTTTTAAGATGGTGTTGAACTCTTGAACGCATTCTTTGCACATCACGGGCCACCACAGCTACAAATTTTTTACGTCTTAACAAACCTTTCAATTTTGCCCGCAATATATTGAAACGGGTTGCAGGGTCAAACTTCCCTTTTGTTCTTTTTGTTACAATAAAGAAATTAAGCTGCTTCTTTTTTGCTGCCATTATTTTGTTTGTTGCCCAGGCTTCACTTTCGGCCATACCTAAGTTATGCTGTGCACGGGTGTCACCGTTTGTTACGAGGATAACTACTGCTGCGATGATCAGGTGTATGGGGTTCATAATCGGGTTTTTTGGTTTCTGAAACAAACCTATTATCACAGCAAAGCGAATCAAAACGGGAATTAGGGACCGTACTTTATCGGTTGGCAGATTTCCTGACTCAACAAAAGCATTAGAATTGCCAGAAAGAAATTCCCGTAATAAAAACATAGAATAGCATATAATTGGCAGAAATCCGTAAAGAAATCTTTTGTTTTACGGATTTTCCGTAATTTTCTTTTTGCAATGGAAACCAACGATCTGCAACAACAACTTTTTAGTTTTTTAAAAGATAACCTGCCGCCTCATCTTTCGATGGTGGACGAATTGTGTGATTTACTGAGGCTGAGCCATGATAGTGTTTATCGCCGTATAAGGGGCGAAAAGCCTATCACTCTTTTCGAACTCAAAATAATTTGTGAGCATTATCACCTCTCATTAGATCAGCTATTGCAACTACAGAATAATTCTGTTCTGTTCGAAGCTCCGGGCATGAACGATGCTCCGGGAGATTTTGTTGATTATGTGAAGGCAATGCTGATGCAGTTCAAGTATTTTAATTCCTTTAAATTAAACGAGATACACTACTTATGTAAGGATTCTACCATCTGGAATTTTTATCTGTTTCCGGAATTGGCAGCATTCAAAACCTTTTTCTGGTCAAAAACGATCAATAATCAGCCAGCCCTGAGTAACAAGCTTTTTTCAATTGAAGAATACCCATATCATGACTGTTTTGCTATTGGGCAACAAGTGATGCAGGAATATAATAAAATACCGAGTGTAGAATTATGGAACCTTGAAAGTATGCACAGCACTTTTAACCAGGTAGCCTATTATAAAGATGCTGGTCACTTTAAATCACAAAATGATTTTGATAGGGTAGTAGATTCTTTTCATCACATGATTGATCATTTGCAGCTGCAGGCCGAAAAAGGTGTAAAGTTTATGCCGGGAGATACTGAAGTATCTTACAAGGCTCCTATAAAGTATTATGTGAATGAACTGATACTTGGAAATAATACCATGGTCATCAGCCTGGATGGTAAAAACCTTACGATGGTAACCTACAGTGTATTTCATTACTTATTTACGAAAGACCCAAGATTCGCTGCTAAAGTTATCAACTCATTCGATACTTTGTTAAGCCGTTCCACTCTCATTAGTAAAACAGGGGAGAAAGACCGGAACCGTTTTTTTAATGCAATGCGGGATAAGGTTAACAGGTTGAGAAAATAACCTGTTTTCTGATTAATTACCTTTGTATCTGATATGAACAACTCTGCAATCAAACTCATCGAATGTCCCCGTGATGCCATGCAGGGCTGGAAGACATTTATACCGACTGAAAATAAAATTGAGTATATCAATTCCTTACTGAAAGTTGGATTTGATACCATTGACTTTGGGAGTTTTGTTTCGCCGAAAGCCATTCCTCAAATGGCTGATACGAGTGAAGTAGTCAGGAGTCTTGAGTTAGGAGTCGGGAGTACAAAGCTGCTGGCGATAGTTGCCAATATGCGGGGCGCTGAAGAAGCCAGCATTTATGATGAAATAACTTATCTCGGTTTCCCCTTTTCTGTGTCTGAAACTTTTCAGCAGCGCAATACCAATTCATCTGTTGAACAATCACTGGACAGGGTGGAAGAAATACAAAACCTTTGCATCAAAACAGGTAAACGATTAGTTGTATATATTTCAATGGGCTTTGGAAATCCCTATGGTGACCGCTATTCTGAAGAAATTGTATTTGAATGGGTGAACAGGCTGGTGGCAATGGACATTGGAATTATTTCTTTGGCTGATACGGTAGGGTTAGCAACCGCAGAACAGGTATATGATATGACGGAATATCTTGTGGATTCATTACCAGGAACGGAAATTGGTGTTCATCTTCATTCCACACCAGAAAATTGGCAAGAAAAATTAGACGCTGCTGTAAAAGCTGGATGCAAACGATTTGACGGAGCCTTAAAAGGTATTGGCGGCTGCCCGATGGCCGATGACGAATTGGTAGGAAATATGAACAGTGAGCTGATGATAAATTATTTTGCGCAATACAACCTGCTGGGTGGATTAGATAAGGAAGCCTTGACTGAAAGCCTTAGGATTGCAGGAGAAATTTTCGTTTAAATAGCAGCTATGGATTTAATGTTGAATATTGATTTGAAAAAATTACCAAAACCTGTTACCTGCCAGGATAACATATTACTGATGGGTTCTTGTTTTACCGAACATATTGGTAATGCCCTTGAAGAATTGAAGTTTTCCGTGTTGCAGAATCCGAATGGAATTCTGTTTGATCCGGCCAGTGTTTGCAGAAGCCTTATATCCTATATTCTGAATAAAAAGTATAACGAAGCGAATCTTTTTCAACTGAACGAAGTGTGGCATAGCTGGAACCACCATTCAAGATTTTCTGATATCAATGCAAAAAATGCGGTGGAGAAAATTAATAAGTCGCAGCAAAAAGCACATGATTTTTTAAAAGAAGCAAACTGGATTATTATTACACTCGGCTCATCTTTTTGTTACCGTCTGCAGGAGCAGCACCAGCACTCTTCCGTGGAGGAGAAGGGAAGTGTCGCCAACTGTCACCGGGCACCGGCACAATGGTTCAGTAAATATTTGCAGGAAGCAGAAGAAATAACTTTCATGCTGGATAATTGTTTGCAACAGTTGCTCCGGTACAACCCAACACTCAATATTATTTTTACAGTAAGCCCTGTCCGGCACATCCGGGATGGAGTAGTGGAGAATAACCGCAGTAAGGCAAGACTGATAGAATCAGTTCATCATATTGTCAGCAGGTTTGAACAGGCGCATTATTTTCCGGCATATGAATTAGTAATTGATGTGTTGCGGGACTATCGTTTTTACGATATTGATCTTGTTCACCCTAATTACCTGGCAACGGAATTTGTACTGGACAAGTTTGCAGAAAGCTGTATTGATGAGCAAACCCGCCAACTGATGCAGGAAGTTAAAAAAATTGTGATAGCAAGAAAGCATAAAGCTTTCCAGCCGGAAACAAAAGCACATCAGCAATTTTTGATGTCACATTTTGAAAAAACGAAAGCATTACAGGAAAAATATCCGTTTCTGGATTTGAAAGAAGAGTTAGTTTATTTTTCTCAAATCTGATTTTTATGTGGATAGTTAATATGATATTTTGGTTACAGGCTTTTTTATGCCCCGTTATTCTTTGTGGATTAATTGGTTTTTTCATTACATCAGACATTTCTATTCCTGCATTAATCATAGGAGCTGTTGTTGGTATTATACTGGCAGAATATATGAGAAGAAAGTTTGGCCTTGATTCCTTTTTTGGAAGGATATATGGCCCAAATAAAATGGATGAAAAGTTGAAGAAGAAAAAGGATTAGATATTGGATACAATTGAAAGATAAAGTCAAAACAGATTTTAATTAGTACTATAAAAAAAGCTTTGACGCTGTTATGTCAAAGCTTTTTTGTAATCAGGGAAGTAGCTGAGTTTTAATTACCCAGTTTAGTGCTTATTTCATCAATAAATCCGTCATATTTTTTTAAGATACGGCCAAAAGGTCTGAACTGTTCATCCGAACTAAAGGCTGTACCGGCCCGGCCAGATTCTTCTGACACTAATTTTATTTTAAAAGCCAGCGGTTCTTCCGAAGAAAGTTTTATGATAGCTCTTGTTCTGATAGTGTTGTTGGATTTAGCAAAAATAACACCTACCCAGGCGGTTCTGAGGTATCCTGATTTTTCATCATTGTTTTCCAGTACATCAAACTTGCTTAACACGGTTTGCAAAATCGTTTTCCAGGCTTCATCCCGGGGTTTGCCTTTTTTTACACTTAACAGAATTTCATTGTTGGCCACATCTGATTGAATGGAAGAAGTGTAGGATTCATCCGGTTGCAGCTGAACATAATCTGAATTAGGTGGTTTTGTCATTCCTTTTTTATCACAATAGGTCCGTACTTCCAGTATATATCCTTCCTGTTTTACTTCAACTCTTACACAATCATTTTTTCCGACTGTTACGACAACGCTGCCTGTTCCGGTCAGTACACCATTTACAAATATTCTTGCCGTTTGCGGATCCGTGGTTACGGTTACTTTCTCACCACCCGGGTTAGAAACAGGAACTGAAAAAGATGTTGCAAATAATAGATAGGAAAGACAAAAGATGTTTGTCAGCACTAATTTTTTCATAACTGGTAGTTTTGGTAATTTCTATGAAAATACTGCAACTAAATTAGAAAAAATAATTCTTTCAGGAAAGCATCGGAAATTTACCTGTTCAAAGGGTGCAAAAAATATTATACGCTGATCTTATACTGCTGAAAAAGAAACTCTTCCAGTTTTTGCAACAACACTAACTGGTTTTTTGCCCTGTCAAAATTTTGTTCAGGATAAGCAGTGTGGTAATAGATGTCTCCGTTCAGGTAGTCAGTCGTAAACCGCAATGCCTGCATATAAATCATCATAAGCCCTGCATGATGGATGTATTTTTTTTCCGGAGCGGTAAAATGATTTCCCATTATTTCCAGGTACCCCGCAATAATTGCTTCATAAAAATCTTTGCGGATGTATATATTAGTAAAATTTGTACTGCTTTCATCCTCACTGCCTGTCATGGAACGTATCATATCGCCTAAGTCGGAGAAAAAATATCCGGGCATGGCAGTGTCATAGTCAACCGGGCAGATAACTTTGCCGGTTTTTTTATGAAAAAGTATATTAGCAATTTTTGCATCATGGTGCATCACCCGTTGCGGAAACTCACCGGATTCAATAATGATTTCATAAAAATGTTTATACCGTTCCCTGGCTTTCAGTTCATTTATCAATGGAATTCCTTTTGCCATCCTTTCATATAGTTCGCCTCTTAATGCTTCTTCGAACTGATGATACCGGAGCGAAAGATTATGAAAACCGGGGATAACAATTTTTAACTGGTGAATATTCATTTCATCAAAAGCAGCGGTAAATTTTGCGAATGCCTTTGCAGTTGCTTTTGCCTGTGCAGGTTTTGCTGCAACAGCCAGCATTTTTGAATCATCTATAAATTCAAAAGCTCTCCAATAATTATTGCTTTTGTCAACAAACAAGGATTTCATTTTTCCGCAATATTTGGGAGAGGGTAAGCGGAGGCCGGTAAATTCAAATTCTGCATACTGCCACAGATAAATATAATTATCCTGTACATTTTCGGGTTGTTCAAATACCTCTTTATTGATTTGCTGTAAAAAAAAATCACTCTTGAACTGACAACTGATTTTATAAGACCGGTTTATTAACCCGCCCTGAATAACTTCCACGTTGATTTCACCTGCAGAATGATCAGGAAGATCTGGTTCATATGTAGTGAATGCTTCGAGAACTTCAGGTGGTATTTGCTGATTCATAAATTTTAATGTAGTCTGTCACCCCGAACTTCTAAATTTTTTATCACATCAGCTTCATAGTCTAACCATTCTTTCCAGCGGTTGCGGACTTTTTCTTTATCAATATACGTTTCTGCCAATTCTATGAACAAGGTATAATGCCCTGCTTCACTTTCCATAAAACGACGGTAAAATTTTTGCATGTATTCATCATTCAATCCTTCGCTAAGTCTTTTGAATCGTTCACAACTCCTGGCTTCTATCAGTGCCATCGTCAGCATCTGGTCGAGAAAACGGTCGTTGATATGTCCGCCTTTTCGCTGAAAAAGTAATAAAGCGTTTACATATTCATCTTTCCGTTGCTTACCCAGTTTTAGGTTTCTTTTATGGAGTTCTGCCACCACTAAACGAAAATGGCCCCATTCTTCGGTAACGATAGGAGATAGTTCGGTTACCATCTTTTCTTTATCGCTGTACCGCTGAATGAGAGATATGCAGGTGGTGGCTGCTTTTTGTTCGCAGTAAGCATGGTCGGTCAGAATCTCCGCCATTGATTTTTCGGCCAGGTTAACCCATCTTGGGTCGGTAGGTAACTGAAGGCCAAGAATATTCTTTGTGTCCTGCGATAGTTCCATAGGTCAAAAATAAAGTTATGCCTTGAAAATCAGTTGAAATGAACTGAAATTGGTACAAAAAAAGCCAATCAAAGCCTTTGCTGTTAGCCTGATTCACCTTACCTTTGCCGCCTTAATATTTGGATGAAAAAAATCGGATGAAATTTTAAAATTAAAAAGATGCCATTAACGAAAGAAAAAAAAGCCTCAGTTTTAACTACGTATGCCGGTGCCGCAACTAATACCGGTTCTACAGAAGGTCAGATTGCCCTGCTCACTGAAAGGATCAGTCAGATCAGCGGACACCTTCAACAAAATAAAAAAGATTTCTCTACTCACCGTGGTCTGATGAAATTGGTTGGTGAACGTAAAAGTTTGCTGAATTATTTGCAAAAACATAACCTGACAGGTTATCGCCAGTTGATTGAGAAACTCGGATTGAGAAAGTAAAACCTTTATCTGCCAGCTGGCGGACTTGGGAGAGTCTTTATATCCGGAGTTTAATCATAAAATTGAACTTCACTATAAGCTATTCCCAACTTCTTCCGGATGTTGGGAATAAGTGTTTTTAGACTATCAGGATTTTTCGTTGTTAAATTGCTTTTACAAAATGCTGAATAGAATTCATGCAGTACAAGAGTCCGCCGGTTGGCGGAAGGGACGATGATAGTAGTACTACAGCCGGGTAATAAAATTTTTCTTCAAATAGTTTGGGTGCTTTTGACTTCAAACATCGGACCTCAAACTTCAAACTTTTAAAAGTATGCTTTCACAACCTTTACAATCAAAATTTACGATAAGTGGTGACCGTGAGGTTATCATTGAAACAGGCCGTTTGGCCCGCCAGGCTGATGGTTCAGTTACTGTTCGCCAGGGCAATTGTGTTATCCTTGCAACTGTTGTTGCCAATAAAGAACCTAAAGAAGGGCAAAGTTTTTTCCCGTTGTCGGTTGATTACCAGGAAAAGTTTGCTTCTGCAGGTCGTATTCCAGGTTCATTCTTCAAAAGAGAAGCGAGACTGAATGATTATGAAATTTTGACGAGCCGCTTGATAGACAGGGCTCTTCGTCCATTGTTTCCGGAAGATTATCTGTGTGAAGTACAGGTGCTGGTTACATTAATCAGCAGCGACCCTGAAATAATGCCTGATGCACTGGCTTGTTTGGCTGCGTCTGCTGCATTAGCAGTTTCTGATATTCCTATTATGGAAATTATTTCTGAAGTAAGGGTAGCCCGTATCGAAGGACAATATGTAGTGAACCCAATGCGCAGTGAATTAGCTAAAGCTGATTTTGATTTTATCATTGCTGCTACCAGCAAGAACATTATGATGGTGGAAGGTGAAGGCAAAGAATGCCAGGAAGAAGATCTCATCAGAGCAATAGAAGTGGGACATGAAGCTATCCGGGTTCAGGTAAAAGCACAGGAAGAACTGCGAGCATTGAAAGGCATTACTTCAAAAAGAGATTACGCCAAGCCGCTTCATAATGAAGAATTGAGAGAGAAAGTAAATGCTTTTGGAAAAGAAAAAGTATATGAAGTAGCAAAAGGTGCATTGGCTAAACATGACCGTTCGGATAAATTTGCCGCAATTCAGGAAGAACTGATGGAATACCTGAGAAAAGAATACATAAAGGAAGAAGGTGGAAGTTTGCCAGAGGATGTGAAAAAATGGGCCAAGACTTATTATGCAGATTTGCAATACTATGTTGTCCGGGATATGATTTTGAACGATAAGGTTCGTTTGGATGGCCGGAAGCTGGATGAAGTTCGTGGGCTGAATATGGAAGTAGATGTGTTGCCTTCACCGCATGGTGCAGCATTATTTACAAGAGGTGAAACTCAATCTCTTACAACAGTTACCTTAGGAACTCCCTTAGACTCCACTTTGTTGGAGAGTGCTGCCATTTCAGACTATTCTAAATTCTATTTACACTATAATTTCCCTCCTTTTTCTACCGGAGAAGTAAAGATGATGAGAGGTGTTGGCCGTCGTGAAGTTGGTCATGGTAACCTGGCGATGCGTTCATTGAAGAAAATGATGCCGGGTGGAGATTTTCCTTACACTGTTCGGGTGGTGAGTGATATTTTGGAATCAAATGGTTCCTCTTCTATGGCTACTGTTTGTGCCGGTTCATTAGCATTGATGGATGCAGGTGTTGGTATTCCCAAACATGTATCTGGTGTAGCCATGGGATTGATAAGCAAAGGGGACCAATTTGCTGTGTTGACAGATATTTTGGGTGATGAAGATCATTTGGGAGACATGGACTTTAAAGTGACGGGTACAAGAGATGGTATCTGCGGTGTGCAAATGGATATAAAAGTTGACGGACTTAGCATGGATGTAATGCGCAAGGCGTTAGCACAGGCTAAAGAAGGTCGCCTGCATATTCTGGATGCGATGTATGCAACTATAGCTGAAGCAAGAAGTGATGTGAAGCCACATGCACCACGGATGGTGAAACTGTTTATTGATAAAGAATTTATCGGCGCAGTAATCGGGCCAGGTGGTAAAGTGATACAGGAAATACAAAGAGAAACTGGAACTACTGTTAACCTCGAAGAGAAAAATAATATGGGTGAAATCAGCATCTTCGGTACCAAGAAAGAAGGTGTTGACAAAGCAGTAACCTGGATTAAAGGAATTACTGCTGTGCCATCGGTAGGTGATGTATATGAAGCCGTGGTAAAATCAATCATGCCTTTCGGTGCATTCGTAGAATTTATGCCGGGCAAGCAAGGGTTGGTACACATCAGCGAAGTAAGCTGGAAGCGATTGGAAACACTGGAAGGATTGGTGCATGAAGGCGATGTAATGAAAGTGAAATTGATTGGCACTGACCCCAAATCTGGTAAGTTCAAATTGTCGAGAAAGATTTTGATGCCGAAGCCGGACGGGCAGGGACAGCAAAGACAAGAAGAAGGACAGAATTAAAACCCCAACCCCTAAAGGGGCTTTGGACTCCGATACTTTAAATAGCCTCATTGTTTGAGGCTATTTTTTTGCGCCACGAATTACACGAACTACACGAATGTTACGAATCAGCGAATTGTCTGTGCCGAAGGCAAATCCAATTTGTATTTAATTGTATTCATCTGCGTTAATCCGTGTTCATCTGTGGCCAACTGTATTCCATTGCCGAAGGCAATTGTAATTCGTATTCAATTCATTTGTCTTATTAGTGTCATTCATGGCTAACTTGTATTTATATTTTAATTTATGGCAACTTACATTCAAATAGAGTTTCAAAGTATATCATCAGAGCAATCTGATTTGCTCATTGCACAACTAAGTGAAATTGGTTTCAATGGTTTTGAAGAAGAGGACAACAGTCTCAAAGCATTTATACCGGCAAATGATTTTATACAAGTAGCTGTAAAAGAAATTGCTGCCAGCCATAATCTTTCCTTTACTCAAACAACCATTGAAGAAACTAACTGGAATGCTGTTTGGGAATCAAATTTTCAACCGGTAGTTGTAAATGATTTCGTTGGCATCCGTGCCGGCTTTCATGAACCCATAACAGGAGTGGAGCATGAAATTGTGATTACTCCAAAGATGAGTTTTGGCACCGGTCATCATGCTACTACATTTATGATGATTCAGCAGATGAGAGAAATTGATTTTGCCGGTAAAACAGTTTTTGATTTTGGTACGGGTACGGGCATATTAGCCATTCTTTCCGAAAAACTGGGAGCATCAAAAATCGTTGCTGTTGACTATGATCAATGGAGCATTGAGAATGCGGAAGAAAATCTGGTAAGAAACAACTGCTCAAGGGTTGTGTTAAAAAAAACTGATACCGTGGCAGGAGAGGGCCAGTATGATATTATTCTTGCCAATATTAATAAGAATGTGATACTCGATAATTTTTCTTCCTTGGTAAAAAAATTATCTCATCCCGGCATTTTGTTGCTCAGCGGTTTGTTGGAGGCAGATGAGAATGATATAATGGTCGAAGCAGGGAAATCACCACTTCAATTCAGCGTAAAATCCAGCCGTAACAACTGGATTGCACTAAGGTTTATCCATTAACCTTGTTTTATTTTTAGATTAAATTAGCGTTACCACTTTCATTTTTTGCGTACTTTTGTTTTCCTTTTATCAAAGGTTCTATGAACGAACTATTATTAATTCTTCTCGCATACCTGATTGGCAGCATACCTACTTCTGTTTGGGTCAGCCAGCATTTTTTTGATATTGATATCCGTGAATATGGCAGTGGAAATGCAGGTGCTACCAATACCTACCGTGTGCTGGGTCCTAAATGGGGAACCATTGTCATGGTGGCAGATATGCTCAAAGGAATCTTCGCTGTTAAATTAGCCCTTCTCCTTCCGGAGTATGCTGATAGTGAAATTAATCTGCAAAATCTTCAAACTGGTTTAGGTCTGGCTGCAGTTATTGGTCATATTTTTCCTATATGGGCAGATTTTCGTGGTGGAAAAGGCGTGGCTACTTTATTCGGATTGGTATTAGGCATCTCTCCCTGGACAGCCCTGAGTTGTGTGGGGATTTTTATCCTCGTTTTGTATCTCACCCGTTTTGTTTCCTTAAGTTCCATACTGGCAAGCATTGCTTTCCCATTCTTCATTCTTGTCATATTTAATGTGGACAATCCTGCTTACCGTGTATTTGCTATTGCAGTAGCTATGATGGTGCTGTTAACACACCAAAAAAACATTACCCGTCTGCTAAGTGGCAATGAAAGTAAAGTACCCATACTGAAAAACCGTGACCGGCGTCGTCAGCGCCGTAAAGGTGAATCTTCCAATCAGCCGCACTAAGAAGCACAATATTCTTATCTTAAAATATTAATTATTTTTTCTATATGCCAACTTTGGTACAAAGATTGGCATCTGTTATAAAAACAAATCAAATGATATTAAGGATAACTTCATTTTTTATTCTCTGTACTTTTTTTACAGCATGTTCTACCAATCCACTTAGTGGAAAAAGTCAGTTGACACTATTACCTGAGTCTGAACTTCAGACAATGGCTACGCAGGAGTACCAGCAATTTCTTTCTACCAATAAAGTGGTTTCAACCAGTAATAACAGGGATGCTGAAATGGTAAGAAGGGTTGGTCAGCGTATAACCAGTGCTGTTGAAAAATATTATGCTGACAAAGGCTTAACAGATAAGTTAAAAGGGTTTAAATGGGAATATAACCTGGTAGATGATAAGGCGGTAAATGCCTGGTGTATGCCGGGTGGTAAAATTGTAGTTTATACAGGCATTCTTCCTATTACTCAAAATGAAGCAGCATTGGCCGCAGTTGTCGGACATGAAGTATCTCATGCTTTACTTCAGCATGGTAATCAGCGGGTAAGCCAGGGGCTTTTGCAACAATTAGGCGGAGTTGCTTTATCCGTAGCTGTTGCCAATAAACCTGCTGAAACACAAAATCTTTTTTTGGGAGCCTATGGTGTTTCAACCGCAGTAGGTGTTCTTTTACCTTTTTCCCGTAAACATGAACTGGAGGCTGACCGGTACGGTTTAATATGGACAGCGATGGCAGGGTACAATCCACAGGAAGCAATCGGTCTTTGGGAAAGAATGGAGCAGGCCAGTAAAGGTCAGAAGCCCCCTGAATTTCTTAGTACTCACCCTACAGAAGGACGCAGAATAGATCAATTAAAGAAATACATGCCCGAAGCCCTTACTTATTATAAACCAATGGGAAGATAAGTTGTTAATACTGACAGGATCCCGTTCATAATATTAGTGGACGGGATTTTTATTTGCCCTAATGCTATTACAAGCCGGTATATTCCCTTACCTTTGCAGCCCCTGCTGTGAGAACTCTGTCATTTAATCCCCCGAACCGGGATGGTTGACAGGAACCATTTAAAATAGCTTCTAAGTATGTCACAAACTGTTTTTGAAAAGTTACAACTGGCAGACGAAAAGAATCTTTTAATTCAGGGTTTGCCTTCATCTATCGAGAAACAATTCAGCAAACTGTCGTTTTGTAAAAACATGACTCCGCTTTTAAAAACACGGAAGATTGATTTTGCATTAGTATTCGCTGTAAGCGAAAATCAGTTGAATGGTATTCTCAAGGATGTGATGCCCTCCCTGAAAAACGGGTCGAAATTCTGGGTAGCTTACCCCAAAACCACCTCTAAAATTGTTACCGACCTCAACCGTGACCGTAGCTGGAACAGGCTTACCAACGATGGCTATGAAAGCATCGAAAGGGTAGAGCTTGACCATGTATGGAGTGCTATGCGGTTTGTAAAAGGCGATGAAAATGCAAGAGATGGTGAAGTGGCACTAAGCCGCAAAAGGGAAGCTGTCGCCATGGCAGAATAAGACACCAGTTATAGGTAAAACGTATTCAGGTTTGTTGCGAAGGCAACAAACCTTTTTTTTGCTTCGACCGCCAGTTTGCTTCGCCTCCGGCTCGCAATGACGTGGCGGCCGAAGCAATGAATGTTGAAATCGAACTTTTGCTTTAATTTATTAACTTCCAGCATGTCCTATCTTAATGTTGAGATAAAAGCTAAATGTAATGATCCATCCTTTGTCCGTAATTATTTGCTTTCACACAGAGCAGATTTTAAGGGAGTGGATGAACAAACAGATACCTATTTCGTGGTAGCCAACGGAAGGTTGAAACTCCGGGAAGGAAATATTGAAAATAATCTTATTTATTATGAAAGAATGAACCAGGTTGGCCCGAAGAATTCTCATTTTAATTTAATAAAAGTGGAAGATGCAAAAGGATTAAAAGAAGTGCTGACGAAATCCAATGGCTTAAAATTGTAGTAAAAAAGCGAAGAAAGATTTATTATATCGGCAATGTGAAGTTTCATTTAGACGAAGTCATGGGGCTTGGTTCATTTGTGGAGATAGAAGCCGGGAACATGATTGGGGGCTTATCACAAGGAGCATTAAAAGAGCAATGTGATTTTTATATGAAAGAATTTGGAATTAAAAAAGAAGATTTGATAGATGTGTCGTATAGTGACATGATACTGGAAAAAACTACCGGATAATAACTGCTCCCATTTTCTTTGTTAATTCCATCTCCATTTTTTTCAGATGTTCATGGGTTTGATGAAGCATAGAGTGTTCCTCCGGGGTGTGCTGTTTTTCCATATCAAGCTGGTTTTCCAGCAGCATCCGCTTAATCTTGCGGAGTTTCAGGTAATTGACAACTGACGCTACTTCTTCATTTGTTTTATCCTCATCCATTTTAAGATAACGCATTAACTGTTCTTCGTTGTCAGGAGCAATTGTTTTAATAAAATCTTCATAGCTCTGTTGAAACAGATTTTTCTGATATCCGCTGGCCTGGCTGAATTCTTTTCTCCAGTGCTCACTTTCCTCATAGGGAAAGTTGAGCAAAGACACAGCAAGAACGCTGAGTTTTGTATCAGGATGATAAATAAAATAGTTCCGGTTGGCTGTTTCGGGGCTATTCTGTAATACTTCTTTAAATACAGCCATCAGCCGGATAACATCAGTATTATCCACCAGGCTTTCATCCACCATTTCTTCAAAAATATATTCAGCTATCAGTTTGGAATCATCCCATTTTTTTATGCCATACTCCAATAATATCCTGGCTACCTCTCTTTCCTGCAGTTCATCTTTAAACAATAAATTGAAAGTGGCGTCATCATAATTTGTTTCTTCTGCCTGTCTTACATTATTCTCAAATTTTTTTGCTTCATCAAAAGGCAGTTTTCTTTCCAGGGTGGAAATACGGTCACGGATAAATTTATTAACTAAGGCATGCATGCCACTCTCATCAATCTTCAGAATTTCTGAGCATTGTTTAATATAATCCTGCTGTTTGGTGAAATCTTCCGCTTTATTGATTTTAGAAATAGTTTCTGCCATGCGGTTCACCACTTCAGATTTTTTTACCGAATCACTGCCCGCATCTTTCAGTGCCACTTCTAATTGAAAGAGAATAAAATCTTTTTTATTTTTTTGAATAAAATCTTTGAAAGCAACTGCACCAACTTTGTTTACATAACTGTCCGGGTCTTCCTTATCCGGAATCAGTACTAATTTTACGTTCAATCCTTCTTCCAATGCTAAATCCAATCCTCTTAAAGCTGCTTTTACGCCGGCTGAATCGCCATCATAAATTATAGTAAGGTTATTACTGTATTTTCTTATCAGACGAAGCTGGTCAGGTGTTAGTGATGTGCCACCGGATGCTACCACATTTTCTATTCCTGCCTGGTGAAGGGACACTACATCAGTATAGCCTTCTGCCAATAAACATTCATCTGCCTTGTCAATCGCCTGTCTGGCAAAATAAGAGCCGTAAAGAATTTTACTCTTACTATAAATCTCATTCTCCGGAGTATTGATATACTTTGGGGCTTTATCATTGCTTTTTAGAATCCGGGCACCGAAGCCCAGCACTTTACCACTATGGTTATGAATTGGGAAAATAACACGACCCCGATAATTATCCACCAACTGTTCGGTGCGGTTAGCAACCAGGCCGGCCTTTATCAGTATTTCAGCATTATATTGTTTGGCAAGTGCTTCTTTGGTAAAAGCATCTCTTTGCTCCGGTGAATAACCTAATTGAAATTTTTTAATAATATCCTCCCGGAACCCCCTTTCTTTTAAATAGCTCAATCCAATATCCTGTCCTTCTTCAGTTTCCAATAATTGGGTTGAAAAAAAATGTTGTGCAAAGGCGTTAACGATGTAAAGACTGTCAGCCACCAGCATCTGTTGCCGTTGCTCATCATTTTGAAAGGTTTCTTCTATTTCAATTCCATATTTATTTGCCAGCCATTTCAGGGCATCCACATAACTGTATTTTTCATGCTCCATGATGAAGCTGATGGTATTACCGGCTTTGCCGCATCCAAAACATTTATATAATTCTTTACTGGGTGAAACCGTAAACGAAGGAGTTTTTTCATTGTGAAAAGGACAAAGACCGAGGTAATTGCTTCCCCGCTTTTTCAGCTTTACAAAGCTGCCGATAACATCAATGATGTCAAGGCGACCAAGTATTTGTTGTATAGTTGCGGGAGAAATCAATGTAAAAATAATTGTGGAATAATCCGTTTAATGAGGCTGCAAGGTATTATAATTAAGAGGGTGAACCATTGCAGAACCCGGGAAAATGTTTCCTTGTTTTCACTTCGCTGATTAACCCGGAATATGATAGCTTTAAATCTTAAGGAAGGAGTTTAAAGTGCCAATTTTGATTAATCTTTCAGCTAATAGTAAACCTATTCCGGCTAAAACAGCCCTGGCACAGGCAGTAAAAGTTGCTACAGGGTACTTCGGTACCACTTGTTGAAAAAATACCTGCAGCTTTATTTGTTTTTCCCAAAAACTGTCTTACTTTACTACGGAGCATTTACCCACCCAATTATTATCCGGCACCCCAGGGAAAAATCGTAAGGTTCTTTTATTTTCTTAACCTCAAAATTTTAAATCCCATGGTTCAGGTAGACATCTCACAGCTCACCAGAGAGTGTAACGGCTGGAGAGAACAACTTCGCAATTATCGTGAAGAATTCACTCAGGACGAAACAAAACTCCGGCAAGTAGCC
>JANPMI010000056.1:0-2053 GCA_031422725.1 Chitinophagaceae bacterium | reverse complement strand
CATGTTATCAATTATGCTAATCCTTCATCACCTCAAAAACTTGGTTTTATCAGATCCTTTCTTTGTAAAGAAGTTTCAGTTAAGAATGGTCTTATCTATACCAATAACTTCAGCGATCTGGTGGTTATTGATGCTTCCGATTTGAATAATGTTAGAGAACTGTCCCGCACCGTAGCGGTGTTTCCAGACCTGGCATTACAATATCCACCAAAACCGGACCCCTTTACTACTATTTATTTTGAGTGTCCTGACCCTAAAAAGGGGATTATAACTGGCTGGCAACAGAAAACTATTGATAACGCAAAATGCTGGAGATAATTATGAAAAAAACCCTGATCATCATAGCATCAGTTGCACTCGCAATCAACAGTTGTACTAAAGAAAGTGCAAACGGGGCAGCCCAGTCAGCCGGAGCAGGCGGATCTACAGCCAGGTTCACCATCATCGGTAATTTTTTATATGTGGTGGATAATACCAGCCTCAAGGCATTTGATATTTCAAATTCTGCTGCAGCGCCAGTGTTGAAATCAACTACTGATGTAGGAGTAAACATTGAAACTATTTTTCCTTACCAGGATAAATTATTTATCGGATCTTCTTTCTCCATGCACATTTTTTCGCTTATCAATCCTGAAAAACCAACCAGACTCGCCCAGGCCGACTATATGATAAGAATGAGTTGCGATCCGGTGGTGGCAAAAGACAGTACAGCATACGCTACTTTAAATGGAACCGGCCCGTGTGGTGGCGGTGGCAGCCAGTTGGTAGTTTATAATATAAAAGATATTACACGACCAGTTCTGCAGGGTACATTTCCACTCACCGGCCCGCATGGGTTGGGTATCAGCGACAGTGCATTGTATGTATGTGATGGAAGTGCCGGTTTGAGAGTCTATAACATCCGGAACACCTACTCCCCGCAATTATTGAGAACTATAAACGGCGAAACTTTTTATGATGTGATACCTTACGGCAATATTCTTATTTGCCAGGTAAGCAACGGTATTGCTTTGTATGATATTTCCACCCGTCACCAACCGGTATTTCTTTCAAGGATTTTAAATTAACCGATGAAGAGATTTTTTTCGCTTTTAGCCGGAATATTGGTTTTGTTTTTTTCAATAACTGTTTCAGCGCAGAACATTACACAAAAAGATAATGACTCTTATCCTGCATTCAGCCTTCATACCAGTCTTACTTCCTGGTTGGATTACGACGCCGGGATTATGCTCGGAATAAATTACCGATGGAGCCAAAAATTTTCGGCCTCTTTTGAACCTACCTGGATTTTTTACAATGGCTTAGTTACAAACCCCGATGAAAAAATTTCCCCATCGGGGATCAAAATAAGGTCTGACCTGAGGTATCATTTTCCCCAAAAAACAAAAAAGAGCCTGGATACATTTATAGGGCCCGAACTTCATTACAAAAATACTCAAACAGAAAAAGAAGACCGGTTTGGTATCAATTGTCAGAATGGGCAATGTGCTTATTTCCAGGATGCTGTATATACCGAAATTAAAAATGAGATAGGGGCTTTAATAAAAGCCGGACTAACGGCTCCGTTAACCTTTGTAAATAAAAATAACCGTTTGTGCTTAGAACTGTACGCTGGTTTTGGAATAAAACAACTAAAATTCAGGGAAACAGACCTACCCACAGGAGGATCTTTTATCAACCCTCCGGATAGAAGGCTTTTGCGTTTTGATAATACAACCGACCGGAATACATACAGCCTGCCCATGCTGCCTGGCGGGCTAAAATTGATTTTGAAACTATAATCGGGCTGGCTGTTGAAAAAATATGGGTAGCAATATTTGTTTTTCCCAAAAACTGTCTTACTTTACTACGGAGCATTTACCCACCCAATTATTATCCGGCACCCCAGGGAAAAATCGTAAGGTTCTTTTAATTTCTTAACCTCAAAATTTTAAATCCCATGGTTCAGGTAGACATCTCACAGCTCACCAGAGAGTGTAACGGCTGGAGAGAACAACTTCGCAATTATCGTGAAGAATTCACTCAGGACGAAACAAAACTCCGGCAAGTAGCC
>JANPMI010000055.1:0-20958 GCA_031422725.1 Chitinophagaceae bacterium | reverse complement strand
CTTTTGCGGGGATTATCATAGCTGGATATGGGCATCGTCATACTGGCACCTATTCCTAACTGGTAATCTGCCTGCTTTGGCAACCGTTTATCTTTATCAAATCTTTTCAGGATGATATACTCCACTTTCATTTCATCGTTCTGTATGTTTACCACCATAGTGCAGCCGCTTCTGAATTTGAAACCTTTGTATTCACCTCTTTCTACCCGGTGTGTTTGTGTAAGGCTGATGATAACCTGTTCTAATTGCCGTTCTTCCCGCCCCATGCGAAATGCATGTTTTACATTATGCACTTCTAATTTGGGGTTTGCCGCAAATTCAAGTTCATCATCATTATAGCGTATAGTATAGGGCTTATTGTTTCTTACTACTCCTATATGTTCTAAATATTGATCCCAATCTTTTTTAGGAAGCTTAGGGGCGGACAATTCCTTCTCAGCGGCAGCGGGATTATTCAGGAGATAATGCAATTTTTTCTGGACTTCCTTATACTTTGTAGCAATCTCTTTACGGTTTGTCAACCGGCTTAACTCTCTCACATCTTCTTTTATATATGCAATCATCATGGTTTCTGGTGTATGTTGTTTTGTTGTACGTTGTTTTGATGTACGTTCTTTTGTTGTATGTTCCCCGAGAGGAGGCAAACGAAGGCTATATGTAGATAATGTTTTTACCCTGTCGGGAAAAATACCCCAGGCCCTGAAGGAATCTATCAATGCTACCCGATAACCATTATTATCTTCCGGGCTAAGATCGGTATCAGCTGTTATCAATGCCCGTAGGTAATCGCCAAATGTTATATCAATTGGCGGGCAATAATCTAAAGCCCTTATACAAATGGAAAGAAGGTGCGATGCAATATCGGCAGCTTCAGCCGCTAATCTTTTTACCAGGTCGGGATGAATGGAGCCCTGTGGTAAAATGCCAGAGCCTTGTGTTGCTATTCGCAACAGGTCTTGCACCCGAAAATTATAGAGCCGCATAAAGGCTTCAAAAACGGTGGCTACTAATATGGCGCCCCGGTCATGTGCTTCCATTGTGTTTTGATACGCAGCGGGGTTGGGGTCTATCTTTTTCCATTTGCCCGTTTTTTTATCATAGTTACCAATGGCGCTTCGCAATGCTCCACGGCCGGTTTCCAATGCTTGGCCAAATTGTGTAGCCAGTTCACCCATGATGCTATACTCATCTAAACGGCCCCTTGTTTTTTCAATCTGGTGCTCCAGCAATTTGGTATTGGCAAACCGCTGCAGCAAGGCAACAATATCGGCAAAGGCTTCATGAAAAGCCGGCACATCAGGATTGGTATTTTCCATATACCTGGGATACATGCTGTCGAGAATAGCATGAGTGGTTTCATGCGCCACAATATCCGGCGATAAGCAGGTAAACACAGCGCCGCCCGGAAAATTAGACCCCTGTATGGTGTTGGCTGCCTGAAAATAACCAAAAAGAAGTGCCACTTTTTCTGAAGTGTAAAAAGCATTGGAATCCATCATGGCATGTGGGTAGACCCGGAGCTTTTGGACATACTCCTGTGTTTCATCCACCTTTCCATTTTTCCATTTCAGATTTGAACGCCAGATAATTTTTCTGCCCAATGCCTTTTCAAAATTTTCGATGGTTTGCATTATTACTGCATACACAAACTGCTGGTGAAACTGTGCATCCCCTTCGCTGGGGGTAAGACCATGCTGCGCCAGCAATTCTTTTGAATCAAGAGCAACCGGTTCATAAAAACAATAATTGACAGGATCAAAGTCAATCACTTCAATGTATTCACCAATAGGACCGGGTTCCAGGTTTTCCCATTTTATTTTATAAATACATTCATTGATGACCATTGTATCAAGCCGGGTGGAAAAACCGGGATCAATCGTGTAGCCCCGCAGGTATCTGTGTTTGGGTATTGACATAATAAAAGGTTTAATAATTAATTGTTATTCAGTTTTTGTTTCTGGGGTTGGTAATGGTTGAATTTTTTGCACCGGCGTATTCAAGTCCGGAAGGTTTAAAAATTTACGGGGGTTATCCCTTGCGATCACATTAAAATCTTCTTCATCCAATCCGCCCATCATAGTAGCCAGCATATTCTTATCACTTTTATGATTGCGGACTACATAAAAGTCGGTGCCGAACAAAACTTTTCCCTTCAGGTTGGGATTGATCAATGTTTGTTTCAGCAAGGGCAGCACTTCCGCATCGTTGTGCAATATGTAACTAATGTCGGCATACACATTATCATATTGCAGCATCATACTGCTGATGATGGAATACCAGTCGGTGTATTTCCATAGTTGTTCAATTTTTCCTTTGGAGGGTTCACCATTTACTTTTGTCAGGAATTGGATTCCTTTTGGATGTTTGGTTAGGCGGTTGCTGTAGGCATATCGATCTTTTTCAAAATATCGCAGCCATTGATCGGCACCACCATAGTGGGCTAAACATATTTTGAGTTTGCTTAAATTGTATTTAAGTGGAGTATTTTCATCAGTATAGCCAAATAACAATGTGAGTTTAGTATCCTTATTTTTTTTAAAAGCATTTGCTATCACTTTTCTCAGCAACTGTTCTTCGAGCAGGCACAAAAAATTCATCGGGTGGGTGAAGTTAGCACAGAAGTCGCCATTTTTTGTTTGAGGCAATGCCAGTGGTTCATACCAGGTTGGCTTTTTTTGCTCCGTGGTTGAATCTTCTTCATCTTCTTCCCACTTCAATTTTTTTTCATCCACTGCTTCATCATCTTTTCCCATGGCCTGTTCAAAAACAGGATGATAGTTCCATTCCATTTTCTTTTTTCCCCGAAAAAACATAGGGCCTTTTACAGAATGGGTCGTTATTGGGATACCCTTTTCAGCAGCATACACCCATAGGGGCAGCAGTTTTTCATCAAACGGGTAATAACCCAGTGCAGGATAGATTTTTATTCCTGAAAAATTTTTTCCTTTATCATCGTTATCAATCAGGTCTTTGATAAAGCAATCTTCTAACTTAACTTTTCCGGGAGTGATGGTACAGTCAAAATATATTTTATCACCAGCTCTTGTTCTTTTTTCTTCTTTTAGTTCCACCATCCGCCGCGGGTCGGCAAATACAAATGGATAAATTGTTTTGGCATTGGTTTTCTTTGCTTTTAATTCTGCCAGTTTTTCCATCTGGTCTCTATATCGGACAGGAGGCCGCCAGGCACCCATATATTCCATATCCATTGGTAATATTACCATACCGGCACCTTTGGGATACTGGCCTTTTAGCTGGCCGAGTATGGTACCCTGATCTTTATGAAAAGCATAACGACCAATATTAAGGTACCGCTTCAGCAGTTCTTTGGTTTCTTTTCCCGGTAGTTTACGCAGTACGGCGTATAATTGTTTAAATATAAAAATCACCAGGTTCCTTGCGGAAGGAAGAAAGATAAAAGTGAGTACTACAATTAATATTTTGACCCATATATTACTGAGGTATGATAAAAAACTGTAATCAGCAAACCAGGTATAAAAATTATTTACTACCCTGGATATAAATGTTTTCTCCGGTGGAAATATTGGTTTTATAAAATCATAAAATATGCAGAATACATGTGCGGCTATATAATATTCAATAATTGTACGAATGAAACCCAGTTGACTGAAACCGGTTTGAAAATTATGATACCACTTGCTTAGTTTTTTAAACCAGGCTTTGTAGGGTATGGTGGCTGGCCCTTTGTACCACCAACGAAAAAGGAAAACAAAAAAATTCAATGGAAGAAGTAAGTGTAGTGGTGCAGGAACAAAAGTTCTTGCCAGGAATGGCGGCACATGGCTGCCCGTAAAAATATGCGTATGGCAATTGATGATGGGGTTTTTGTTGGGAACACTCATACTATTAAAATTTTGCTATCCTATTATTATAATGACAGTAAAAGATGATTTTTTTAAAACCACTTTCTTAAAAAGTCCCAGGCAAATGGCACTCTGCTTTCTACAGCACAAGACTGAAGCACCTTTAGGCTACCGTGTTTTCATGCCGGTCATTATTTTGCAAGGGGAGAAGATTGAGATTTAAATATCAGTATTAAAATACAAACCAGCAATAACCCTTTCGGGGTATTTTTGCAAAAGAAAACCCGGTAACTAACCGGGTTTTAGATAAAAATCCTCATGGCCTTAATGTATTGAGAAATCTGTGTTAATCAGTGTCCTGAGCGAAGTCGAAGGGTCGTGGCTGCATTCATTAAGCACACATCTCCACCTTAAACGCCAAACTAAAATAGCTGAAGTAATGTCCTTTTTCATTCTTGGAATCCCCGTTCCATTCATGCCCGAAAGCAAAAGGCTGTTTAGAATGGCTGGCGGCTTCGCCAATACCAATCAGTGCATGATTGGTTTGCAAACGAAAACCATAGTTTGCATCTTTTTTCAGCGAAACAGGTGGCAGGTAAAAACGGATCCACCGGGCATCATCGCCCCTCTGTAAAAACATAGATGTATCGCCGATAGCCGGACCCCAGGTTTTAGTGGCGGCATCAAACTCATGCAGTGTTAATACCACATCACCCGGCTGGTGAACAGTGGAGGAATACACCTGGATATTATTAACCAGGCCATCAGCAGGACATTTAAAAGTTTGTCCGCCAAAATGATCATTGGGATCGGTTTGTAAATGGCCGATCCAAAGGGTGGTGTTGTTCTGTGTCTGGCTGAGAACAGGGTGGCTGCTGTGTTTTGTTGTTTGCATAGAGTTTTATTTAGTTGTTTAAAACACCTGTTATGCAGCAGCTTCCGGTTTAACGGATAAATTGGTTGCAGAAAGAACTACAACAAATAACTGTTAGTTAAGGCGGCTTATTGCGGGGTCGCTGTTAAATATTGCCTGCCGGAGGGAATTTTTTTGTACCGTTGTGCTAATCTTTCCGGGCTTTTACGGCATCTTTTGGGTAAATTGATGATGGCCTTGGGCAGCTAAAACCAAATGTGGATAACCCGGAATCCGGAGTGAAAAATTAGTGAAGAAAGAAAAATTTTTTTCAAAACTATTTTGCACCGTAATTCGCTTATCTGACTGACGGAAACATTCCACTAACATAGAAATAACTATTTCTTAAAACAAGACTGGAAGAAGCACCCAAGGTCATTGGTAAAAAATCAATGGTTTAAAATTTTATCGGCATACAAGAAATGGATCTGACTAACCTAAACAAAGACCGCAAGCAAAGAAGAAAATCTTCACTCGATTTAGGCACCATGGTATATGGCAAAGTGCCGCCGCAGGCAAAAGACCTCGAAGAAGCGGTATTGGGTGCCATTATGCTGGAGAAAACTGCTTTTGATACCGTAGTTGAAATATTAAAGCCCGAATGTTTTTATGTGGAGGCGCATCAGCGTATTTACAATGCGATGCAGAGCCTGTCAAATAAAAGTCAGCCGATTGATATTCTGACAGTGGCCGAGGAACTGCGTTTCAAAGAAGAGTTGGAAATGATAGGCGGGGCTTATTATGTTACCAAACTCACCAATGCTGTTGTTTCATCAGCAAATATTGAAGCCCACTCAAGAATCATCCTGCAAAAATTTATTCAGCGGGAGTTGATACGCATCAGCGGTGAAATTATTGGTGATGCGTATGAAGATTCAACCGATGTTTTTGATTTGCTTGATGATGCAGAAAGTAAACTGTTTGAAATCACCAACAATCACCTCCGCAAAAATTTTGATACGATAGATTCTGTATTGGTAAAAACCATTCAGCGGATTGAAGACCTGCGTCATAAAAATGAAGATATAACAGGTGTGCCAAGCGGATTCCCTTCGCTTGACAGGGTAACTTATGGCTGGCAACCAACTGACCTTATCATTTTGGCTGCAAGACCTGCCGTGGGTAAAACGGCTTTTGCACTGAACCTTGCCCGCAATGCAGTAATGCACCCCGGAAAAGCAACACCCGTAGCGTTGTTTTCTTTAGAAATGAGTGCCGGGCAATTAGTACAGCGTATCCTTGCGGCTGAAAGTGAAATATGGCTCGAGAAAATTGCAAGAGGAAAATTAGAAGAGCATGAAATGAAGCAGCTCTATGCAAGAGGTATTCAGCGGCTGGCACAGGCTCCTTTGTATATAGATGATACACCAGCATTGAATATTTTCGAACTAAGGGCTAAATGCCGCCGTTTAAAAAACAAACATAATATTGGTCTTATCATTATTGACTACCTGCAGTTGATGAGTGGCACCAGTGAAAATCGCAACAGCAATCGGGAACAGGAGATCAGTAATATTTCCAGGAACCTGAAAGCATTAGCCAAAGAATTAAGTGTTCCCATTATTGCATTGTCCCAGTTGAGCCGTGCGGTAGAAACCCGGAGTGCCGGAAAAGATGGAAATAAAATGCCTCAACTGAGTGACCTCCGTGAATCGGGAGCCATTGAACAGGATGCCGACATGGTAATGTTCCTGTATCGTCCCGAGTATTATGATATCACCCAAAATGAAATGGGAGAAAATAACCGTGGTGAAACCATTGTAAGGATTGCCAAACACCGTAACGGTATGCTGGAAACAATCAAACTGAGAGCTTTACTGCATATCCAGAAATTTACCGAAGATGATGGCAGTGGTGTAGGTGGTACAGGCCTGCCCGGTAACTGGAAACCGGTAAGTGATGTGGAGGGTGGAGCCAAAGTGTTTATACAGACAGGTAGCAAGATGAATGACTTGCCGCCGGATGAAGAAGAAACGCCATTCTGATTTTAGATTGCAGATTTTTGATTTTAGATTTGTCCGGTACAGCACCGGACTTTTTCATTATGGCACTTCCTTTTTTTTATATCAGCAATTACGACAGCACACAAAAACAAATTGTGCTGGATGAAGATACCTCCAAACATGTGGTGCAGGTGTTGCGCATGAAAGTGGGAGAGCAATTAAACCTTACTGATGGGAAAGGAAATTTAATGAGCTGTTCAATTACTTACGATCATAAGAAACATTGTACTGTTGAAGTGAAAGATACAAGGCACATGGCACAAGGCACAAGAAGAGTCTCCATAGCCATCTCTCTTTTAAAAAACACCAACCGCTTCGAATGGTTTTTAGAAAAAGCTACTGAAATAGGTGTCAGTGAAATCATTCCATTGATTTGTGAAAGAACGGAAAAAGAAAAATTCCGGTTTGACAGGATGCATGGGATAGTAATCAGTGCGATGTTACAGAGTCAGCAGGTTTGGTTACCAGCGTTGCATGAGCCGGTTCAATTTCATAAAGCAATTAAAGTATCATCAGCAGAGCAAAAGTTCATTGCTCATTGTGACGGAGGAAACAAACAATCAATTTTTCAATTTCCCGATTCCCAAGTCCAAAATTCCCTCATCTTTATCGGCCCCGAAGGAGATTTTACTCTTGCAGAAATTGAACTGGCTTTGCAGAATAATTTTATTCCTGCTTCGTTAGGAGAAACAAGATTGAGAACTGAGACGGCGGGAGTAGTGGCAGCAGCTTTACTTTGCCAGATCTGATTCATTCATTTCATCTTCTTTCAGCATGGGCTCATTTAGTTCCACCACTCTTCCTTTAGTCATTCTTTTTCTCATTACCATATTCAGCACTTCTACTATAAACGAAAAGGCCATACCAAAATAAATATAATTTTTCAGGCTAAGCTGATGGGCCGCTTCGCTGTCCCAACCCTCAATAATTAAACTTAAACCTATCATCACCAAAAATGATAAGGCCAGCATTTTAAGTGTCGGATGTTTATGAATAAAGGAAGAAATTCTTGGACTGAATATAAACATAATTGTCATGGCTATTACCACAGCGGCGATCATTATCTCTACATGTTTTGCCGTGCCACCCGCAGTAATGATGCTGTCAAAAGAAAAAACGGCATCAATCAGCATGATTTGAGCAATGGCCTGGCCAAATGATAATCCTTTTTTATTTTTGCCGGCTTCATTCGGATCTTCGCCTTCTAATTTTTCGTGTATTTCTTTTACCGATTTATAAATAAGAAATAAGCCACCCGCAATCATTACGAGGCTGGCGAGGTCAAATCCTTTTCCAAAAAGTGTAACCACAGACTTTCCTTTTTGACTGAGCAGCCATCCCAATGCCATTAACAATAAGCTTCGGGAAATAATACCGGTAATCATCCAGATACGCCGGGCTTTCTTTTGATCTTTTTTCCCTTTTAACCTGTTCAGAATTATGCTGACAAAAATGACATTATCAATTCCCAGTACTACTTCCAGTATAACTAAAATGATGAAGCTGATAATACTTTCAGAAGTAAATAAATGTTCCATGTGTTGTATTTAATAACAATTGACAATATGCAATAAGCAATTGCCCGTTGCCTTTTGTCTATTGCTTATTGTTCAATAAGACTCTTACAAATTCGTTTTACAATAGCAGGGCCTTCATAAATAAAACCTGTCCACACCTGTACTAATGATGCACCCGCCTCTAATTTTTCTTTTGCATCTTCACCGGTAAAAATACCACCTGAAGCGATAACTGGTATTTTCCCTCCTGTTTTTTGACAAATATACTTTACTATTTCTGTGCTTCTGTGTTTCAGTGGCAAACCGCTTAATCCACCAGCACCAATAGTTGTGAGTCGTGAGTCGTGAGTCATAAGTCCGGAGCGGTTGATGGTTGTGTTTGTTGCTACTAATCCGTCTAATTTAATTTCCAGGGCCAGGTCAATCACATCATCAATTTGTTGCTGAGTCAGGTCAGGTGCAATTTTTAATAATAAGGGTTTTGGATCCGCCTGTTCAGCATTGATTGTTTGTAAATGAGTCAAAATTTTTCGTAACGATTCTTTTTCCTGCAATTCTCTAAGCCCCGGTGTATTGGGTGAGCTTACATTCACAACAAAATAATCAACATAGGGATGAAGTTCTTTAAAACAAATCTCATAGTCTTTCCAGGCTTCTTCATTAGGTGTGATTTTGTTTTTACCAATATTACCACCGACGATGAGCCGTTGTTTTTGGAATGCCAACTGCCGGCTGCTGGTTGCTGACTGCCAACTGCGTAACCGTTCTGCAATCACTTTCACTCCGTCATTATTAAATCCCATCCGGTTGATAAGGGCTTTATCTTTTGGTAAGCGAAATAATCTTGGTTTCTCATTACCTTCTTGTGGCTGTGGAGTAACGGTTCCTATTTCCACAAAACCAAAACCCAAAGCTTCAAGTTCATTCAGATATTTTGCATTCTTGTCAAATCCCGCACCGAGGCCAATTCTATTTGGAAATTGAATATTGATCTCGCCTAAGGCGAGAGAATATTGAATATTGCCTTTTGGGTTATAAGCATTTGCAATAATCTTTTTAAAGCCAAGGGAGCATAACAACTTCAGGCTATTCATCGAAAAATAATGTACCCATTCAGCAGAAAATAAAAAAAGAATACTTCGAAAAAACTTGTACATATTGTATGCGAAGATAATTGAACTTTAATGGCTGTTTTGGTTGATAATCCAAGACTATTTACTTTTGATATATAAAGTTGCATAAACAACTTTAAAATTTTTATCATGCAGGAAGCATATATAATTGCCGGTTACAGAACCGCAGTAGGTAAAGCCAAAAAAGGCGGCTTTCGTTTTTACCGTCCCGATGATCTGGCCGTGGAAGTTATCAAAGCATTAATGGCCACGGTTCCTCAACTGGAAGCCAGCAGAGTGGATGATGTAATTGTAGGAAATGCAGTTCCCGAAGCGGAACAGGGTTTGCAATTCGGACGCATTATTTCCGCCAGGGCTTTAGGTTTTGATACTCCCGGCGTAACAGTGAACCGTTATTGCGCCAGCGGGTTAGAAACCATTGCAATGGCTACTGCCAAAATAAGAATGGGCATGGCAGATTGCATTGTTGCCGGTGGAACAGAAAGTATGAGTCTCGTTCCCACTGCCGGGTGGAAAACAGTGCCTTCTTATAAAATTGCGAAAGAAGAACCTGACTATTATTTAAGTATGGGTCTTACTGCAGAAGCAGTGGCGAAGGACTACAATATCAGCAGAAAAGCACAGGATGAATTTTCTTACAACTCACATCAAAAAGCAATTGCTGCTATTAAAGGCGGTCATTTCAAACCCGGCATACTTCCCATCAATGTTGAAGAAATTTACTTAGACACAAAAGGGAAAAAGCAAAAAAGAAATTATACGGTTGACACTGATGAAGGACCAAGGGCAGATACATCCATTGAAGCATTAGCAAAATTGAAACCTGCTTTTGCGGTAGGTGGTGTGGTTACTGCCGGGAACTCATCTCAAACTTCTGATGGCGCAGCCTTCGTTATTGTGATGGGAGAGAAGATGATGAATGAACTGGGCCTGAAACCAATCGGACGGTTAGTCAACTGTGCCGTGGCTGGTGTACATCCCCGCATTATGGGAATTGGCCCGGTGGCCGCCATACCCAAAGTACTGAAACAATCAGGCATGAATCTTTCTCAAATTGATTTAATAGAATTAAATGAAGCTTTTGCATCACAGGCATTGGCTGTTATCCGGGAAGCCGGACTTGATCCTGCTAAAGTAAATATTAATGGCGGTGCTATTGCATTAGGGCATCCGCTTGGATGCACCGGTGCCAAACTCACTATCCAGAATCTTGGCGACATGAAGCGGTTGAATAAAAAATATGGAATGATTACCGCCTGTGTGGGCGGGGGGCAGGGCATCGCCGGTATTATAGAGAATTTATAAATCATTCTTACAGAGGATAGTAGAGCAGGTTATGTTTCAAACGAAACCTGCTTTATTGTATGCGTGGAATTACAGGTTCTTTTGCTATTGTAAATGAAAGTATTGGAAGCAATATTTGTTAAAAATAGTTTAAACGAATTTGTAACTTTAAAGTCAGTATTGTTTGCTGAACCAAAATCATAATTATGGACAGAAGAGATTTCCTGACTGCTAAGCGCAGAAAAAAGGAGAAACTCCCGGCTCCCCAACCGGTGGCTTCCCGTCATATTACTTCAGGAATTAATCCCTATTCGGGTGCCTGGACAGAAAATGAAATCATCCATTTATTAAAGCGGACCATGTTCGGCGCCAAAAAAGCCGATGTGGATTATTTTAAAACCCGGTCTGTAAGTCAGTCGGTGGATGAATTATTAAATCCAACGGCTCCGCAACCCGGCCCTCCTGTAAAAGAATACACAACATCAACCCAGCCAGGTACACCGGATGGCAATATTGCACAAGGAACAACCTGGGTAAATGATATTAATAACGATGGAACGGTTCAGTCACAGCGAAGAGCATCCTATAAGAAATGGTTGACCGGAATGATGATAAACCAGGACAGAAGTATCCGTGAAAAATTAATTATGTTCTGGGTTGACCATTTTGGCAATGAATCTGTAGATGTGGGTAATGGCAATTGGGTCTATAGGCAACATACTCTTGTCCGCCAGTATGCATTAGGGAATTTTAAACAAATGATTGATGCCATCACCAAGGACTACGCTATGCTCCGATACCTGAATGGTTATCTGAATGTGGCATCTGCACCTGATGAAAATTATTCCCGGGAATTGTTTGAGTTGTTTACACTGGGGAAGGGTCCCGGCTCACAATACACTGAATCTGACGTAAAGGAAGCTGCCAAAGTTCTTACGGGCTGGCGGATCAATGGTACCAACTATACTACTTTTTTTGATCCCACCCGTCATTCTTCAGTTAACAAAACATTTTCTTCATTCTTTAATAATACGGTTATTACTGGAAGAACCGGAGCTACTGCAGGGCAGCTTGAGCTCACAGATCTACTGAATATGGCTTTTGCCACTCAGGAAGTTGCTAAGTTCATTTGCCGCAAGTTTTACCGCTTCTTTGTTTATTATACAATTGATTCAGCCACGGAAACTAATGTAATAGAACCACTGGCTACTATTTTCCGAAATAATAATTATGACATCAAGCCGGTATTATCTGCACTGTTTAAAAGCGAACATTTCTTTGATGTATTAAATCAGAATTGTTATATTAAAAGCCCTGCTGATCACATCATTGGTTCACTCCGTGAAATGAATGCGATATTTCCCCCTTTAACAGACTGGGATACCAACTATGGTATGTGGAATTTCTTTTATGCCAATATGGTCAATACCGGGCAAAACCTGCATGATCCTCCTAATGTTTCCGGTCTGCCGGCTTATTACCAGGAACCGCTTTATCATGAAATCTGGATCAACTCTGATTCATTGCCCAAACGAAACCAGTTTACCGATGTAATGGTCAATTCAGGATATACAAGAAATGGGCTAAGGGTTATTTTTAACCTGGTGCCCTACGTTCAGCAATTCAGTAATCCCGGCAATCCCAACGACCTGATTGATGATGCACTGAAATTTGTTTTCAGGAACCAATTGTCGTATGAGTCAAAGAAGGCTATTAAAACACAGATATTACTCAGCAACCAATTGTATGATTATTACTGGACCAATGCCTGGATGGCTTATATGGCAAGTCCAACAACAGCCAATTTTAATATTATCAATAACCGGCTAAAGTCATTGTTCCAGTATTTCTTTAACCTGTCAGAATATCAATTATCATAACATCATCTTTTTCATCTCAATAAAGCAAAATGAAAAGAAGAGATTTTTTACAAAAAAGTATTCCGGCGGCTACCCTGCTGCCTGCATTGATAAATGGATATTCTGTAAAAGCATTTGCCGCAGATTCGCCACTAGTGCAGGCTCTGATGCAGGGTGTTACTGATACGGACCATGTACTGGTGATTATTCAACTGGCAGGAGGGAATGATGGGTTGAATATGGTGATCCCGGTTTCTACTTATTCCAGTTATTTTAATGCAAGAAGCAATGTGGCTATTCCGCAAAACAGGATTTTATCATTGTCCGGCATCAGTGCAAGTGGTTTGCATCCTTCTATGACGGGGATGCAGAATATTTTCAACAATGGTAACATGAAAGTGATACAGGCAGTTGGTTATCCGCAGCCTAATTTTTCTCACTTCCGTGCTACGGATATCTGGATGAGTGCTTCCAACAGCAATCAGGAAGTATTCAGCGGATGGACGGGCCGGTATTTAAATTACGAGTATCCCAATTTTCCTACTGGTTATCCCAATACATCCATGCCTGATCCTTTGGCCATACAGATTGGTTCCACTACCAGTTTAACAACACAGGGACCGGTAGTAAATATGGGTATGAGCATTACCAGTGCCACCTCATTCTACAACTTAGTTTCAGGAACAACTGACCCGGTACCAGATACTCCGGCTGGGAAAGAATTAAAATATATCAGGCTGGTAAATCAGCAGACGCAAAAATATTCAACGGTTATCCGCAATGCTGCCAATACAGTAACCCAGCAGGTAACTTACCCAACTAATAACAGCCTTGGGGATCAGTTAAAAATCGTTGCCCGGTTAATTAAAGGAGGATTGAAGACAAGAATTTATATGGTGAGCTTTGGCGGTTTTGATACACACTCCGTGCAGGTAAATTCAGCAGATACCAGTACCGGTGCACATGCTACTTTATTGCAAAGGGTTTCTGATGCCTGCAAAGCTTTCCAGGATGATCTGCAGTTTTTACAAATACAGGACAGGGTGATTGGTATGACATACAGCGAATTTGGACGACGTATCAAATCAAACTCCAGTGTGGGTACTGACCATGGGGCTGCGGCACCTATGTTCCTGTTTGGAACAAAGGTAGAAACGGGTGTGCTGGGTAATAATCCAACTATCCCTGCTAATGCGTCTGTGAATGATAATGTGCCGATGCAGTATGATTTCAGAAGTATCTATTCTACCATACTCGAAAAATGGTTTTGCCTGGATAAAACGATTGTCGCAGGACTCTATCCTCCGAACATCAACAGCCAGTTGCAATCATTGCCGTTGTTTAAAAGCAGCATTAGTTGTAATGGTGTTACACCACCGCCACCACCGGACCCGGCAATTGATAACCTGATTACCAATACTCCCAATCCGTTTACCGACAGCACAAAAATTACTTTCAAAACAGAAGGTGGTCATACATTGATTCAGATTATTGATACATTGGGCCGGGTTATCAGAACGTTGCTGGAAAAAGATTATGCAACTGCCACAACGGACAATGTTACTTTCAATGGCGAGGGTCTTCCAACAGGTATTTACTATGCCCGTTTGCAGAATGGAGTGATACAAAAAGTAAGACCGATGATGAAGGTGAGACCGTAACTGTTATAGTGATAAATACTTTTAAAGCCCCTGGTTACTTTAATCAGGGGCTTTAAACATGATATACGGATAATGATTAGTCCGACTGCCTGTGTCCCGCATTCACCCAATCAGTAATTTTTTGCTTATCAACATTGGTTAGCGGAACATTCGGTGGTGCCGGCATTTGTGAAGGGAGATTATCCACTGCACGGGCCTTTATCCTGTCCCAGCTACTGATAATACTTGCGTCTGTATCAAAATTTTTACCGCCATCCATTCCTCCGTTCCGGTGGCAGGGGCCACAATAGCCTATAATAATTTCTTTCACCAATGCATATTTGGGTCCGTAGTTTAAAATAATGATCTGCGTTGTATCGGTGCAGCCCTTTTGATTTTTTACAGTAACAATATAGTTGCCCGGGGCCAGGTTAGTAAAATACCAGGATGTCTGATAACTGCCATTGTTCAGTTTATAAGAAATAGTGTCGCCCCGTGGCTCAAGAATGGTGAGAGTACCGTTATTGGAAGTACCTACTGCTTCTGTTTTAGTAGAAATAATTGTATAATTAACTCCAATACAAGGGTCGGGTGGTGGCGGTGGTGCAGGAGAATCATTTTTACTACAGGAGCTGATAAAAAGGAACGATCCGCTCAATAAGCAGGGAATAATCAGTTTTAGTTTCATTGCTGGTTTTGAATAGATAACCTGCGCCGGGTTTAAAGGGAAAGCAGGTTTGTTTGTACAAGATAAAAAAATATACCGGAATTTGGGTTCAGGAAATTACTTAGTACCTGTCCCCATCTTTCAATCTTTTTTATAGTGTTCTGTTCATTATAATAAATAATGTAACTATGTTGCAATTTTGTTATCTTGCATCAGCATGGGGAGTCGTCCATTCATATTGCGTTGCGCAGCATTTCTTTTAATACTGGCTTTTTCTCAAAAGGCCGGAACAGGTTTATTGCTGCATAACCTTTTTCATTCTACCACGGAGAACACTAAAATACCAGGACAGGAAAATGAAAAAGGTAAGCAACTCGGTTATAACTGTACCTGTATTGATGACTTTCTAATGCCTTTTGCTGAAGCAGAGCAACCAATTTGTTCTCAACCAGTTTCTGATCACTCTGCCATTTTTATCATTGATGAAGAAACTATTCCTTTTTATACTTCCATTCTTTCCTTTCTCCGTGGCCCGCCTGCGGGCTTAGCATAATTTTCCAATACCCCAGCAGCAATGCAGCCGGGTGTTTCTTCAGTTGCTATTATTAAAATCACCAAAAATTGTTGTATTTACTTTTTTGCAACTACAAGCGGATAATATGAAAAATAATCTTCTCTTTATTGTTGTATCAGTTGTAACAACTTTTACTGCCACTGCTCAAAACAACCTAACCTCCGGCGACAAGGTAGAATCAATTGCAGGGGTTATAAAAGTAACAATGACCGGAAAAATAATGGATGAAAAAACCGGGGAGTTACTTCCCGGTGCTTCTGTTTATTTTGCCGATGATAAAATCGGGACTTCGGCTGATGTCAATGGAAAATATAGTTTAACCAATATTCCTTCCGGCCACCATGTTATAGAAATATCTCATGCAGGTTATGCCACCCTTGTTGAGCATATTGAGCTGAACAGTGACCTGGAAAGGGATTTCAAACTTTCTTCCGTAGTAGTAGAAAACCAGGGTGTGATTGTTACAGGTGTTTCCGGCGCCACCAGCATCCGCAAAACGCCGGTGCCAGTGACATCTATCCGCAAGGTGGCATTGCTTCAATCATCATCTACTAATATCATTGATGCCTTAAGTCATGTTCCGGGAGTATCTCAACTTTCTACCGGGCCTGCCATTTCAAAACCATTTATCAGGGGTCTGGGGTATAACAGGGTAATAGTAATTAATGAAGGTATGCGGCAGGAAGGTCAGCAATGGGGTGACGAACATGGAGTGGAAATTGATGAACTTAGTGTAGGCCGGGTAGAAGTATTGAAAGGCCCTGCATCATTAATGTATGGCAGTGATGCACTGGCCGGGGTGATAAACTTTATTACCAATACACCTGTTGCCGAAGGAACAGTAAAAGGAAATATTTTATCCAACTATCAAAGCAATAATGGACTGTTTGCAGTAAACGGAAGTATAGCTGCCAATAAAAATGGGCTTAACTGGAATTTGTATGGCACTTATAAATCAGCAGGTGATTATCAGAATAAATATGACGGCAAAGTGCTGAACTCCCGTTTCAATGAGAAAAATTTTGGTGGCTATATCGGTATCAATAAAAGCTGGGGATACAGTCATTTCATCTTCAGCCGGTTCAATCAGCGGATTGGATTAACAGAAGGAGACAGGGATGATGCTACCGGAAATTTTATTTTGTTTGCCGGTTCTTCTTTAGAACGAATTGCTACGGATGCTGATCTTGATTCAAGAGATTTATTTGTTCCCCAACAAAGAGTGCAGCATAATAAATTTATTCTCGATAATAATTTTGCCATTAAGAAAAGCCGGTTGAAAATTAATCTCGGCTATCAAAACAACCTGCGGCAGGAATTTGGCAACCCGGAAAGCCCTGATGAGAAAAGTTTATTCTTTGACCTGAAAACGATCAATTATAACATTCAATGGCAATTACCTGAGATGAGGGAATGGCACACTACTATTGGCGTAAATGGGATGAGGCAAAGCAATCAGAATAAGGGAGAAGAAGTATTGATACCTGAGTATAATCTCTTTGATATTGGCGGTTTTGCTTATGTGCAGCGATTGTTTAAAAAAGCAACACTAAGTGGTGGGTTTCGGTTTGATAACCGTTCAGTTGATTCAAAAGGATTAATAATTGCAGGAAATACAAAGTTTACCGCCTTTACCCGTTCTTTTTCCAACTTTTCAGGAAGTATGGGTATCAGTTATGAACCAACTGATGCAGTAACGCTGAAAGCAAATCTTGCCCGTGGCTTCCGGGCGCCTTCATTGGCAGAACTGGCCAGCAACGGCGCACATGAAGGAACCAACCGCTACGAATACGGCGATCAGAATCTGAAATCGGAAACAAGTTTGCAGCTCGACGGGGGTCTTGATGTCAATTATGAGCATTTCAGCATCGGCTTAAGTGCTTTTTATAACCGGATGAATGATTTTATTTTTTACCGGAAATTAGCATCTGTTTTTGGAGGTGATTCACTGGTGAATGTAAATGGTGATGATATTGTTGCTTTTCAGTTTGATCAGCATAACGCAAAACTTGCGGGCATTGAAGGCTCGGTTGATATTCATCCGCATCCATTGGACTGGCTTCACTTTGAAAATATCATTTCATTTGTCCGTGGCCGGTTTGATACTGAAATTGACGGGAGCAATAATTTACCGCTTATTCCCGCTGCGAGACTTGTAAGTGAGTTAAAGGGTGATTTTAAGAAAGCAGGTAAATCATTGCGTAACCTGTATGTAAAACTGGAAGCCGATAAAACATTTGCACAGAAAAAACCTTTCACCGGTTATGATACGGAAACTGACACTCCCGGTTACACTTTACTGAATGCCGGTTGCGGTGCTGATATTTTGGGAAATAGCAAGAAAATTTTGTTCAGTATTTATTTTTCAATAAATAATATCAGTGATATAGCTTATCAAAACCACCTGAGCCGGTTGAAGTATGCAGCAGAAAATACGGTAACGGGAAGAAACGGTGTGTTTAATACTGGCCGTAATTTTTCTGTCAAACTAAATGTACCGCTGGAATTTTCTAAGAAGTAATTGTTTTGATACAGGTAGGATATCTTCTCCTTTTGCGGGCTACTTTTTTTATACAGACATTTGCTGTATGGAAATAACATTTAATACACCAGCCTTGCTGTTTCCGGCCATCAGCCTTTTATTACTGGCTTACACCAACCGTTTTCTGGCTTTGGCCAACCTTGTCAGGAAATTACACGATGAGTATAAAAGAGGAGGAGAAACTAAAATGATTGTTCACCAGATACGCAGCCTCCGGTTACGGCTGCGTTTAGTAAGGTACATGCAGACGCTTGGGATATTCAGTTTTCTTTGTTGTGTGGTCTGCATGTACAGCATATACAATGAATGGACAGTTGTTTCAAGGTATGTTTTTGCTGCCAGCCTCTTAAGCCTTCTTATTTCATTGGTTATTTCGTTAATTGAAATTACACAAAGTACCAAAGCATTAGAAATGGAACTAAGTGATATTGAAGAATTCAGAGACCAGGGAATTTTTTCAAACTTGTGGCCGGGTTCTGGTGAAAAAAAAGAATTGTAGATTTACACAAATGAAACAGGGTTATAAGCATTTTTTTTAGTGGCAATGGCTATTGTGCTGTTGGCAGCCGCCTGTTCAAAAGGAGGAACGCCAACAAATGATGATGGTAGCGGTAATCCTCATGTTGAAAACCAGACCGATACTACTGCTCCGGTAGTAATAATTAATACCCCGGTACCTGACCAGGTTTATACCAGCGGAACTATAATAAATGTTACAGGCCGGATTACAGATGACTTTGGATTATATCGTGGCACTATCAGGATAACCAACGATGCTAACGGAGCATTACTGAAGGAACAACAATATGAAATTCATGGACTGCTGGCTTATAATTTTAATATCAGCTATACAACAGTGGTTACAGCCGTTTCGGATTATACAGTCAGGGTAACATTTGAAGATCATGGATATAATTCAGCATCAAAATCTGTAAAAGTAAAAGTGAATCCCTGAGAGCCTACATTTTTTTAACGATCTTCAGTACATTCAGCCAGCTTCCGCCGTTATAAACTTCTTTCAGTCCTTTTGCTTTAATAATATTTACCGCCTGGCTGCTCCTGGCACCGGATGCACAGCAAAATATAACCGGCCGGTTCATTTCTTTAATTCTGATGGCGTTGGCAGCAATACGGTCAACAGGAATATTAACAGATTCAGGCACACGGCCCTGGTCAAATTCGTTCGGTGTTCTTACATCAATGATAACAGCCCCTTTCTGCAGTGCATTTTTTATACTGCTGTTGCCCAATCCTAAAAATGATAAAAATCCCATGAGTTAAGCTACAATAATTTTATTTTTTCTTTCGCCAATCTGCTGGCGCCACATGGCATAATACAATCCTTTTTCTTCTAACAATTTTTCATGATTGCCAGTCTCCACCACATCACCTTTTTCTAATACATAAATCTGGTCGGCATGCATAATAGTACTTAGCCGGTGAGCAATTAAAATAGTTACCTGGCTGCCCTGCTGCGAAATATCACGGATAGTATCCGTAATTTCTTCTTCTGTCAATGAATCTAATGCCGAAGTGGCTTCGTCAAACAATAGCAGCTTTGGTTTGCGCAGTAATGCCCGGGCAATGGAGAGACGTTGTTTTTCCCCGCCGGATAATTTAAGACCACCTTCACCTATCATGGTATCTAATCCTTTTTCTGCTCTTACTAATAAATTCGTGGCAGCGGCTTTGTCCAATACATCCCGCAGTTCTTCTTCTGTGGCTTCCGGATTTACAAACAGCAGATTTTCCTTAATGGTTCCGGAAAATAATTGTGTATCCTGGGTAACAAAACCAATTTGATTACGCAGGGCTTCAAAGTCAATACTGTTTTCGTCAATACCATTATATAGAATTTTTCCCTCCTGCGGACGATATAATCCTACCAATAATTTCATCAGGGTTGTTTTTCCGGAACCCGACGGACCTACAAAAGCAATCGTTTCGCCTTTTTTAACTTTAAAACTGATATCATTAATAGCTTTATGGGAGGCGGTATGATGTTTAAAGCCAACATGGTCAAACTCCAGTGTTTGAATTTGTCCCAGGTGTTTTGGATTAGCAGCTTGTGGCTCAGGTGCTTTTTTCATCAGGTTGTCAAAATTTTCCAATGATGCCTGTGCTTCACGGTAGGTAAGAATGATATTTCCAATTTCCTGCAGGGGGCCAAATACAAAGAAGGAAAAAATCTGCATCGTTACTATTTGCCCTGCATCCATCTTCCCCTGGTAAATGAATAGCATCAACAAAAACAGGATAATCTGGCGGAGTGTGTTGACAAAAGTTCCCTGCACAAAGCTGATGCTGCGGATACGTTTTACCTTAGTCAGTTCAAGCCCCAAAATCTTAAAGGTGTTTTTATTTAACCGGGATACTTCCTGCTGAGTAAGCCCAAGACTTTTTACCAGCTCAATATTGCGGAGCGACTCAGTGGTGGCGCCTGCTAACGCAGTTGTCTGCCCCACTATTTTTTTCTGAATCGTTTTCACTTTTTTGCTCAGCAGGTTGGAAATGATTGTCAATAGGAAGATGCCTCCGAAATAAACCAAAGGAAGACTCCAGTGAATAGTGGTGGCATACACGGCTACAAAAACAATCCCTACGATAACCGGGAAAAGGATATTAATAAAGGAGGATACAAATTTCTCCGTGTCTATCCTTACTTTCTGCAACACACTAAGCGTTTCGCCGCTTCTTGCATCTTCAAACTCCTGGTAAGGTAATTTCATGGCATGCTGCAGCCCCGCCGTAAAAATAGTGGCGCCAAATTTTTGTGTAATCAGGCTTAGAAAATAATCCTGGAAAGCTTTAGCGATTCGGCTGATCATGGCAACTGAAATGGAAGCAATTAAAAGCCAGACTACACCATAAATGGTTTTGGTATTCTCTGTTTTTTTGATAATCCCTGCTGCATCCATCTGCACACCGGTGTCTGTATATTCTTTTTTGGTGAAAAGAAAATCATCCCAGCCTAAAGGTTCTACTTTTTGATGGTAGCTTCC
>JANPMI010000054.1:0-6099 GCA_031422725.1 Chitinophagaceae bacterium | reverse complement strand
GCCCGCCTGCTTGCGGAACACCCACTCCTGGAAATTCTTCTTCACCGTCGGAATGTTGCCGAATTGTGCACCGGTGCCCATGTTGGTCGAAAAAAAGTAGGTTGCAATTGTTATCAGCCAGGCACCCCAGACAAAAAACTGAAGGAAGCTCATAATTGTCAATCTTAATTTGATACTCATAAGCCTGTTTTTTTGATTAATAAAAACATTTAAAAGGGAAGATAAGGATTTTAAATATTTGTAAATCATTGCCAAGAAAGCACAAAGACATAAAGTTATGAGCAATTCCTTTGAGCCTTCGTGTCTTTCCCGAAAAGTCGGGACAAGTCGTAGCAAATAAATCCTGCATTGCTTCGTAACTTTACCGCCAGTAAATTGTTATTTAAAACATGATAGCTACTACCGGTATTTCTGTCGAACTGCAACAAATAGCCAACAAAGTAAAAGCCGGGCAACGCATTACTGATGAAGAAGGATTACTGCTTTTTGAAAAAGCCAGTCTCGGTTTTGTGGGCAGCCTCGCCAATGAAGTGAGGATAAGAAAGAACGGTGATAAAGTGTATTTCAACCGCAATTTTCATATAGAACCGACGAATGTATGTGTGTTCAGTTGTAATTTTTGTGCCTACAGTAAATTATATGCTCACCGTGAAGAAGGCTGGGAAATGAGCATAGAGCAAATGCTGCATATAGTAAAAAAATATGACGGCCAACCAATTACTGAAGTGCATATTGTTGGTGGCGTTCATCCTAAAATGAACCTTCAATTTTTTGCCGATTTATTAAAGGCTATAAAAACTCATCGTCCCGACTTACATATCAAAGCTTTTACAGCAGTAGAATATGATTATATGTTCCGCAAAGCAAAAGTGAGTGTGGAAGAAGGATTAAAATTTTTGATTGAAGCCGGGTTAAATAGTATCCCCGGTGGTGGCGCAGAAATTTTTCACCCGGAGATACGGGAAAAAATTTGTGCGGATAAAGTAGATGCTGATGGCTGGCTGCTGATTCATGAAACGGCGCATAAACTTGGCTTACATTCCAATGCCACGATGCTGTTTGGACATATTGAAAAATACGAACACCGTATTGACCACATGAGACGGCTAAGAGAATTACAGGATAAATCCCTCAATGCTTCGGGACAGGCCTTTGGCTTCAATACATTCATCCCGCTGAAATTCCGCAACAAGGATAACGACATGAGCCATATTCCGGAGAGCAGTGTGGTGGAAGACATGAAGACTTATGCTATTGCAAGAATTTATTTAGACAACTTTCCGCACTTAAAAGCTTATTGGCCTATGCTGGGCCGGCAGAATGCACAACTGGCTCTCTCCTTTGGTGTGGATGATATAGATGGAACAATTGATGACACCACCAAAATATACAGCATGGCCGGTTCTGAAGAACAAACCCCTTCGATGACGACGGCAGAATTGGTTACATTGATTAAACAAGCCAAAAGAATACCGGTAGAGAGAGATACTTTATACAATGAAATAAAAAACTATCGTGATTTAAATGCGGAAGTGAATGTAGGGATGAATTAATCCTGAAAATAATCCTAAAAACTACAGGAATATTTACAAAAAAGCCGCCCTGTAAAAGGCGGCTACTATAAACACTATAGAACATTTACATCATCACCCCATTACTCCCATCTTTATTGTCCTCCGTTTCTGCTATTCCTTCTTTTAGTGTGTCTGCACCTGCATCCCTGTCATCCTGAACGGATGCCACCGTCTCTGGCATAATAGTTTTTTCGACTGCTTCTTCCACAACAATGGGAGCAACAACCGGTTTTTCAATCTTTACAGTTGCTTTTTTAACCGGACTTTTCTCATCCTGAGGCCAGGTAGTTTTTTTAGTTGCTGCCGGCTTTGCTACCACCGGTTTCTTTTTCACTGCTATGCCCACAGGACGGATTGTTTTTTTCACCGCTTTCTTCACCACTTTTTTCTTAACCGTTTTTTTCTTCGCTATTTTTTTCGGAGCCGCTTTTTTAGGTGCTGCTTTTTTTCGGGCTGCCGGTTTACGTTTTGCCTTCACCTTAACGGCTTTTTTCTTTGGCGCAGCTTTTTTACGGGTTATTTTCCCGCCACGGCGGGCAAGCTTTTTAGACACCGGTTTTCTTTTTGGAGCTGACTTTGCGGATTTCCCACCCCGGCGGGCAGGCTTTTTAGATTTCTTTTTAGTAGCCATAGCAGGTTGATTTAAGAAGTTTATTGAAGTGAATTTTTATGAGGAAGATAAAATTACGAATTCATTTGTTTTAAAAACAATAAGATACCGGAAAATTATTCCCTTATTAATGCCGGCATTTTGAAATTTTGTAATTACTTATTGAAGGCGGGAAATTATCAGGAAAGATCAGCACTCGGGTAAACTAAGGGGCACATTCACTGCCAATCCCCCATCTGCCGTTTCTTTGTATTTATAATCCATGTCTTTGGCTGTGTCCCACATGGTTTTAATAACTGCATCCAGCGATACTTTGGCAAAATCAGGGGTGCTTTGCAGGGCTAACTGAGAAGCTGTGATGGCTTTGATGGCCCCCATCGTATTTCTTTCTATACAAGGCACCTGCACCAGGCCGCCAATCGGGTCACAGGTTAAACCCAGATGATGCTCCATGGCAATTTCCGCAGCCATCATCACCTGTTTTTGTGTGCCGCCCATACATTCCGTCAATCCCGCAGCAGCCATAGCCGATGATACGCCTATTTCTGCCTGGCATCCGCCCATAGCCGCTGATAAGGTGGCCCCTTTTTTAAAAATACTTCCTATTTCCGCAGCCGTTAACAGGAAGGGAATGATTTTTTCTTCCTTGTTACCGTCGCAAAACGCAATATAATATTGTAGCACCGCCGGAATCACTCCTGCTGCACCATTGGTTGGCGCCGTAACCACCCGGCCAAACGAGGCATTTTCTTCATTTACCGCCAGTGCAAAACAACTCACCCAATCTAATGTGTATTTAAAATCATTGCCCCCGGAACGGATAGTTGTGAGCCACGAATCATAATCAGTGTATTCTTTTTTACCAATCAACTTTTTATTCAGTTCAGCCGCACGGCGTTTTACATTCAATCCGCCGGGCAATGTTCCCTTTGTATGTACACCCCGGTACATACATTCTTTCATCACCCGCCAGATATTGAGAACCCCTTCTTTTGTTTCTTTTTCGCTACGCCATGCTGTTTCATTCTCCAGTACAATATCACTGATGGACATGCCGGTTTTTATACACCAGTGCAACAAATTATCCGCATCATTAATAGGAAAAGGTAATTGTATCCCATTTTTTGCTGAACTATCCTCTCCTTCTTTTACCACAAATCCCCCACCTACGGAATAATAAGTTTCAGCAATGGAGTCTCCTTTCCTGGTTGTTGCCAGGAAAGTCAGCGCATTAGGATGATAAGGCAGTGATTCAGTTATTAAAAAGTCAATGTTCTCCTTCGGGTCAAAATCCACCTCATGCAAACCCAGCAATACTATTTTTTTCATAGCAGCTATGTCGTTAATCTTTGCAGCAATCTGATCCACGGCAAATGTCACCGGGTCATCACCACACAAGCCTAACTGAACCGCCACATCAGTTCCATGTCCTTTGCCAGTTTTGGCAAGCGAACCATAGAGCAGCACTTTTACTTCCGTCACATCAAACAAAATATTATTCTGTTGCAGTGTTTGTGCAAACCGTTGCGCAGCTCTCCAGGGGCCGAGTGTATGCGAACTGGAAGGCCCAACTCCAATTTTAAAAATATCAAAGACTGAAATGGCTTCGTGTGACAAAGTGAACGATTTAATGACAAAAATACAATTACTATCCTGCTAAAGCTACATAGTATCCATTAAAAACCCCGGCGCATGACCGGGGTTAAAGACAAGCAGATAGTTTCAGCCATTTATTTATAAAACATCAAGCAACTCTATTTCAAAATAAAGTATAGCATTGGAAGGGATAGGGCTTCGGCCGCTACAACCATATGCAAGTGATGAAGGAATAATAAGTTTTATGCTTCCCCCTTCTTGTATTAAAGGAATTCCAAGTTGCCAGCCCGGTATTACTCCGCCAAGAACAAACGAAACAGGTCCGGTAGCCACTGTTGTCTGATCGAAAATTGTTCCGTTTGAAACATATTTACCTACATAATTAACTTTAACTGTTGAACTGAGATTAGCTGTAGCACCACTGCCTGGATTTATAATCTCATAATAGATCCCGCTGCTGTGGGCCGTAGCAGTAATTCCATTTGCAGTTGCATACCCGGTAATGGCTGCTTGCTCACTTATCAGCGTTTTGTCCTGGCATCCGGTGTCTTTGATACAACTGCCTGCACCTGTCAGTAATAAAGAAAGGAATAAAATAGAAATTGTTTTTTTCATTGTTTTTGTTTTGTTCTGCAATCTGTGTTATAGACCTTATCATTGTCCTTTTTGCTGCAAATGAGTTGCAAATTTAAGGTTTATCTTTTTTAGCCATCAATTCTTTATACCGTTGTTCATTCATATCCCAGCGGTGGCGGGCAGAAAAGATGACAATGAAAATCACTGTCAGCAGTACAGCAGCCATTACAATCAGTAGCCTTTCAGCATTATGCTTTAAATAAGCTCCTGCCGCATTCCAGCCTGAATAGACATTAATAAGAATGGCCCCTGCAAATGCTGCTCCTAACGGCAGACCAACAGCTAACTGCCGCCATATTTTTTTTTTACGCAACCTGTTTTGTTCCCAGTAGTTAAAAAAATCTTTTTCTTCTTTTGTAAGCATAATTGATGCGAAGTTAAACTACTACGTCATTCTTCACTTGTACCTGCGGAACAAAATATCTATATTGCGTTACCACAACCTGAAAAACCTTGAAATTAGCACCGCTTCTTACACAGTATCTTTACCTGCACAAACGGTTATCCCTTCCGGGTATTGGAACATTCCTGCTTGATGATTCGTTATTTGCAGAAAAAGAACCGGCGAAACAGGGTAAACCTGTTAATATTGAAGGTGTTTCCTTTCAAAATGATACCACCATAAAAGAAGTACCTGAACTGATTGATTATATCACTTCCCACACAAATAAAATAAAAGCATTAGCCGCCGCCGATCTTGATTCTTATCTCGAACAGGCAAAACAGTTTTTGAATATTGGCAAGCCTTTTTTGTTTGAAGGAGTTGGCAGTTTGTCAAAAATGAGGTCCGGCGAATATTCTTTTACACCAGGCCAGGTAGTACCGGAATCACTGAAAAATTATCCCTCAAAAGAAATATCAGCTGCTGCTTCCACAGAAGAATCATCCACAGATTACAAAAAGATTTTTTATCCCGGAAAAGCTAAAATTAACTGGAAAAGAATTGCTGCTATGCTGCTCTTACTCGCCGGCATTGGCCTCGCTGTCTGGGGTGGCTACACCATGTATAAAAAAACAAAGGAAAGTGATAGTAAAACTGTTCTTGATGAAACCAGGGAAAATGAAAAACTTCCAGTTAGTATAAATGATACTGTACAACATCAGCAGGACAGCATTGCTGATATAACAAAAACTGTTATTCCCGCCGGGAGTTACAAATTTGTTCTTGAAATGTCCAATGCCGGCAGGGCTTTGGGCCGCTTTAACCGGTTAAAAAATTTTCAATGGAATGTTCAAATGGAAACAAAAGATTCCCTCTCCTATAAAATATTCATGTTATTGCCTGCATCCCCTGCCGACACGGCTAAAATACTCGACTCATTAAGCCGGCTGAATGGCAAAAGAGTTTACATTGAACAATAAAAAAGGTTGTCATTGCTGACAACCCCAGAGGTCCCGAGCGGATTCGAACCGCTGTAGCAGCTTTTGCAGAGCTGAGCCTAGCCACTCGGCCACAGGACCATTCTTATTTTCTATTTCAGATTTTACATTTTAGATTTGAATCTGAAAGATTGCAAATATACATTTTTTACTCTATTTCTTTATACACAAACCCCGAAACATGAGTCGTATTGCAGAATCGGAACTGATTATTAATTCCCGTGGCGCTATTTATCATCTTGACCTGCGGCCCGAAGAAATGGCTGGCACCATCATTACTGTAGGCGATCCCGGCCGGGTAAA